>NZ_JAGPBB010000011.1 GCF_018063565.1 Rhodoferax sp.
GTGTTCCAGGACCCGGCGTTCCGCACCGACCTCATCAACTTTATCCACAACTGCACCACCTATGACCTGATCGACGGCACCCTCGATCCGGCCACGTTTTCCGCGTCGGACGATGTCTGGCCGTTGATGGCCTCGCCCAATCCGGCGCGCTTCAGCACGCTGACCGCCGCGGGCGGCAGCGTCAGCGTCGATACCTGCCCGAACGTGTACCAGAGCCTCAATGGGCGACTGCCGGCGCAGATCACCCGCATCCAGGGGCGGCTCGCCTTCCAGCTCAACCCGACCTTGCCGGGAGCCGCAGCTGCGGCGGCCATCGCCGGGCAAATCCAGCAGGCCTATCTCAAGAACAGCATCGCCACCGCCGCTGCCACGGCGGCCGATCTCATCCGACAGAACGCGGTGCTCAATGCGATCGAGGACACCAGCAAGATCGTCGGTCAGAAGGTCAATGATCCGGCGGCCATGGTGCTGGCAGTGGGCCGGGCTCAGGCGGTGGCCCAGCAGAACGCGACCTGGCTCAACTACGGCAAGGTGGCCGAGCAGGCCCTGCCGGTTTTCAGGAACGTGGTCGAGGCGGTGACCTACGCGATGTTCCCGCTCTTCGTGCTGCTGCTCCTGCTCACCAGCGGTCGCGAGACGATGCTGGCCTTCAAGGGCTACGCCGCCGTGCTCATCTGGATCCAGCTCTGGCCGCCGCTCTACGCCATCCTCAACTACATGGCCTCGATCTACGCGGCCTACGATCTGGCGGCTGCGGCGGACCTGGGCACCGGTACCAAGGCGCTGGCCCTGCAGACCGCCTCGACGATCTACTCGCGGGCGATCTCGGGCGAGGCCGTGGTTGGGTACCTTGCGATCAGTATCCCCTTCATCGCGTGGGCAGCCTTGAAGCGCATGGAAAACTTCGGGACGGCCCTGGTCGGTGGCCTGTCGGGCCTGCAGGCGATGATCTCGGGAGGAACGTCCGCCTCTACCGTCGGCAACGTTTCCATGGGGAACGTGGGGATGGACCAGATGCAACTGGCGCCCAACCGCACCTCCGCCTTCATGGGCAACTGGCAGAACGATCTAAGCGGGAACACCTTCTCGTCGAATGCGCTGACTGGGCGAACCGCCGTCAGCCTGCTGCGCAACCAGGGATTTGCATCCCGAATGGTCTCGATGCGCGTGTCCGAGCAGGACGTGGTGCAGGCGAGCCGGCAGGCTGACGCCGCGCGCAACGAGGCTGTCGCGGCCAGCACTGAGCGCTCGGCCATCTTGTCGGACGCATTCACTCGTGGCCTAACCAAAGTTCGTTCATCGCGCAGCAGCAGTGGCTCTACGTCCAGCAGCTTCGAGCAGATGGGCGAAACACTGAACAGGCTTGATCAGATATCAAAAAGTGTGGCCGACAGCACTGGATTATCGCAATCTCAAGTTGCCAGTATCGCGTTCGGAGCCGCTGGCCACCTGGGATTAAACGCTGGCGCAGTTGGAGGCCGCCTGAACGCCAGCGCGGACAAGAGTTACCTGTCTGGCTTATCGGCCCAGGAACAAAAGGTCTTGGGCAGCATGAGCAGCGAACAGTTGGCGGAGTTCAAACAGTTCGGCGACAGGGTGTCGCGCGATGCCAGCTTCATGAGCATGATCGCCAACGATTCCCGCGAAGCACACGACATGACTGCCCGGCTTGCCTCTACGCATGCACGATCAGAGCGCGCCGAGGCGAGCCTCGCTGATCGTACGGCCTTCGCTGAACGCGTGTCGGCGGCCCACGAGAAAGGGGAAGCCATCTCCATCGACATCGCTCAGGACCCTCACAACCTGGAGATGTTTATGCGCTACGCGGAGCAATACGGCGGCAGCAGCGCCGCGGCACATACCTTGATGGAGTCGGAATTGGCGCGACAGTCTCTTCGCCCGAATCGGGTGTTCTCCGACGGTACCGCACTGCCAGCCTCCTTTGGAGACATCCGGGAGCAACATGTGCATCAACAGGGTGATGCCGCGCTGATGCCCGACATCGCCGGCCTGCACCAATCCAACCGACAACAGACCTCACGGTTTGGGAACGTCAAGCCGTCGCAGGGAACCGCTCCTACGGTATCGCCCATTCGAGACGAGATTCGTACCCACGGGGATCAAATCCGCACCGATGCAGAATCGAGCCGTGCAGACTTCGACGCCAAGGCGGAGATCATCAAGACCGATGACGGAACGCTTGCATCGAAGAAATCACTCCTGGTGCAGTCAGGCAAGCAGGTCGGCAAGGACGCCGCAGCAACACTCGACAATGCCAAAGAGGTAGTTAAGGACTTGTTGCGAAAGTAGTCAGCCGAGTCTATCCGGGTCGAACATGTGCTTGTCGGGTTCAGCTTCAGACGGCTTCATGAATGGTGGGTGGCCTTTGTCGCGCCAGTAGTTCGCGGCCAAATCCTTCGGCGTGGAGCCCATCCCAGGAAGTGGATTCTCGTCCCATTCGAGACGCGGCCGCTCCTTCCTGCCCATGCTAGCCAGAGCCCCGCCAATGGGCGCTCCGAAAAGTGCGCCGACGCCCATCATCACAAGGCGGGTTCCCCAATCGGCATTCGCAGCAGCGATCAAGCCGATCAGCGCGCCCAGCGCGATGAAAACCATGAAGATGAGTTTTCTCATTTCTGCCTCCTGGATTCAGCCTAACGCTGATGGTGTAGGTTGCAAGCGTGTGGCCGGCTACCCAGCCAACATTTCCACAACCAAGCCCCGCCGCCCCGGATCATTTCTCATGCGGAGCCCTTTTTCCTCAATACCAACTGGATCATCGCGAACAGGCGATGAAACAGATAGTCGACCTGATCCACGTCGATGACTGGCACTTGGTTGATTTCTGAATGACGAATGAGATGACTGTTTCCGATGGACGTCAGTTCTGTCGCCTCTTCCTCCATTCGTGCCCGGAGTGATGGCTCTACGGCGGTGGCATCGAGAATGATCTTGATAGATCTCTTCTTGTCGCCGGGGTCCGCAAGAGACTTGAGCCGCTCCCACCCATCCCACAAGCGCTCCAAGGCCTCGCGCCGCACCAGAGGATTCCGGTCAGAAAACTTGGCCCGACATTCCTCCAGCATGTTATCGAGGGTCCGGTCTCCAGTCCGGAAAATTGTCCGCTTCAAATCGTCCCCAAGCACCGGCGGAAGCACGCGCACGATGCGGCCGGTCGACAACATCTCGAAGGCCACGCCGTTGCGCGAAAAGATACGATTTACGGTCGCCCGGAACTCTTCCTGTCCCGACTGCTGATCGAAGGTCAAATGGTGGTGACTGAAGAAATCGTGGTATTTCCCGGGAATCGGCTTCGCCACCGAAGCGTAGATGAACTCGATGAAATCCATGATGAGCAGCGTGTCCGGCGCAAAGGGCTCTCGCTGCGACAGGAAACCTTCATCCACCAGACACGTGGTTTCGAGCGGCCAAGCCAACCCCGGCATCTCCGCAATCACGGAAGCGGCCAGAGCATCCGTATCGCAACCGCAAACGGCTTGTCCATCGGGACAGCGCGCGGGAAAACGTAACCCGAAGGCTCCGCTGTTGATCAGGGCCTGTACCGTTGCCACCAAGCCCGCCCAGACGGCGGGTGAAATCGCCTGCTCGGTTCGCGCCCGCGGCCCATTTTCCCGGTCGCTAAAATAGTCGTTCACGGAGCCGACTCCTTCGGCACGAGCGGTACGGCCTTCGCTGTCCCATTGACGATTTGTTCAAATCGCTCGACGTTGGCAAGTACCGCGTCAAGCTGCGGAACTTCTCCGAAAACCATGCCGGCCATCGCTGCATAGTCTTTGGCGAGCGCTACACACATCACCGGACTGGGCATGAGCGTGAAGGTACCGGGTTGGGCGGCATCCAGCCCCAGGTCGGCACTGCCGAAGAAAAGCCTGGCGTGGTGAGCGCAATCGATAGCGAGTGCCTGATCGGCCTGCCACTCGGGCGATGCGGTTGCCTGCATCAGTTGGTGCACATCGTAATAGTGGCGCGAGACGCGCTGCCCGCCGTGCCGCAGTTCTCCGCGACGGTCGTGCCACTGCCGCAAGCCATGCAGGATGATGACCTTGTCCCAGAAGGTGCGCTCCGGCTTTACGGTGGTCACGTTGCTTACGGTGAGATCCAGCGCAGGCAAGTCCTGCGCAACGTATGGCGTGACCGTTGCCGCAATGTGGGGGTCGAGTGCCGACTTCGCACCGGACTCGATTTTCACGGCGGAGCGGATGTAGTCGTTGGTCGTGGGCGTGACGGCGGGATACCAGAACAGCAGGGTCTGGCCGTCTTTGTCGTCCGGATCGAGTTCCAGGTGGAAGCGGCCATCGGGAATGACGGCAGCGGCGATCTGAGTGAATTCATCCGCCAATGGGCCGGCGATGTAGGCTTGACAAGCCAGCCGGATGGCTTCAAGACGAGCCCGGCGCTTCTTGCCGCTCAAGGCGTCCAGTTCTGCCACCTCAGCGGCCTGTCCCAGATCGCCACGGAAAACCGTGATGTCGATGTCCTCGGAGAAGCGGGAGATCAGGCCGAAGGCCTTGGACAGGGAAGTGCCCCCCTTGAACAAGAGCCGAGGTCCGCCAGTAGCCAATCCGTTGAACAAGGCATCCAGGGTCCAGCAGACCCAGAAGTCCTTCTCGACGTTCTGAACCGCCGTACCCAAGCGCGTGGCTGCGCCGAGAAACAAATCGAGTCGATCACCATCGGCAGCGGTGATGACATCGTGAAATGAAGGGTTCAACGGACCCCCCTTATGCCCTTGGCCCAAGATGAATCTGCCGGGGGCTTCACGCCGCTAGGCGCCGGCAAGGTCATGGGTACGGCGCCCAGTGGATCACAACCGGGTAGATCACGGACCAGACTTTGCATCCACGCCGGCAGCACGTTGAAGCCATCGCGCAGGTCCTGGCAGATCGCAGCCCCTTGGGAGGAATCGACGAGTAGTTGGCTTAGTCGGTTCACGATGCGGTCATGGTCGGAGATCAGCGTGTCCTTCAGCCAATGTAGGGCCTGCACAACTCGCATGGCGGGACGATCAGCCCAATAAAGGCGACTGGGGGCGGTTTGCTTGAAGTCGATGACGAGTTTGTCGAGCTTGATCGCCCGGCGACGTGCGTCGGTATGAAGGGTGACACGAGCCGGGACGGCATCCGTCAGGCCAAGATCGTTGGCTGCGGTCATCCCATCCACCAGCAGACGCAGTTGGTCGCGCCGCGCGATGGCATCGACAATCGCGCGATAGTCGGGAGTGCTGGGACGCTGGGTCAGACGGTTGATGCTGGGCTTGTCGTATAAACCTCGATCAATACGCCGCAGGTCACCCGCCAGCACCATGCGCTGGAGCGTCTTGTCGATCGCATCACGGTTGCCGAGATGTGCAAAGTCGGTCGGCACCCAGACATGGCCTGGACCGGCGGCATTGATTTGCGACGAGATGGCGGATTTGAGATCAGACATGGGGTTCCTTGTCCGATATTTGTATAATTTTTTCGGACAATTTGCAAGAAGTAATGTCCGAAAATTGTAGATCTATTTCGGACTGAGCGTATTCATACTTCAAGCAACGCCAGCACCCCGTCGAATGGGCACCACGCTGGCGCTATTTTTGATCCAGGCATCCAACATGTCAGCCCAGGCCTGAAGCATGGTTCGGCGCTGCTCGGCGTACTCAGCCTTGTTGTAGATAGCACGCACACCGCGCTGCTCATGCGCGAGGCATTTCTCGATCCAGTCACTGTTAAAACCGGCCTCATGCAATAACGTGCTGGCCGTGCGCCGCAAATCATGCACGGTGAAGGGGTCAAAGTCTTCGCCCCGATCATGGACCACTTTCACGGTGGCGTCGATCACCCGGTTCAGCGTGGCCGAACTGATAGGCAACTCGGTCTCGTACCGTCCCGGATGCAGGTACGAACTGGCACTGAAGCAAGTTTTGAAGGCCACCAGAATATCGAGCGCCTGCTGGCTCAGGTACACGTTGTGCGGGCGCCCTGCCTTCATACGGTCCTTCGGGATCGTCCAGATTGCCGTCTCGAAGTTCACCTCGTCCCACTTAGCCTCGATGAACTCCGTCTTGCGCACCAATGTCAGCAACATGAACTTGACCGCTAGGCGCAACGTGGACATCGTCGCCGTCTGCTCAAGCGCCTTGAAAAAGGTATGAATCTCGGCTGGTGTCAGCG
The DNA here is from genome assembly GCF_018063565.1 of Rhodoferax sp. Classification (GTDB taxonomy): domain Bacteria; phylum Pseudomonadota; class Gammaproteobacteria; order Burkholderiales; family Burkholderiaceae_C; genus Rhodoferax. The sequence goes on from NZ_JAGPBB010000011.1 coordinate 6,174, forward strand.
CTCTGTCGCGAGCTTTGAATGTGGCAATGGCACTGGGTCGAATCGACTCGGCGGGATTATCGATCTTCAATCCGCGGGCCTGAATGAAGCGAAATACCTGCAACACGATCTCGCGAGCGTGGACCGCCGGCGCTGCCGCGCCACGCTCTTTGATTTTCTCGCATCTGGCCATCAGACGCACCGGGGTGATTTCTTCCAGTTTCAGACGGCCAAATTCGTCCGCCAAGTTGCGATCATAGACCGACTTACGCATGGCCTTTGTGGACTCGGCCAGATCAGCCTCTGCGAAGTACTTTTCTGCCCAACTACCAAACGTGAGCGCGTCAGCAGCTTCGGTCCGCTTCTCAACCTTGGAACGTGAGGGGCTCTCGCCCTGCTCGATCGATCTGTGCGCCCGTGTCATCAATAGGCGCGCCTCTGCCAGAGACAGGGACATGCCGTAGTCCAACTCGTTCAGTTCGCGCGGCTTCTTGGCGCCGACTGTCGGGTCGTACTTGCCTATCACCAGGGTCTCGCGGCGTCCATTCACCCGATAGTCAAACCGAAAACTGACAACCCCAGTCCGCGTAACAGCGACATAGAGCCCCTGCTGGTCAGCAACCTTGTAAATCTTCCCAGTGGGCTTCAACGCCCTTAACTGCATGTCAGTGAGCATCTGATCCTCCGTAAACTGATACCGTCAACCGATACCGTCAACGTAGTTGACGGTATCAACTTGGGTCGTTCAAGGACCAGATCTCGATACCGTCAGCAATACCGACACTTTAGTCGGGCTTTACTAGGACGGCGTGAGACGCCATGAGACGCTAACTGGTTGTTATAGCGGGTAAATTGCAGAAAATCCGGACGGCGTGAGACGACTTGAAATGATGATATTTTATTCCCACTCAATGGTTGCCGGTGGTTTGCTGCTCACGTCGTAGGTCACCCGGTTGATACCGCGCACTTCGTTGATGATGCGGCTCGACACCTTTTTCAGCAAGGCATAAGGCAATTCAGCCCAGTCCGCGGTCATGAAGTCGCTGGTTTGCACGGCGCGTAGCGCCACCACGTAGTCATAAGTACGGCCGTCACCCATGACACCCACGCTCTTGACTGGCAGAAACACTGTGAATGCCTGACTGGTCAGCTCGTACCAAGTTTTGCCGCTGGGCTCATCGACAAAACTGTGCAACTCTTCGATAAAGATGGCATCGGCCCGGCGCAGCAAATCGGCGTATTCCTTTCTGACTTCACCCAGAATACGCACGCCCAGTCCCGGACCCGGAAACGGATGGCGGTAGACCATGTGGTGCGGCAAGCCGAGTGCCACGCCGAGTTCACGCACTTCGTCCTTGAACAGCTCGCGCAGCGGCTCCAGCAGTTTCAGACCGAGTTGCTCAGGCAAGCCACCCACGTTGTGGTGACTCTTGATGACCACGGCTTTTTTGTTCTTGGCACCGCCGGACTCAATCACGTCCGGGTAAATGGTACCCTGAGCCAACCATTTTGCACCTTTTTTGCTAGCATCTGACTCAGTCAGCGATTGCGCTTGAGCCCTAAATACCTCTACAAACTCGCGGCCAATGATTTTGCGCTTGGCCTCCGGGTCCGCCACGCCTGCCAGGTGGCCCAGGAACTGGTCCGCCGCGTCCACTCGGATCACTTTGGCGTGTAGCTTGCCGACAAACATGTCCATCACCATGTCGCCTTCATTCAGCCGCAACAGGCCGTGGTCAACAAATACACAGGTCAGCTGATCACCAATGGCGCGGTGGATCAGGGCGGCTGCCACCGACGAATCGACCCCGCCGGACAGCCCCAAAATCACCTCTTCATCACCCACCAGCTCGCGAATCCTGGCCACCGCCTCGCTGATGTAGTCGCCCATGATCCAGTCAGCCCGCGTGCCACAGATTTCCAGTACAAAACGTTCCAGAATCGCAGCACCGCGTTTGGTATGGGTAACTTCAGGGTGGAACTGCAGCGCGTAAAAACGCCGCTCTTCGTCGGCCATGCCGGCAATCGGACAACTGTCGGTGCTGGCCATCAGCTTGAAACCGGGTGGCAATTCGGTGACCTTGTCGCCGTGGCTCATCCACACCTGCAACATACCGTGACCCATCGATGTGGCATAGTCTTGAATGCCCTCAAGCAAAGCGGTGTGCCCGTGCGCACGCACGTTGGCATGACCGAACTCACGCTGGTGCCCGCTGGTGACCACGCCGCCCAACTGGTGCGCCATGGTTTGCATGCCGTAGCAAATGCCCAGTACCGGCACGCCCAGCTCAAACACCAGCTGCGGCGCCTTGTCGGTGCTTTCTTCATAGACGCTGGCGTGACTGCCTGACAGGATGATGCCCTTGAGCTGCCCATCACGCGCATAGGCGCGCAACCAGTCATCAGACACATCGCAAGGATGCACTTCGCAGAACACATGCGCTTCACGCACCCGGCGGGCGATCAGCTGGGTGACTTGGGAACCAAAGTCAAGAATGAGGATTTTTTGATGCATGATTCCTGAAAACAGAGCAGCACACGCCCATTGGACATGCGCTAAAGGGTGTTTTTGATCTGAACTTAGTCAGCGCGGTAATTCGGCGCTTCTTTGGTGATCTGCACGTCGTGTACATGGCTTTCGCGGATGCCAGCGGTGGTGATCTCAACAAACTCGGCCTTGTTTTGCATCTCTTCGATGGTGGCGCAACCGCAGTAACCCATGCTGGCACGCAGGCCGCCGGCCATCTGGAACACGATAGCCACCATGGAGCCCTTGTAGGGCACCCGACCTTCGATGCCTTCCGGCACCAGCTTGTCAGCGTTGGGATTTCCGGTGCTGGACTCCTGAAAGTACCGGTCGGCGCTGCCTTGCTGCATGGCACCGATGCTGCCCATGCCACGATAGCTCTTGTAACTGCGGCCCTGGAACAGGATCACTTCGCCAGGCGCCTCTTCGGTGCCGGCAAACATGCCACCCATCATGACCGTGCTGGCTCCGGCTGCCACCGCTTTGGCGATGTCACCGCTAAAGCGGATACCGCCATCCGCGATCAGCGGCACGCCGGTCCCTTTAAGTGCCGTCGCCACGCTGTCAATAGCCATGATTTGCGGCACGCCCACACCGGCGACGATGCGCGTGGTGCAGATCGAACCCGGGCCAATGCCGACCTTGACCGCATCCGCTCCGGCTTCCACCAGGGCCAGCGCCGCCGCTCCGGTGGCGATATTGCCGCCAATCACTTCAACCTGCGGAAAGTTCTGCTTGACCCAGCGTACCCGTTCGATCACACCTTTGCTGTGGCCGTGTGCGGTATCGACCACGATGGCATCCACGCCGGCACGCGCCAGCAGTTCCACCCGCTCTTCAGTGCCCTCGCCCACCCCGACCGCGGCAGCCACCCGCAGCTTGCCCTGGGCATCGCGCGCTGCCGCTGGGAAACTGGTCTGTTTGGTGATGTCCTTGACCGTGATCAGCCCTTTGAGCTGAAAAGCCTCGTTGACCACCAGCAAACGCTCGATCTTGTGCTGATTGAGCAACACTTTGGCCTGCTCAAGGGTGGTGCCATCGGGCACGGTGACGAGTTTGTCACGTGGCGTCATGATGTGGCTGACCGGCAGGTCATAGCGGGTTTCAAAGCGCAAATCACGCCCGGTCACGATGCCTGCCACTTTGCCAGCGTCAATGACCGGGAAGCCCGACACACCCAGTTGTTCTGACAAGGCCATCACCTGGCGCACCGTGTGCTCAGGCGTGATCACCACCGGATCACGCAACACGCCCGACTCGTAACGTTTGACCTTGGCGACCTTGGCAGCCTGCTGCTGTGCCGTCATGTTTTTGTGTACCACGCCGATCCCGCCCTCCTGCGCAATGGCGATGGCCAGGCGAGACTCGGTCACCGTGTCCATCGCCGCGGACACCAGCGGCAGGTTCAGGGCAATGTTACGGGTGAAACGGGTGGCAAGCGAGGTGTCCTTGGGCAGGACTTGGGAGTAGGCTGGCACCAACAGGACATCGTCGAAGGTGAGCGCTTTACCAATCAGGCGCATGGGTGTGGGCTCCAAATCAGCGATTGTATCTGTGCCATTTAGACCACCACCACACAAGCGAACACTTGCGCTCGATGCGCTGGCATGGCATAAACTCATCTCCATGAACCATCGTCACTTGCTGGGCTTGTTACTGCTTGTCTTGATCCCCCTCGGCTCGGCAGCACAATGGGTATGGCTGGACAAGGATGGCAGCAAGGTTTACAGCGACCGCTCACCACCGGGCTCGGTCCCTGAGAAAAGTATCCTGAAGCGTCCGGGTCAGCGCCCAGTCGACGACAGCGCAGCCAGCGCGGGATCTTCTGACAAGCCGGTTGATGCAGACGCCAACGGTGCCAGCCGTCTGCCCAAACCGACCGGTGTGGACAAGTTGTTGGCCGACAAGAAGGCAAAAGCTGAACGCGCCGAACAGGAGAAACAAAAAGCAGCAGATGCCAAAATTGCCGCGACCAAAGCCGACAACTGCGCGCGGGCCAAATTTGCCAAGGCCACGCTGGACTCCGGCTTGCGTTTAAGCCGGGTCAACAGCAAGGGAGAGCAAGAAATCATGGATGACGCAGCGCGGTCGGCTGAATCCAAACGCCTGCAGGCGATCATGGCCAGCGATTGCCAGTAGTTTCAGTAACCTGGCTTGGCACCCACCCGTTTTTTGACAAACAACCCGGCCCGACGGCTGCCTTGCTTGACAAAACGTTGCCGCCGCGCAACTTTGGGATCCACCAGCAGCGGGCGGTAAACCTCCACGCGGTCCTGATCACGCAGCGGGTGATCCAGTGGCACTCGTCTGCCCCAAACACCCACCTCAATGCCCGGGTGGTCCAAGTCGGCGAAGCGGTTGAGCAGGCCACTTTTTTGCAGTGCTTTGAGAACCGTGCAGGGCGCATCGAGTTCCAGAGTCAGCTGAACCACGTCTCGGGGTGCCGGGGCGTACAGCACCAACACCGAGGTGCTCCCCTCATTCGCCATAAACCTGCTTGGCTCGCTTAACAAATGCATCCACCATGCTGCTGGCAATCTTGTCAAACACCGGACTGATCAGCTTGCCCAGGGTGGTATCAAAACCATAGGTCAGCGTGAGTTCCACCTTGCACGCGCGTGGCTCGGTGCCCAAAGGCAAAAAATTCCATTCACCCTCCAGACTGGAAAACGGACCACTCACCAGGTTAATGATGACCTGCTGGTCAGGAATATGCCTGTTTCGGGTTGAAAAGGTCTGCTTGATACCACTGAAGGCGATGCCGATTTCTGCCAGCATGCCGTTCTCTTCGTGCTCCACGACGCGACCCTGGTCGCACCAGGGCAAAAACTCGGGGTAACGCGCTACATCAACCACCAGCCGATACATTTCGGCCGGGCTGTACCAGATCAGGACGGACTTTTTGACAGTTTTCATAGAATGCAGTGGTGCGCGGGATTGTAGTCAAGCCCTGGTTCGCATTCACAACAATTCCAACATTCGCCATGGCCAAAAAACCTGACACTTCCAGCCGCATTGCCGACAACAAAAAAGCCGCGTTCAACTACTTTTTCGAAGAGCGATTCGAGGCCGGCATCGTGCTTGAAGGCTGGGAGGTCAAGTCGCTGCGCGAAGGCAAGGTGCAATTGACCGATGGTTATGTGGTGATCCGCAATGGCGAGTTGTTCATCATCGGCCTGCAGATCAACCCGCTGGGCACCGCGTCCACCCACATCAGCCCCGACAAGCAGCGCACCAAAAAGCTGCTGATGCACAAGGAAGAGATCAAACGTCTGATTGGCAAAGTGGAGCAAAAAGGCTATACCCTGGTACCCATCAATCTGCATTGGAAGAACGGCAAGGTGAAATGTGAAGTGGCACTGGCCAAAGGCAAGGCCGAGCACGACAAGCGCGACACCATCAAAGACCGCGAAGGCAAGCGCGAGGTGGAACGCGCCATGAAAGCCCACCACCGCTGATCGCCCGGTGGGCGATGCGAGAATTTGCGCCTTTCTACAAGGATGCCGCCATGCCCACCCCCCGTGAACTGTTCGATCAGCTCAATACCGAGTACGCTGCCGTCCACAAGTCCAAGGAAGACCTGTTCTGGGCCACCTACATGGCCACCAGCAGCGACGATGCCGGTTTTGCTCGCGCCGAAGAAACCTACAAGAATTTCATCTCGGACCCACAGCGCCTGGCCCAAGTTCGCCATGCGCTGGCTGATTTGCCAGCCGATCAGACCGATGCGTCGACCCAGGGACTCAGGCACGGCTTACAGGGCTGGCGAGCCCTGTTCATGAGCAACATCATCGACAACCACGAAGCCCGGCAACTGATGAACGAGCTGATCGCTCTGGAGGCCGAGCTGTTTGCCAAACGGCGCGATCTGGTGCTCCAGCACATTGGCGCGTCGGGCCAGGTGGAAGCTGCCACGCTCAGCACGCTTGCGACCAACATGCAGACGCACCCTGATGAGGTGGCGCGCAAAAGCTCACACAGCGCGATGATGCAGTTGGAGCGCTGGGTGCTGGACCATGGGTTTCTGAAAATCGTCAAGAAGCGCAATGCCTTTGCCCGAGCGCAGGGTTATGCCAATTTCTTTGACTACAAGGTCGAAAAAAATGAAGGCATGACCACAGCCCAGTTGTTTGCGATTCTGGATGACTTTGAACACCGCACGCGTACGGCCAACGACAGCGCCCTGGCGGGTCTGACACAAGCCCATGGCGCAAAGGCAATCGAGCCCTGGAACCTGCGCTACTACAGCAGCGGCGACGTCACCCGCGCGCTCGATCCCTATCTCTCGTTTGCCAAGTCGCTGGGGCGTTGGGTGGAGAGCTTTCGCCGGCTGGGCATCCGTTACCGCGGTGCCACTTTGCAGCTCGACTTGCTGGAGCGCAGCGGAAAATTCCAGAACGGCTTTTGCCACGGCCCCATCCCCACCTACTTTGACGCCAACGGGCAATGGGTGGCCGGGCAGATCAACTTCACCGCCAACGCCACACCCGACCAGATTGGCAGCGGCGCGCGCGCCATCAACACCCTGTTTCACGAAGGCGGCCATGCCGCGCACTTTGCCAATGTGACGCAAAACGCACCCTGCTTCTCGCAGGAATTTGCGCCGACGTCTATGGCCTACGCCGAAACGCAGTCCATGTTTTGCGACAGCCTGCTGGGCGACGCTGACTGGCTCAAGCGCTACGCGCGCAATGCAGCGGGTGAACCGGTGCCCGACGCGTTGATCCATCAGCAAATTGAAGCGCAGCAACCGTTTGCTGCCTACACCGAGCGCGGCATTCTGGTGGTGCCGTATTTTGAGCGGGCGCTGTACCAATGTGCCGATGAAGCGTTGAGTGCCGAGCAGGTGCTGGCACTGGCGCGCCAGTGCGAACTGCGAATCCTCGGACTGACGGTGGCGCCGCGCCCACTCGTGGCGATTCCACATCTGCTCAATCAGGAATCTGCCGCCGCTTACCACGGCTATCTGTTGGCCAATATGGCGGTGTACCAGACCCGGGCCTACTTTGAGCGCCAATTGGGCTACCTGACCGACAACCCTGCGATTGGCCCGCTGCTGGCCGAGCACTATTGGGCATGCGGCAATGGCGTCAGCCACAACGATACCCTGGTGCGCCTGACTGGCGAGCCTTTCAACGCAAAGTATCTGGCTGACCACTGCAACCAAAGCGTTGCGCAGGCATGGGCGCAGGCGCAGCAGCAAATCCACGATGCGGCCCAGCGCGACGATGCACCAGCGGTCCAAGACAGTCTGGATGCCAACATCCGCATCGTGCATGGCGCGGCGCTGATTGCCGACAATCAGGAAGGCGACGCCGCCATGTGCGCCCGGTTTGAACAATGGGTGGGTCAGCACTACCCTGCAGTGCTGGTGCAGTAAACCCGGTCGGTCCTTAGGTCAGCGCCCGCAGCGGGTGGCTGTGCGCCGCCCAGGGGCTGACGAAAAACGGCTGCACCATGTCGGGTGTGACGTCCTCAATGCGCTCGGGCTGCCATTTCGGATGCTGATCCTTGTCGATGACCAGCGCGCGGATGCCCTCGGCGGTTTCGGTTTGTGCGCCTCGGCGCCCCAGGTGGGTGGGAAAAAAACAATGCCGCACCAGATCGCGCTCCATGCGCAAGTCATCGGCAATCGACAGCGTGCGCGCGCGGCGAATTTGCGCCAACGTCACCTGCAACATCAAGGGCGAGCGCTGGCGCAGCAAGCGTGCTGTTTGCTGTGCCCAATCCGACACATCGGCTTCCAGTGCGGTGATGATCTCTGCCACATCCGGCCGCGAAAAACGATGGTCAATTTGACCTCTGGCGCTTATTGGTGTAAGGTTTGTAGATACTGAAAACGAAGCAATCCAGGACTCAAGTTTCGCCGCATCGCTCAGGTCAAGCTGTGCCAGTGCGTCCCAGGCAGCATGCATATGCGCCACCTCCATCTGATGATCGGCCAGACCCAGGGCAATCGCTTGTGGCCCGTTCAGACTGGTTCCGGTCAGGGCCAGCCACTCACCGGTGTGACCGGGACAGCGACTGAGAAAAAAGCCGCCGCCCACGTCCGGAAACAAGCCAATCAGCGTCTCGGGCATGGCCAGTTTGCTGCGTTCGCTCACCAGACGGTGTGTTGCACCCTGGCTCAAGCCCATGCCACCACCCATCACCACACCGTCCATGAACGCAATCGTCGGTTTCGGGAAGGTGTGGATCAGGTGGTTGAGTGTGTACTCCTCGGTAAAGAAGTCTTCGGTCGATGGGTCACCGCTTTGCAGCGCCTGGTGAAAAAACCGGATGTCACCGCCCGCACAAAAGGCACCAAATGGCCCGGCCTTGTTGCTGCCGCGCATTGCCACCGCCCGCACCCGGGGGTCGTCGCGCCAGACCATCAGGCGCGCGGTGAGGGCGCGAATCATCGACAGGTTCAGGGCGTTGAGCGCGCTGGGCCGATGCAAGGTGATAAACCCAACCTGCCCGCGAACCTCGGCGATCACTTCCAGCGACGACGTCATGCCCTGCCCCTCCATGCCACAATTTCATTGACCACCAGTGCCCCTATCACCAGCGAGCCACCCACCCAGACATCCCGTCCGGGCACCTCACCGGCGCCGATCCAGGCCAGCAAGATGCCAAAAATCACCTCCAGCAAACCCAGCAGTGCCACCTCAGGCGCCTGGAGTGACTTGGTACAGATCACCACCAGCACACAGGGTATGGCCAATTGCCCCAAGCCCAGCCCGAACAGCAGACCCATATCGTGCGCCGACGCCTGAAACGGCCAGGCCAGCGGCAGCGTGATCAGGGCTGACAGCACCCCACCAATGAGCACCGCGGGCATCAGGTCCACATCGTGCCCCTGCGCATGTGAGTGTTGCGTGATGGTCCAGTTGGCGGCACCCGAGATCGGCACACACAGCGCAATCAGGGTGCCGGCCAGGCTGATACCGGCGCCAAGTTGGCTGGCATACATGTAAGCAATGCCAAACCCTGCCACACCGATCGCCACCCAGGTCCGCCACGGGATCTTGTGGCCAATAAAGATCCTTGCTGACAAAGCCGTCAACAAAGGGGCCAGGGACATGGTCACCAGCACATTGGCGACGGTGGTGAGCATGATGGCCAGCATGAAGAAGGTGAACATGCCGCACCAGCATAAACCGGAAAACCATAGCGCAACACCCCCGTGTCGCATGCGCTTGAAGACACTTTTGCCCTGAATCAGCGGCAAAATAAAAAGCAGGCACAACACCGTGAAGGCACTGCGCCAAAAGGTGACTTCGAATTTCTGCGCGTGCTCCAGATGGCGCGTCACCACACCAGCGGTCGACCACATCAGGGTCACCGCCACCATCAGCAGCACAGCTCGGTTGTGGCTCAGTTTCATGGGTTGTGCCGGTGCGGCCATGGCTTGCCCACGCCCGGCTGCAGCGCTTACTCGCGACTGGCGCGTTTGCGCTCGTGCTCTTTCAGATGACGTTTGCGCAGACGGATCGATTTGGGCGTGATTTCAACCAGCTCGTCGTCCTCAATGAACTCGACACCATACTCCAGCGTCAGCTCGATCGGCGGTGTGATCTTGATGGCATCTTCCTTGCCGCTCACCCGGAAGTTGGTCAGCTGTTTGGTGCGCGTGGCATTCACCACCAGATCGTTGTCACGGCTGTGAATCCCGACAATCATGCCTTCATAAACCGGGTCATTGGCGCGCACAAACATGCGACCACGATCGTCAAGTTTGCCCAGAGCGTAGGTAAAGATTTCGCCATCGTCCATGGAAATCAGCACGCCGTTCTTGCGGCTGCCGATCTCCCCCTTATGCGGCTCGTACTTGTCAAAAATGTTGGAAATCAGACCGGTACCACGGGTCAGATTCAGAAACTCGTTGGTAAAACCAATCAGGCCACGCGCCGGAATACGGTACTCCAGCCGAACCCGGCCACGTCCGTCCGGGTCCATGTTGAACAACTCGCCCTTGCGTTCGCCCAAAGCCTGCATCACACCACCCTGGTGCTGTTCTTCGATGTCGGCAGTCACCAGTTCGATCGGTTCATGCTTTTCACCGTTGACGTCCTTGAACACCACGCGCGGCTTGCTGACGGCCAGTTCATAACCTTCGCGGCGCATGTTTTCCAGCAGAATGGTCAGGTGCAATTCACCGCGACCCATCACTTCAAAAATGCCTTCCTCGTCAGTTTCCTTGACACGAAGTGCCACATTGTGTTGCAGCTCTTTCTGCAAACGGTCCCAGATCTGGCGGCTGGTCACATATTTACCGTCGCGCCCGGCCAAGGGGCTGGTGTTGACACAAAAGTTCATGGTCAAGGTCGGCTCGTCGACCTTGAGCATGGGCAGCGGTGCCGGGCTCACCGGGTCGGTGATGGTCACGCCAATACCGATGTCGGCCAGACCATTGATCAGCACGATTTCACCGGGGCCAGCATCCGTTGCTTGCACCCGCTCCAGCCCCTGGAAAGTCAACACCTGGTTGATGCGGCCTTTGACCGCCTTGCCGTCCGGGCCCTCCATCACCACCACGTCCATCATCGGGCGAATCGTGCCCTGGCTGATGCGGCCCACCCCAATACGCCCGACAAAGGTCGAAAAATCAAGCGCGGAAATCTGCAATTGCAGCGGCGCATTCGGGTCGCCCTGCTGGTGCGGCACGTGATCCAGAATGGTATTGAACAGCGCCGACATGTCCGGACCCCACTGCTCACCCTGCCCGCCTTCGACCAACGAGGACCAACCATTGATACCCGAGGCATACACCACAGGAAAGTCCAGTTGCTCGTCGGTGGCACCGAGTTTGTCGAACAAATCAAACGCCGCGTTGACCACATAGTCGGGGCGCGAACCGGGTTTGTCGACCTTGTTGACCACCAGAATGGGTTTCAAGCCCAGCGCCAGCGCTTTTTTGGTGACAAAACGGGTTTGCGGCATCGGGCCTTCCTGCGCATCGATCAGCAACACCACGCCGTCCACCATGGACAGCGCCCGTTCCACTTCACCACCAAAGTCGGCGTGGCCGGGGGTGTCCACAATATTGATGTGAGTGCCCTGCCAGGTCACGGCACAGTTCTTGGCCAGGATCGTGATGCCACGCTCTTTCTCGATGGCGTTGTTGTCCATCACGGTGTCGACAATTTTTTCGTGCTGGGCAAAAGTGCCTGACTGACGCAGCAGTTGGTCAACCATGGTGGTTTTGCCATGGTCCACGTGGGCGATGATGGCGATGTTGCGGATTTGGGTATGGGACATGGTTCACTTTCTTAAACGAGTTGAGCAGGTTCTGGGCTGTCGACCCGGTCTGCTCTGGATTCATGGGTCATTTGTTCAATTTCAATCGGGCTGAGCAAGCGCCCGGGGATCAATTCACCGGCCTGGACACGGGCCGTACCCAGCAGTTGCTGCCCTTCTGTGGCATAGACCGCCACCCGGTCGGCATCCGACCAAGCGCCGCGGCGGCACAAGCCACTGAGGAAACGACGGCTATTGTCGCTGTCGAGCGTCACCCGCGTGTGATCCGCTAGTAAAGACGACACAGGTAGAACCTGGGTCAGACGTTCGGCTTCATCCATGGCTTCCAGCGCAGCCAGGCTCACACACTGCGTCACCTCAAAACCACCAGTGCCTGTGCGCCGCAAGACACTCAGGTGCGCACCACAACCCAGGGCTTCGCCAATGTCTTCGCCCAAGGTGCGGATGTAGGTTCCCTTGCTGCATTTGACCTCAATGTTGATAGCAACAAACTCTTTTATATCGTGCGCCAGAACCATATTCAATGCATAAATATGGACTTGGCGGGCATCGCGTTCCACCTCGATGCCAGCTCTGGCATAGGCGTACAGCGCTTTGCCGTCTTTTTTCAAGGCACTGTGCATCGGCGGTACCTGAGAGATGGGGCCAGTGAATTGTGCCGTGACACGTCGCAGGACTTCAGGTGTGATCGCAGGCACCGGTCGCGTCTCGAGCACATCACCTTCGGCGTCACCGGTGCTCGTTTTTACGCCCAGGTGCAAGACCGCCTGATAGGTTTTGTCGGCATCGAGCTGTCGTTGGCTGAACTTGGTCGCCGCACCAAAACACAAGGGCAAAACACCACTGGCGAGCGGATCGAGGGTGCCGGTGTGGCCCGCCTTTTCCGCACGCAACAGCCATTTGACCTTTTGCAGCACATCGTTGCTCGACCAGCCCAGAGGCTTGTCCAGCAACAGCACCCCATGCACGGGGCGCCTGGCAACCCGTGCACGCGGCGCTGAAGTCATGTTCAGTCCTCTTTGGCCCGCGAGGCAACAGCGCGGGCGATCAACGCATTCATGTCGGCAGCGCGCTCAGGTGTCTGGTCAAACACAAAATGCAGCGTCGGCACGGTATGGATATGCAACCGCTTGAACAACCCGGCACGCAAAAAACCGGCCGCCTGGTTCAAACCCTCGGTGCAGGCTTTGACGTCACCCGCCAGCAGGCTGAAAAAAACTTTGGCGTGGGCATAGTCGGGGGTCACTTCCACCCCCTGAATGGTCACCATCCCCACCCGTGGGTCTTTCAGCTCGCGCGCGATCAGTTCGGTCAGATCACGCTGGATCTGATCGGCGACCTTGAAGGCGCGATTGGGCGTGGCAGATTTTTTGTGCACGGCAGGCCTTCGGGCGCTTACAGGGTACGCGCCACTTCGCGAATCTCGAAGAACTCCAGCACGTCACCTTCGTTGATATCGTTGTAGTTCTTGATATTCAGGCCGCAGTCGAAACCTTCGCGAACTTCCTTGGCATCGTCCTTGAAACGTTTGAGCGAGTCGAGCTCGCCGGTGTAGATGACGGTGTTGTTGCGCAACAAGCGCAGCCGCGCCGTGCGCCGCACCACGCCCGAGGTGACCATACAGCCGGCGATGGAGCCAATTTTGGAGACCTTGAAAATCTGCCGAATTTCGGCGGTGCCAATGATCTCTTCTTTCTTGTCGGGTGTCAGCATGCCCGACATGGCCAGCTTGAGGTCGTCGACGGCATCGTAAATGATGTCGTAGTAACGAATGTCAATGCCATTGCCTTCGGCCAGCTTGCGCGCACCTGCGTCAGCGCGGGTGTTAAAGCCGATGATGACCGCCTTGGCAGCGATGGCAAGATTCACATCCGACTCGCTGATACCGCCCACGGCTGCATAGACCATTTGCACCTTGACCTCGTCGGTCGAAAGTTTGAGCAGCGACTGAGCCAATGCTTCCTGCGAGCCCTGGACGTCGGCCTTGACAATGATCGGTACCATCTTGACCTCGCCCGCAGTCATCTCGGTGAACATGTTCTCGAGCTTGGCGGCTTGCTGCTTGGCCAGCTTGGTATGACGGAACTTGCCAGCACGGTATGTGGCGATCTCGCGCGCCCGGCGCTCGTCAGACAGCACCATGAACTCGTCACCGGCTTGCGGCACTTCAGTCAGACCCTGAATTTCGACTGGAATCGACGGCCCTGCCGCTTTGATGGTCTTGCCGTTCTCATCGAGCATGGCGCGTACGCGGCCATAGGTCTGACCCGCCAGCACGACATCACCTGCCTTCAGGGTACCGGACTGCACCAGCACCGTTGCCACCGGGCCGCGGCCCTTGTCCAGCTGGGCCTCAATCACCAGACCCTTGGCCATCGCATCGACCGGCGCTTTGAGTTCCAGAACTTCGGCCTGCAACAAGACCTGTTCCAGCAATTCATCAATCCCTTGACCGGATTTGGACGACACCCCCACAAACGGTGAGTTGCCACCAAACTCTTCCGGAATCACCTCTTCCACCACCAGCTCGTTCTTCACACGTTCGGCGTTGGCATCGGGTTTGTCAATCTTGGTGATGGCCACCACAATCGGCACACCGGCGGCCTTGGCGTGCTTGATCGCTTCTTTGGTCTGCGGCATCACACCATCGTCGGCGGCCACCACCAGGATCACGATGTCGGTGGCCTGCGCGCCACGGGCACGCATGGCGGTAAACGCCTCGTGACCCGGCGTATCCAGGAACGACACCACACCACGGTTGGTCTTGACGTGGTAGGCACCAATATGCTGGGTAATGCCACCCGCTTCGCCCGAAGCCACTTTGGTGCGGCGGATGTAGTCCAGCAGCGAGGTTTTGCCGTGGTCCACATGGCCCATCACCGTGACCACCGGGGCACGCGACACCGACTCGGCCTGCTGTTGAGACACCTCGTCGTCGGTAAAGGCTTCCGGGTCGTCCAGCGCAGCAACGATGGCCTTGTGGCCCATCTCTTCAACCACAATCATCGCCGTGTCCTGGTCCAGTGGCTGGTTGATGGTGACCATCTGACCCAATTTCATCAGGTGCTTGATCACCTCGGAGGCCTTGACGGCCATCTTGTGCGCCAGTTCGGCAACGGTGATGGTTTCAGGCACATGCACCTCAAGCACCCGCGCTTCCACCTGTTGCACCGGCGCATGATGGTCGTCGCGGTCCCGGTCATTGGAACCACGCTTGCCACGCGGCCCGCCACGCCAGTTACTGCCCCGCCCGGCACCAGCACCGGTATCACCACGCGTGGGAATGCCTTTTTTCTTGGCCGGATCACCCGCCCAACTGCTGGACAGTTTGGCAGACTTGACTTCTTTGCCCGCTCCGGCTGCACCGGCAGCAGCAGGTGCTGCGGTGGCAGGTTTGGGTGTTGCCGCCGCCCCTGCGGGTTTGTGCAAGGTACCTTTGATGCCGGCCTTGTTGACATCCGCAGCGGCCGGTTTCGGCTCTTCAGGTTTCTTCGGGGCCAGCTTTTTGCCCGGCTGTGACATCATCAAGCGGATGGCCGCAGCCTCGGCCTCAGCCTTGCGGCGGCGCTCGGTCAGGTCCACCGCGCGGGCCTGCTCTTCCTCGACCCGTGTCTTGGACTCGGCCAAGGCTCGCTGCTGTGCGTCGTCTCGTGCTTTTTGTTCGGCGGCGGCTTTCTCGCTTGCCAGTTTGTCTGCGATGGCTTTGGCCGCCAGCGCATCGGCTTTTTCGTTGCTGTCCGGCTTGTCTTCAATCTGGCTGCGCTCGAGCAAGGCCTGTGCCTGCTGTTGCGCTGCCAGCGCTTGAGCAGCCGCCTCAGCAGCGGCACGTTCGGCATCCGCTCGCGCGGCAGCCTCCTGGGCTTCGCGCTGGCGACGGCGCTCTGCCAGTTCTTCCTCCTGGCGGCGAATCAGCTCCGCCTGGCGGCGCGCTTCCTCCTCACGCCGGGTCAGCTCAGCCCGGTCAACCGTCGACACGTTGGTGGCCGGCTGATCGGTCGCCTCGGCGTGAACCGGCGTTCCCGCGTCCTGTCCGTCGTCGCGTCGCACAAAGGTTCGTTTCTTGCGCACTTCGACCTGAATGGTTCGTGCCTTACCGCTGGCATCGGCCTGCTTGATCTCCGTGGTGGACTTCTTCACCAGGGTGATCTTCTTGCGCTCCGCAGAAAATGTTCCGTGTGCCGTCTGCAGATAACTCAACAAATGCTGCTTATCAGACTCTGACAGAGTGTCGCTGGCAGTCGACTTGGCAACACCGGCCGATTTCAATTGCTCGAGCAGGGTATCGGTGGATTTTTTGAGTTCATTGGCAAACTCGGCGACGGTCATACTGGACATTTTGGGTAACCTTTTGTTTCGACTTGCACTGCCGGATCGACAGGGATCAGCCGTTTCGTATTTCTTAATTCATAACATCAGCTTTAGGCTTGTGAAGAAGCGTCACCGGTGAACCAGTGCGCGCGTGCCTTCATGATCAACGATGTGGCCTCTTCGGCGGAATGACCAGTCATTTCGGTCAGCTCATCGATGGCCAGGTCAGCCAGATCGTCCAGTGAGTGCACACCGTTGTTGGCCAGCACCGCAATCTGCTCAGGGCTGATCCCATGCAGGTCACCCAATTCAAGCGCGATCTCATCCACGCTCTCTTCATTGGCAATCTCCATGGTCAACAGGGCATCTTTGGCGCGGGTGCGCAGTTCGTTCACCGTGTCTTCGTCAAAACTTTCGATTTCGAGCATTTCTTCCAGCGGCACATAAGCCACCTGCTCCAGACTGATAAAGCCTTCGGCGATCAGCAGGTCGGCGATCTCTTCATCAACATCGAGTTTTTCCATGAACAGCGCGCGGCTTGCATCGACCTCGCTGGCCTGCTTCTGCGCCGATTCGGCAGCATCCAGAATGTTGATTTTCCAGCCTGTCAATTCGGAGGCAAGACGAACGTTCTGCCCGCCACGCCCAATCGCGATGGCCAGGTTTTCTTCGTCCACCACCACATCCATGGCATGCCGCTCCTCGTCCACCACAATGCTGGTGACGTTAGCAGGAGCGAGTGCGCCGATGACAAACTGGGCAGGGTCTTCGCTCCACAGCACAATGTCAACCCGCTCCCCGGCGAGTTCATTGGTGACCCCATTCACACGGGTTCCCCGCACACCCACACAGGTGCCAATGGGATCCACCCGTTTATCGTGAGACAACACGGCGATCTTGGCGCGCGAACCGGCGTCGCGCGCGCAGGACTTGATCTCCAGCAGACCCTGCTCGATCTCAGGCACTTCGTTGCGGAACAACTCAATCATGAACTCAGGAGCCGACCGCGACAGCAGAATTGGGGCGCCGCGCAAGGTCAAATCGACCTCCATGATCATGGCACGCACCCGATCACCCGTGCGAAAGTTCTCTTTCGGGATCATCTCACCACGTCGCAACCGGCCTTCCACCCGCCCCGACTCGACAATCAGATCACCCTTGTCCATGCGTTTGACGGTGCCGACAAAAATCTTGTCGCCGCGCGACATGAAGTCGTTGAGCAACATTTCGCGCTCGGCGTCACGGATTTTTTGCAAGATCACCTGTTTGGCCGCCATGGCACCGATACGACCAATAGGCACGGATTCGATCGTCTCTTCGATGTACTCATCCACCTCGATATCGGCAATCTGGTCCTGGGCTTCGAACAACAGGATTTCCTGGTCGGGCAACTGCAACCCGGCTTCGTTGGGCACCACGTGCCAACGGCGAAAAGTTTCATACACGCCAGTATCTCGGTTGAGTGAAACACGAATGTCCACCTCACCCGAATAGAGTTTCTTGGTAGCCTGTGCCAGAGCGGACTCGACAGCACCAAAAACCACATCACGCTCAACGTTTTTCTCGCGTGAGATGGCGTCTACCAACATTAACATTTCGCGATTCATGCCAAAACTCTCCTGTTTCAATTCAATCCAATGCTGTTGCCCATAGCGTCTGCATCAAGGCCGTGACCACGCCCTTTGAAGCTGACAAGCGGTGCCAAACGGGCGTCCTTCAGTTCACTCAACACAAATCCGAGCGCCTGCAACGGTGCAGGAGCGCGCTTTTTACTCACTTTGGCACCCGGCTTGACCGCTGGTTCGTCACGCCAGACGATTTGCCAACCTGGCGCGGCTTCAACATTGGCCGCGTCGTCTGCCACCGATGCCCGCTCCAGCACGCCACGAAACTTTTTCCGATTGGCGTTTACCTGTCCAATGGCAGCAGCACCGATCGGCGCTTTCAGGGTGATGTCAATGACCTGACCGACAAATCGCTCAAAATCCTGTTCATGACGCAAGGGCCGGTCAATACCCGGCGAAGACACCTCCAGCCGACGGTACTCCACCGCGTCCACCTCAAGGGCAAACTGCAGCTGACGCGTGACTTTCTCACAGTCCTCCACTGTCACAAACTGCTCCGGCGCAGTCGCTCCATCGGCTGGCGGCACCCAGGGCAAATCGATGGTGACACGCAGCAGCCCTCCCGCTGAACGTTCGAGTTCAACCAGGTCGTAGCCCAGGCCAGTGACCGTTTGCTCCACGATTTCCTTCAGTGCCACCCAAACCCCTGTCAAAAAAACTGACACAAAAAACAAACGACCAAAAAAAACGGGCGGAAGTGACTCGCCCGTTTGGTCGTGAACGGCCCGATTGTACGGGAAAAAACGTCCAATCAGCCTTGATTTTGAAGGATTTAAGCCAGAACTGACGTTTCTGCTACACGCCTGGCCAGCCGCGGAACGGCGTTGAGAAGCGTCTGGGTGTAGGTGTGCTGGGGCCGGTTCAATACTTGTTCGGCCGTACCAAATTCGACCAGTTTGCCATTCTTCATGACGGCAATGTCGTGTGCCAGGTACTCCACAACGCCAAAATTGTGGGTAATGAACAGGTAAGCCACACCCAGCTCCTGCTGCAGTTGCTTGAACAAATTGAGGATCTGCGCCTGCACCGACACATCCAGCGCCGAAGTGGGTTCGTCCGCCACAATCAGTTCGGGCTCGACCGCCAGGGCCCGCGCAATGGCCAGGCGCTGACGCTGCCCACCCGAAAACTCATGGGGATAGCGTTGCAACGCAGCCACCGGCAAGCCCACCTTCTCCAGCAGACTCGCCACACGCTGGCTACGCTCAGTAGCCGAAACCTCCGGATGCAACGAAGCGACGCCCTCCTCCAGGATTTCGCTGACGCGCATGCGCGGGTTCAGCGAGGCAAACGGGTCCTGAAAAACGATCTGGACCGAACGCCGGGCGGTTCGCAGCGCCTCGCCTTCCAGCGTGTTCAGAGGCTGACCGCGCAACAGGGCCGAACCGGTGATGTGCGCCTGGTTACGGAGCAACTGCAGTAAGGCCTTGCCAACCGTGGTCTTGCCGCTACCGGATTCGCCCACCAGTGCCAGCGTGCGACCGGCAGCAATCGAGAACGACACACCATCGACCGCGCGAACATGGTCAATCGTGCGTTGCAACAAGCCCTTGCGGATCGGGAACCAGACACAATAGTCACGCAACTCGAGCACGGTTGGCCCCGCATCACGCTCGCTGGTTTGACTCGAAATACCCTCCTGGCCCAATTGGGGCGTGCGCTGGATGCTATTATTCTCATAAAGAAAACAGCGTACCAGATGGCCGGGCTGGGGTTCGTACAGGACCGGAGCCTGCTGCAGGCATGCATCGCTGGCGTCCAGACACCGATCGGCAAATCGGCAGCCGACAAAAGTCTGGTTCAGCGCCGGCACACTGCCCGCAATGGACGCCAGGCGCTGCCCCCGCTTGTTGGCATCCGGCAAGGCATCGAACAGATTCACCGCATAGGGATGGCGTGGTCGTGCAAAAAAGTCAGCCGCTTCAGCCACCTCAACAATCTGGCCGGCATACATCAGGGCCACACGATGCGCCATTTGCGAAACGATCGCCAGATCATGGGTAATCAGCAGCATGGCCATTTTTTGCGACTGCTGCAACTCCTTAAGCAAGTCAAGAATCTGAGCCTGAATCGTGACATCGAGCGCCGTGGTGGGCTCATCGGCAATCACCACATCCGGCTCGGCGGCCAGGGCAATGGCGATCATGACCCGCTGCTTCTGCCCCCCCGACATCTGGAACGGGTAGTCGTTGACCCGTCGTTGCGGCTCCGGGATGCCCACGCGTTGCAACCAGTCCACGGCCTTGGCCAATGCGGCTTCACCTTTGACCTCGGTGTGCCGCTCGATCACCTCGGTGATCTGCCTGCCCACGGTCATCACCGGATTCAGGCTGGTGGCGGGTTCCTGAAAAATGATGCTGATGCGCCGGCCCCGGTAGTCTCGCATCCGGGACTCGGGCAGTTGCACCAGATCGGTGTTGTCAATGGACACTTCGCCCGCCGCAACCCGGCCGCTTTCTGGTAGCAGACGCAGAATGGACAGCGCCGTCATCGATTTGCCACAGCCCGATTCACCAACCAAGGCAAAGGTCTCTCCCCGAGCCAAGGTCAGCGAGACCGCATCCACGGCGCGAATCAGCCCGCTTTCGGTGTCAATTTCAGTCGTCAAGTTGTTGATGCCGAGCATGAGGCGTCCTATTTTTCTGACTGCGCCAGCGTTGCCGGCCGCGACTCTGAGGATTGAAGCGGCTTGGCGCGGCGCACCCGGAACGCCCGGGCGCGCGGATCAAAGGCTTCGCGCACCGCGCTGGAAAACAAGGTCATCGACAACACCAGCGTCACCATGAAGGCAAATGCCGTCAGCAGGTTCCACCACACCACCGGATCACGCGACATCTCGTTACGCGCACCATTGATCATGGTGCCAAAACTGTTGGTGGCCGGGTCAACGCCCACGCCCACATACGACAGCACCGCTTCATACAGCACCAGCCCGGAAAAATCCAGGACCGCCACGATCACCACGATATGCGTAAGATTGGGCATGATGTGGCGGCGCATGATGCGCGCATCCGACACGCCAAATGCCCGGGCCGCCTGCACGTAATCCAGTTCGCCCAGCTTCAAGGTCTCCGCACGCAACAAACGCGCCAGTTGCGCCCAGCCCGTCACACCCAGAATCACCGCCAGTAAAAACAGCCGCACATCGGCCCGCTCCAGCCCGGTCTCAAACAGATTGGGGTTTTTGTCAATGAACACCTGGATCATCAGCACAAAAGCCGAAATCAGCAGCACCGAGGGGATGGACGACAACACGGTATATAAGTACTGAATACCGTCGTCGATCTTTCCTTTGTAATAGCCTGCCAAAATACCAAACAAAATCGCCAGCGGTAAGGTCGCCAAAGTGGCCAGTGAGCCAATCACCACCGCCGTGCGGATCGACTTGATGGCCTGGAACAACACATCATTGCCAGTCTGATCGGTTCCGAGCACATGGTAGTGGGGCCACAAGGCCGCAACCCAACCCACCATCAAGGCCATGATGGACGCAGTAGTCAAAATTGCGCGCCATGGGATCTCGGTCTGCTGCTGCCACATTTCACCCAGGCTACGCCGCAGTGCCGATGTCGTTCGGGCACCGCGCAGCAACGCGACGGCGAGCCACAACAGCAGCGCACCACACAGGCCATACGACAAACCCAACACGGATTTGCGGGCAACATCCGCGGCCCATTCGCCTTGCGCGTCTTTCAAGTGGCTGCCACCAAACTGCAGACGGGGAAAATCACGCACGGACTTGCCATCCACCAAAATGGATTCTTTGGAGAACTGATGGGTGGCCAGCGGGACCGAATAGGTTTTCTCGACCGACTCGCGCGGCGCACTGAGCCAAGCGTCCAGCAGCGAGAGCGTTCTGGTCGAATAAGCCGGGCCGACATTGGCGGCTGCCCCCGGCGCAGGTGGCAACAGAGGCCGGAAATGCACTGAATCCATCACCGCCACACCAAAAAAAGCGACCAACACCACGCCAGCGGCCATGGCAGCGGGATCATGCAACACATGCCGCCAGGTCTGGCGCAGCGTGGGTGTACGCAGGGCGTGGCGAATATACAGCCCCATACCCAGCAGCAAAAACAGCAGTGCCAGATCTGTCAGCAGAAACACGAACTTTGGCATCTTGACTCCTGGCCCGGTTAGCTCAAACGAATTCGCGGGTCAGCGATCGTGTAGGAAATATCGGTCAGGATCAACCCGATGATGTACAGCAGGGAACCCACGAACACCATCGAGCGCACCACGGCAAAGTCCTGGCCATTGATAGCGTCAATGGTGAAACTACCCAGGCCGGGGATACCAAAAAACGACTCCATGATCAGGGCACCGAGGAACAACAGCGGCAACACCGCCACCGTGCTGGTCAGGATCGGCAGCAACGCATTGCGCAGCACATGGCGAAACAGCACCACGGTTTCGGAAAGCCCCTTGGAACGCGCCGTGCGCACATAGTCTTTGCCAACCTCTTCAAGAAACATGGTGCGGTAAAACAGGGCCTCGCCTCCCAGCCGCGAGACGATGCCAATCAACACCGGCAGAGCCAGAAACAGAAAAATGTCCCCGCCCCCCGAAAACCCCGAGATCGGCACCAGTTTGAGCAATTTGCTGAAAAAGAACTGTCCCACAATGATGTAAAACAGCCCTGAAATGGAGAGCAGAAACACCGACAGTGCCACCCCCCAGAATTCAAGATAGGTGTTTTTGAAGAAAACCAGGGTCAGTGAAAACACCACCACCACAAAGATACCGAGTAAAAAGGTGGGTATGGCCAGCGCAATGGACGGACCGACCCGCTTTTTCAACTCGTAACCAATGTCACGTCCCGTGTCAGATGAACCAAACTCCAGCACAAACAAAGGAACCGAGCGTTCAAAGAAAATGGTGTTGGTCAGTTTCTGCGAGCCCTGCGCGCCATCGTTCCACAGCAGCGGTTTGTCATAGCCGCGCTCGACCTTCCATTTGTCGATGGCGTCCTGCGTGACCCGTTTGCCACCAATGTTCATGCGCGCCATGTCGTCGGGCGTGTTGACGGCAAAAAACAGAATGAAGGTCAGGATGTTGACCCCGACCAGAATCAGCAGACCATAGCCAATGCGGCGAATGATGTAGTTGATCATGCTTGGGGCTCCAGTTTTGCCATGGTTCTGGCCGCGGTTTCCTGCTCACGCCTGCGCCACGCCGCCCAGGCTGGCAACACGGCCACCAGCAGCAACAACAGCAACACCGGCATGGGCCACCAGACCGGCTGGTTCCATTCGGCAACTTTCTCAGCGCGCAGTTTCGGATCCAGTCGCAGGTAGCCAATGTGGTTGCGGATGATTTGTGTCGGCTTGCCATTGCTGATCCATTGGTGGTAGGCCGCGGCCGAGGTCGGAAAGTAACCAAAACTCCAGACCGCGTCCTTTTGCGTGATCTCGATCATCTGGTCGATCATCTGCTGTTTCTGCGGCCCATCTTCCAGGAACTTCATGCGCTCAAACAGCTTGTCAAATTCAGGACTACTGTAATTGGCACCGTTTTCGCCATTGCCGTTGGTGAGTGCCTTGGAGTTGGGACCGTAAAGCAAGAAAAGAAAGTTCTCGGCATCCGGATAGTCAGCCAGCCAACCCCAGAAAAAGATCTGGATGGTGCCCTTGTTCATCTTGTCCTGAAAACGGTTGTAGTCGGTGGCGCGGATCTCAAGCTGTACGCCAATCTTGGCAAACTGCTTGGTGTACCAATCCAGCACGGCTTTGGCACCGGCAGCGGAGTTCTGATAATCAAAGTTCAGCACCAGCGGCTGTCCGGTTTTGGCATCACGCCCATCCGGGTAACCAGCCTCAGCCAGCAGTTTCTTGGCCTCTTCAATGGGTTTACGCACCAGTTTGCCATCCGCCCCTTTGTTATACACCACCGGGTTAAAGGCGGCCGGACCATCGGGTCGGTGGCCAAAAAGAGACGGTGGCAGGGGCCCCTGGGCGGCTATACCTTGCCCGCGCTCAAATATGGCGATGTGCTCCTCCCAGTCAATGGCAATGGCCAGCGCCTGGCGCAATTTGCGGTTGCGATCGGACTCCTCGGCAGTCTTGCCCTTGCCGACCACCGGATCCAGCCAGTTGAAGCCGAGAAACCAGTTGTTGGCCTCCACCGTGGTTGGCAACTTGATCCCTTTTTCCTTAAACTCTCGCTCTTTGTTTTTATCGTCCCCCATGGCGACGATATAGCCTGTGCCGTAATCGAGCCGCTCGATCGCCGGCGAGTCGTAATAGCCCTGCATGAACTTGGCTTGCAATGGCACCGCTTCTTTTTCAATATCAAACACGATCTTGTCCAGAAACGGGGTCATCTTGCCGCAGTCGTTCAGGTAGCCCAGTTCCTTGTCGCCGGGTGCGCCCTCACACGGAAACGGCTCACCGCGAAAGTTCGGATTGCGCTGCAGCACATGGCGCCGGTTCTCGGTGAACTCCGTCATCATGAACGGGCCGGTGCCCACCGGCCAGTAGTTCAGGGTCAGGTTTTTCTCAACCATGCCTGGCTGGGCGTAGAACTTTTCGGCTTCCCAGGGAATGGGGGCGAAAAAAGTCATGGCCAGCCAGTATTTGAATTGCGGGTACTTGCCAATGACGCGGACTTGCAGCGTGTGCTTGTCAATCGCCTTGGCACCATCAAACGGAAATTCCCGAAAATCCAGAAATGGAAGATCGCGGTTGGTTGGAGCCAAACCCGAACGCAGTTTCTTGTCCAGTTGCACAATCTTCTCGCCGTACTCCCGCAGTCCGACGATGTACTCGGACATGATGGCAAAAGACGGCGACTTGATACGCGTCGTGGCCAGCCGCCGGATCCCATAAACATAATCATCGGCCACCAGTTCGCGGGTGCCGGTCTGCGCAAAGTCAGCGATCTGGTACTTTCCGGCCAGATCTTCACGTTTGAGCGCGTGGTAGAGGTAGCCGCCCTGGGCATCCTTGGCAAATGCCGGATGCGGTGCAAACCGAATGCCGGGCTTGATCTTGATCTCATAGACAGTCTCGGCGATCTGCTCACCGGGTGCATCCTCAGGCAGTACGGCGCCAGTCTTGTCCAGATACCTGGGCGCCACCACCGATTGGGCGGCGCGCCCGATCAACTCATAGGGTCGTTTGAGGTAATGATAGGCATAGGGCGGCTCGTAGACCTGATAGGTATAGGGCGTCTCGTCGTTGGAATAAGAACTGGTAGGGTCGAGGTGTTTGGGCGAGCGTTTGGAGAAAGGCACGAACAAGGTGTTGGTGGCCTCGGATCCGAGCGGATGCGGGTTGTTGGCCACCTCACCACAGCCGGCAAGAAGTCCGAGAGTAAAAAAACAAATAGCGACAAAACCAAGCCAGGTATGCGCTAGAGCACTAAAAAGTGGTAATTTTCTATTCATGACTCGCGACACCAACCCAGTTCCAGCATTGACACGAAAGGCACCGCACACAGGGATCTACTCCAACTTGAAATTAAATTCCTGAACCGCCAGCACCTCGACCGCATCCTGCGTGCACTTGTACTGCATCATGGCGTCACGCACCGCCGCGTGGAACACCCTTGGACCCGAAAGGATGGTGACTTCTTTCACGACACCATCCTTGATGCGCGCCTGCGCTTTCACCACACCTTCCGTACCATCCTGTAAGGCTTTGCGCGGCATCTCGGGTGGTACCTGGGTTGGGCAGGCAACGCCGATGTCCGTCCGATTGGGTTTGGGAACCGGTGGCGGCGGTGGCGCTGGCGGTGGCGGCGGCGCAATGACGACCGGAGCCGGTGGCGGCGTCGCGGTGGACACAATGCTGGGTGCGGTGGATGTGGCGGCCGGCGCAACATCCGGTGGCGGCACATAGGGTGGCGGCGGAGCCTCCGGCTTGGGTGCTTCCTTAGGAGTCTCAATCTTCTTTGGCGGCGGTGGCGGTGGCGGTGGGGGAATGATGACCTCCTGAATCACCACCGCCTCCAGCGGCTTCTTGATCAGATTGAGGCCTTTGCGCGCCATCCCGGACACCAGCGCATAACCGATCAACGCGTGGACCAGAACCACCACCACAATACCCTTGATGCGGCGTGAGGGCTCCTGATAACCGTATCCATGAGAAATTTGTGCATTCATTTGACAAACTGCTCCGCACCAATCACGGCAATCTTGTTCAGCCCGATGCGCCGACTGCTGGACAACACGTTGGCAAACACCGCGTATTGCGAGGTCTTGTTGGGGCGAATGTGCACCTCAGGCTGAGGATTCAACCGCGCAAGCGAGCTCATTTTTTCGTCAAGCTCGGCCGCACTGACCGGCAGACCCTGCCAATACACCGTGCTCTTTTCGTCGATGTCGATCTGAACTTTTTCAGGCTTGATCGCGTTGGCCGGCGGTGCGCCCACTGGCATTTCCAGCGTCACGGAGTGCAACTGGATCGGGATGGTGATGATCAGCATCACCAGCAAAACCAGCATCACATCGATCAACGGCGTGGTGTTGATGTCCATCATGACTTCGGGCTCACCCGAACCACTCGAATTACCTACATGCATGCTCATACAGATGACCTGTTGTTTAGCGAAGTCAGCCGCCCAGCGGCGGCGGCTCGGTGATGAAGGCCACTTTGACGATGCCCGCCCGCTGGCACGCCAGCAACACCTTGCCCACACCCTCGTACTGCGCGGCCATATCACCACGCACCTGCACTTCAGGCTGTGGTTCCACTTTGGAGATCTTCTTGAGTTTTTCCACCAGCGCATCCACACTGTTGACGCGTGCTTCGTAGTAAAAAATATTTCCGGACTTGTCCACCGAGATGATCACGTTCTCAGGTTTGCTCTCACGCACTTCGATGCGCTCTTTGGGCAACGCGACCGGTATCGAGGTGGTCACCACCGGGATGGTGATCAGGAAAATAATCAGGAGCACCAACATCACGTCCACCAAGGGCGTGGTGTTGATGGTTGACATCACGGCGTCTTCGCCGCTGTCACCCGAGCTGATGTTCATGGACATGTCAGATTCCAGTTAGTTGGCCCCCAAGGAGCCCAAAGCGTGGCGGCAGCAGGCCGTCTCAGGGTTTGGACACCGAGCCCAGAACCACCGAGTGCAGGTCTTGACTGAAAGCACGCACATCATCCATCACACCCTTGTTGCGGCGCACCAGCCAGTTGTAGGCCAGCACGGCCGGTACCGCGACGGCCAGACCGATGGCGGTCATGATCAGCGCCTCGCCCACCGGACCTGCCACCTTGTCGATCGACGCCTGGCCAGAGATGCCAATGGCGGTCAGGGCGTGATAGATTCCCCAGACCGTGCCAAACAGCCCGACAAACGGCGAGATGGACCCCACCGTCGCCAGCACGGCCAACCCACTTTGGGTATTGCTTTGAATGCGGTCAACCGCACGCTGGATGCTCATCGACACCCAGTCATTGAGCGGAATGTGGCCCATCAGGCCATCGTGTTTTTTCAAGGCGTTGGTGCCGGCATCAGCAATGAAACGGTAAGGACTGCTCTCTTCAAGCGCCTTGGCCCCCTGCTCGATGGTGCCTGCTGGCCAGAAGTCCTTCGCCGCGGCGCGCGCCTGGCGACGCATTTTGGACTGCTCCAGCAGTTTCACAATGGTCACATACCAACTGCCCACACTCATGGCGAGCAGCATCAACAAAACGGTCTTGGCCACGGCGTCCGAGGTACGCCACAGCGCCTCAAGTCCGTAAGGGTTTTCGGTTGCTTCAACCTTTGCCGCAGCCGCCGCAACCGGCGTACTGGCGCCAAGCTGTGCTGAGGCCGCGTCAGCCGCCGGTGCTTGCGCCAGACTTTGGGTGCCAGGCAACAGTAATCCCAGCGCCAGTGCGAAGACAAATAAGAAACGACGAACAATGCTGATCTGCACAAAAGTTCCTTTGAAAATTGAAAAATACGCAAGTCGCTCGCCAAAAAAACCGAGCCTGGAATGCGACTTCAGGGGTGAGTTTCATTATCCATGAAACGAAAATTCTGACGTTTTGACCCCATCAGAACCGCTCAGGAAACCCCGCCGGACCTCAATCCGCCACAGGAAGTTGACAAGTGTATTGAACGCCAAAGTGCCGCAGACGCCCACCTGTTGTGTCACCGCAACTTTTTTACCAAAATTTTCATAAGTGAAAACCCGCGTTCAATCCCGACATCTGACCCGACCCTACACCAAGCCCGCCCACTTCGACCATGATTTATCTTTTAAAAACAATGGGTTACAAAACTTTACCGGATAAGCACCCAAACTTTGCCAAGCAGACTTTATAAATTTGAGGTTTCAACCTAGGAAGTTCGTGTTTTCAGAGTGGTGAGAATGGAGCATCGACCTGAATTTTTGCCTGACGCCAAGTGGCGCCCATGCATCCATGGCGATCTCGCACTGGCGCAGCAATTGGCTGTGTCGGCTTCTTTATCTATCTTTGGAGTAACTATGAACCACAAGACGCCTAACTTTCGAAGAAGCGCGCTCGCCCGCTCAGCCATGCTGGCCTGCAGTGCCATGGCTGCTGTGCTGGCAGCCCAGACCGCTTACGCTCAAGCGGCATCGACGTCTCTTGAACGGGTTGAGGTAACAGGTTCCGCGATCAGAAGGACCAACGTTGAGGGTCCGGCGCCAGTCGAGATCGTCACCAAGAAAGAGATCGCACGGTCAGGTGCCACCTCAATCAACGAATTGCTCCACAATATCCCGTCGATTGACATTTTTGACCAGGGCGAGCTGGCCTCCAATTCGCCCGCTGGATCTGGAACCGCCAGCATCAGAATGCGCGGCCTGAGCGAAAGCCAGGTCTTGGTGCTGCTGAATGGGCGCCGCCTGCCGGTTAACGCCCTTTATGACTCGTCAGGTGCCGGTGCGGCGTTTGACATCAACTCCCTGCCGATTGGTGCCATTGAGCGAATCGAAATTCTGAAAGACGGCGGTTCAGCCATTTACGGTGCCGATGCGGTGGCCGGTGTTGTCAACTTCATTACCAAGAATGACTACCAGGGTATTGAAGCGACCGCCAACCTTGGCACCAGCAGCCGCAGTGACGGAAACGAGAAGCGCTTTGGACTTTCAGCGGGCTTTGGTGACCTGACCAAAGACCGCTATAACGTTCTGTTCGGTCTCGATATCTTCAAGCGCGACCCGATTCTTCGCAAGGACCGGGACATTTCCAGCACGGTTGATTTCCGCGCGGCCGGTGGCCCCGATCGTCGAAGTGGCTTTTCGCCAACCGGCAACGTGATCAACCCGAATACGGGTGCATTTGTGGGCATTCCTTACGCCACCTGCCCACCGGAGAACCTGGGGGCCGGGAACATATGCCGTTATGACTTCAACAAGTCACTGCTGACCGCCTACAACGGCGCAGATCGTCTGAGCGCATTGCTGATCGGCACCGTTCAGATCACGCCGACAACCAAGGCATTTGCGGAAATGACTTTCTCAACCAGCAAGGATCATTTCGAAGCCCACCCGGTCCCTGACTATTTTGTGGTGCCAATTACCAGTGCAGCCCAGGCGCCTTACGACATCGGCGATGGAAGCGTGTACATCGCTGGACGGTTCATGCAAGGCGGCCCCCGCACGACCAATCGCAAGTCCAGATTCTTGAATACTGCCGTTGGTGCAGACGGTACCTTTGGCAATTACGACTGGAAAGTCAGTCTGAATCACGGTGTGAGCAAGGTCACCAACAGTGACTCGAATTACTTCAATGCCAACACTTGGTATACGGCAACGTCGAACGGTTCGCTCAACCCAACGGTGAGCACCAACGATCCGGCTTTGGTAGAGAGCCTGCGGGTGTACCCAACCCGCGAAGGTAAATCGACCCTCTCAAGTTTGAATGCCCAATTGAGCGGCGATGTGACTCAGATGCCGGCCGGTGCTTTGAAATTCGCCGTGGGTGCGAGCGCCAATCGAGAGTCTCTGGTCGATACCCCGGATCCGCTCACGCAAGCTGGCGAGGTTGTCGGCAGTATCCAGCAGGCCCCAGTGAACGCCTCTCGCAGTTTCCAGGCGGTTTTTGGCGAACTCTCGATTCCAGTTACCAAGACGATCGAGGCACAGGCAGCTTTGCGTTATGACCATTACGACAATGCAAACGCAACGAGCCCGAAACTCGGAGTCAAGTGGGCGGTTCTGCCGGAATTGGCGTTCCGGGGTTCATTCACCAAGAGTTTTCGCGCACCTGTCTTGAAACAGCTCTACGGCGCCCAGGAAGAAGGTGCCACCAACATTACCGATCCAGAATCATGCCAAAAACTGGGCGTGCCACTGGATGCTGACGGCGAGTGCTTCTATGCGGCTTACCAGGTCAACGGCTCCAACCCAAATCTGCAGCCTGAAAAGGCCAAGACCCTTAACTTTGGTATGGTGTTCGAGTTGGCAAAGAACTTCAACGCCAGCATCGACTGGTGGAAGATCCAGAAAACCAATGACATTACCTCGCCAACACTGACCTCAGCGATTGACGCCGGTCTGTTCACCAAGGTTGGGCCGAAGACCAGCATTTTCACGAATCTGCAGAACATTGCTGAGCGCGAAACCGAAGGTGTTGATATTGACGCCCGCTGGCGCTTCCGTGGCACGGCCATCGGTGACATCACGCTGCGCGATTTGTTCACCTATTACATGACCAACAAGACCCGTTCCAGCGCCACCGATTCATGGGCTGAGTATGTTGATACCTATGCAAATCCCAAGTATCGCAACGCGTTCAATGTGACGGTCGAGAAGGGCCCTTGGACCTTTGGTGGCACCATCAAAACCGTCGGCGGATTCTTGGATACCGATCAGCCCATCGAAGCCAATGCGACCACCAAACGTGTCACTTCGTTCACTGAGCTTGACTTCGTGACCCAGTATTCCGGATTCAAGAATCTGGAACTGACCTTCGGTATCAAGAATCTGATGGACCGGATGCCACCGTTCAGCCTGCAGAACGCCAGCAGCAACAGCTATACCCAGATGGGCTTTGCTGAACTGTATGGAAATCGGGGCCGGTTTTTCTACGTTTCCGGCAAGTATGTGTTTAGATAAGTCTTGAATGCTTACAAAATGGGTACCTTTCGAGGTACCCATTTTTTTAGGTATCCGATGAACCTGTAGTGTTTTCAATTTGACCGACTTGCTTTTATGATCAATCAACTCCCAACCCTGCGCCGTCGTGACTTTTTTGCCTCGGTTGCCGTGTGTTCTGCACTCGCCCCAACAAGCTGGGCAGCCGAATCGCCTGAAGCCGCGCCGATCGAGATCAGCAGTTTTTTTAAAACTGCGCAGTTGTCGTCGCTGCGTTTGTCCCCCGACGGCAAGAATATCGCGGCGCTTCGCGAGTATCGGGACCGAATCAATATCACGGTGGTTGATGTTTCGACGCGAAAGTCGCTGGTCATCACCAGCTTTACGGATGGCGACGTTGCAAGTCTGGCGTGGGTCAACAATGACCGGCTCGTCTTCACGATGGTTGATCGTGAACGCGGCAGCGGCGACCAGGTCGGCGGCGGGATGTTTGTCATTGATCGTGACGCGCGCAACTTCAAGCCGATGGTTGAACGCAGTCTGCTGACTGAAGGCCAGAAACTTCTGCCAGCCGGCTCTTCTTTGCACGGTCGGGTGGTGATAGACGGCAAGCCAACAGAAGATCTGATCATTGAAGTCCCGTCACTGCAAGGACGAGGGCGTATCTCGAGCAATCTCTACAGACTCAACACGACGACTGGTCGTTCGGTATTGATGACCCTGGGTGGGCCACCCGAAGTTCAGTCCTGGGTCGTAGATCGGGCGAATGTCGCTCGAGCCGCGACCTCTACGGTCGAGGAGACCACACGGGTTTACCTGCGGGACTCTGAGCAAGCACCCTGGCGGGTGATCTTCACCTTCAGTCAGTCAGATCCGGCGTCAGCAATCGTTCCGCTGGCTTTTGACTCAGCCGGAAAACTCTATGTCAGTGCCTACAGCGGCAGTGATACGGCTTCCATTTATGGTTTCGACACACTCAAGGGCACGATTGATCAACAACCGGTTTTCGGCCTGAAAGGCTTTGACGTCACCGAAGGGCTTCGATTCAAGGCCGACGGCAGCAAGTTGCTGGGTATCGATTACCAGGCTGATCGGGCCGGAACCTACTGGATCGATGAGACCTTGGCCAAGATCCAGGGCCAGATCGATCAGGCACTGCCAGGTCGCGTCAACCAGCTTCAGACTTCAAATCTGTCTGAGGGGGCACCAATCCTGGTAACTTCGTACTCCGATCGCGACCCCGGTCGGTTTCTGCTTTTCAACCCAAAGGACAACAAGCTGGAACAGATTGCGCAGTCGCGCCCATGGATTTCAGTGGAGCGCATGAGGCCAACGACGTTCATGCGGTATTCAGCTCGTGATGGACTGTCGATACCGGCACAGTTGACGCTGCCTGCAGGTAAAGGGCCATTTCCGATGATCGTGATGCACTACGGTGGCCCGTGGGTGCGCCCGATCAGCTGGCGTTGGGATCCTCACGTCCAGTTCTTGGTATCCAGGGGCTATGCCGTCTTCATGCCCGCACCCCGTGCGTCGACTGGCTTTGGCGTTCGCCTTTTCAAAGCCGGCTGGAAACAATGGGGACTGGGCATGCAGGACGATGTGTCGGATGGCGTGCAGCAGCTGATCAAAGACGGCATTGCTGATCCCAAACGCATTTGTATTGCCGGCGCAAGCTACGGTGGCTATTTGACGATGATGGGGCTGGTGAAAGAACCGGCCTTGTATCGATGCGGAATCAATTGGGTGGGTGTCACCGACCCGTCGTTCATGTTCAGTGTCACCTGGACTGACTTCAATCGAGTCGATGCTGCTCGCTTTACGTTGCCCTTACTGATTGGTGACCCCGCGAAAGACGCCGATCAGTTCAAGAAGACTTCACCAGTGCTGCGAGCGTCCGAAATTCATCAGCCGGTCATGATGGCCTATGGTGGACTTGATCAGCGGGTACCACTGATCAACGGGGAAAAAATGCGTGATGCACTGGCGTCTCACAACAAGAATGTGGACTGGGTCATTTACCCGGACGAAGGTCACGGTTGGCTCAAAGTTGCCAATAATATTGACTTCTGGTCGCGTGTCGACAAGTTTCTTTCCCGACACATGTCAACCACGTCATAATTTAAAATTATGCACTAAATACTTTGGATTAATTACTCCTGCTTTATTGAATTGAGGTTATTGTCTTTGACTCGATGATGGGCATTTTTGTATTGTTACCTTGCTTGATGCCATGAATCAAATTCGATCACTATTGGAAACAGGATCGGATTTGATTCAATCAAACCATGTGTCAAGTGCCATAGAAATTTATGAAAAAATATTATTAATTGACAATAAAATACCGGAAGCCTGGTACAATCTTGGTTTTCTTTTCAAGAAAACAAATAAATTTACAGAAGCTCTTGAATGTTATTATAAGGCTATATCATTTAAAATAGACCAGCCTGAGGAGGTTTATCTTAATTGTGCGGTTATATTGGCTCAAGATCTTGGCCGGCCGCTTGATGCTTTGGCTGAGTTGGCTAAAGCGCTACATCTGAATTCACGCTATATCCCGGCACTGCTGAATACGGGAAACATTCATGAGCAACTGGGTGATCGGGAACAGGCACATGCTGCTTACCAGCGGGCACTGGCCATTGACCCAAACCATGCGCTGGCGCTCTCCCGTTTGCCGAACCTGCAGACCACCTTGGAGAACGACGCTGGCCTGATCGATCGTCTCAGATCAGCGCTATCCGCTAGAACTATCACTGACCAGGAGCGCGCAGATCTTGGTTTTGCTCTGGGCAAGGCGTTGGATAACGCAGCCAAGTATGACCAAGCGTTTGATGCCTACCTCTCTGCCAACGCGGCGAGTCGCAGCAGTGCGATGGATCGATTTCGTCCCTATGATCGCAAGGCGATTGAGGATTTTTTTGCAAAAATAATCAGGGCCTATCCCACGGCAGATTCAAGACCCGTTACAACACCCGATTGGCCACGGCCGATATTCATCTGTGGCATGTTCAGATCCGGGTCGACCTTGGTGGAGCAGATTCTGGCCAGTCATGAGTCTGTCTCAGACGGTGGTGAACTGGATATAGTTCCAAGAATAGCAAAAGAATATATTTATCCAAAGCTGGATAGCTTGAGGCTTGTTATTGATGAAGCCAAGTGCAATGAAATGCGTGATCAATACATGCAAGCCATTTCTCTCAAGTTTCAAGATATACCCTACATCACTGATAAGCGACCCGATAATTTCTTGAATATTGGTCTGATTAAAAGTATATTCCCTGACTCCAAAATTATCTACACGACGCGCAATGCAATAGACAACTGTCTTTCAATATACTTTCTTCATTTAAGCCCTTCAATGCCATTTGCCTATGATTTGGAGAATATTGCGCATTGGTACCTGCTACATCAGAAACTAATGAAACATTGGATAAGTCTATACCCTGATGATATTCATGAAGTCAATTATGATGCCATGGTTACTGATTTCCGTCCGAATGTTGAGCAGTTACTTGTGCACTGTGGTCTGCCTTGGGATGAAAGATGTATGGATTTCCACAAAACCAGATCATCCATCATGACACCCAGTGCCTGGCAGGTAAGGCAACCGCTCTACCAACGCTCCTGCGGCCGGTGGCGCCACTATGAGCATCGTTTAAAGGACCTGCTCAACGCATTGGGTGATGCCGCGCACGAACAGCGCTCATGACAGGCGTCATTGAGTTGCAAGACACCCGCCTGCCTTTTCTGCGGTTCTGATTGGCAACACAAAGTTTGCACCGCATTGGCTGGGCGCAGTGGCATGGGGTGTGCTGATGGCTTGGGCAACAACATGATTGCACTTGGCTGGCCCGTCAAGGTGATCCGTGGCGGTATTTCAGGCGACTAAAAGTTCTCTGTATCGGCATCGAGATTGCTTTGCAGGTTATAACGGCTACCCGACACGGTGTGCTGATTAATCAAAAGGTCGAGTTTCTTCAACATCACTGCATCAAGCGCCACATTCACGGCACCCAGGTTATCGACCAGATGATCCACACGCGTCGTACCTGGAATCGGGATAATGTCATGGCCCTGATGCAGCAACCACGCCAACGCCAGTTGGGCAGGTGAGCAGCCTGCAAGTTGGGCCAAAGCGTGGTACTGGGGCAGAAGCTGCGAATTTCGCCACCAGTTCTCTGCGTCAAATCGCGGCATGGCGCGGCGGAAATCATTGGCATCAAAACCCGCCGGATCAAGCGCTTCACCTGCCAGAAATCCCCGCGCCACCGGGCTGAACGCCACAAAGCTCACACCAAGCTCACGGCAAGCCTGCAGCACCGCGATTTCCGGATTGCGCGTCCACAATGAATATTCCGTTTGCATGGCGGTGATCGGATGCACCGCTTGTGCCCGGCGCAAGGTCGTCGCTGACATCTCGGACAGACCAATGGTCTGGATGTAACCTTTCTTGACCAGATCGCTCAGAGCGCCCACACTGTCCTCAATCGGCACGGATCGATCCAGACGGTGCAGGTAGTAGAGGTCAATCACATCGGTCTTCAAGCGCCGCAGGCTGTCTTCACAGGTCTTTCTCAGCGTTGTTGGACGGCCATCAATCACCCTCACCCGTTTGCCATCACCTTTGACATCGACTCCGGTCAAGCCGCATTTGCTGGCCAGGGTAAATTGGTGGCGGTGCCTGGACAGCACCCGCCCCACCAAATCTTCATTGGCGCCAAAGCCGTAGAGTGATGCCGTATCAAAAAAGGTCACCCCTGAATCCAGTGCCTGCAAGAGCACCCGCTCGGCCTGCTCAGCCGATATGGGGACGCCGTACCCCTGGCTCAAGTTCATACACCCCAAACCCAGAGCGCTGACGGTAAAGGGTCCTAGTTTCCGTTGCTGCATGCTGTGCTTTCCTTTCCGTTCAACAGTTTAGAGGACCGGCCGACCCGGTGGCGGAAACGCCGCGTCCGGATTGAACTTCAGGCGCTTTTGATTTTGTACCATTTGGTACAAACCCTAATTTCAATTGTTAATCGATCATTCTCGTGCGTTCATCGTTCTCCAAAGCGGATTTCGTGTTTCAAGAAACCCGCTTTATCGCTAAAGTTACGAAGATCATTGACACAAAGAGGCGATTATCGATCACAAAGATCGATTTGACCTCGCTGGAAAACCTTTACCACCGGAGACAACATGAAAGATCTGATTTCCCACCAGTTGGTCAAATACCTCGAAGAACGTGGTGTCAAACACCTGTTTGGCCTGTGCGGCCACACCAACATTGCGGTGTTGACCGCGCTGGAGAAAAGCAGCATTCAGTTTGTCAACACCCGACATGAACAAGTGGCTGCCCATGCCGCTGATGGCTATGCGCGCGCCAAGGGCGAAGCCGCCGTGGTGCTCAGCCACCTGGGTCCCGGGCTGACCAATGCGTCCACTGGTGTAGCCAATGCCGCGCTGGACTCCATCCCGATGGTGGTGATCGCCGGTGACGTGCCCAGCCACTACTACGGCAAGCACCCGCACCAGGAAGTCAACCTGCATTCGGACGCCTCACAGTCCGAGATGTACCGCCCGTTCTGCAAACGCGTGTGGCGTGTTGAGCGGCCCGATTTGTTTCCCGAAATTCTGGAGAAGGCTTTTGCATTGGCCGAGAGCGGCCGACCGGGCCCGGTGCTGGTGTCGGTGCCGATGGATATCTTCTCCAAAGAGGTGGACGTCGCCCGGTTTGACAAGCTGCGCCTGAACAGCAAGAAACTGCATACGCCGTCCATTGACGACGAA
This sequence comes from Rhodoferax sp., assembly GCF_018063565.1. Classification (GTDB taxonomy): domain Bacteria; phylum Pseudomonadota; class Gammaproteobacteria; order Burkholderiales; family Burkholderiaceae_C; genus Rhodoferax. The sequence goes on from NZ_JAGPBB010000011.1 coordinate 42,632, forward strand.
GTGGCCACCCAAATCATTGAAGCGCTGGTCGCAGCCAAGCGCCCGCAATTGCATGTAGGCGGGGGCATCGTGCTGGCCAAAGCCACGACCGAACTGCAGGAGTTTGTTGACCACATGAGTCTGCCTGTCTCGCACAGCCTGATGGGCAAGGGCGTCTTGCCCGATGACCACCCCTTCATTCTGGGCATGACGGGTTTTTGGGGTACCCAATTCATCAATGACAAGTGCCTCAATGCCGACCTGATACTAGGCCTGGGCACACGTTTTGCCGAAGCTGATTGCAGCTCTTGGGAGACCGAGTACACCTTCAACTTCGGCGTCACCAAGCTGCTTCACATCGACATCGACCCCAGCGAAATCGGCCGCAACTACCCTGTGCAAATCGGCGCCGTGGCTGATCTGAAGCAAGCGCTCAAAGTCTTGAACCGCGTCGCCAAGAAGCTCTACCCGCGTGGTTTCAAAAACGACGCGCTCAAGACAGAGCTGGCCGCCAACCGCAGCACCTTCAAGGCGGGTCTGGTCGCGGCCCAGCAAAGCAGTGCGTTCCCGATGCGCCCGGAGCGCATTCTGGCCGATGCGCGCGCCGTGTTGCCGCGAGACGTGATCATCACCACCGACGTTGGCTGGAACAAGAATGGCGTCGGTCAGCAGTTCGACATCTTTACCCCTGGCAGCATCCTGACGCCCGGCGGCTTTGCCACCATGGGTTTTGGCGCGCCGGCGGCCATTGGCGCGAAACTGGCCTGCCCGGACCGCGTGGTGGTGTCACTGGTGGGAGACGGTGGCTTCGGCCAGAACCCGGCCATGCTGGCCACGGCGGTTGAAAGCAATGTGCCGGTGATTTGGGTCATCATGAACAACTGCGCCTTTGGCACCATCGCCGGCTTGCAGTTGGCGCATTACGGCACCACCACCGGCACCCTGTTCTTCAAGGACGGAGCACCATTCCAGGCCGACTTTGCGGCCATCGCCCGGGCTTACGGCGCTGAAGGCGTCCGGGTCACTTCGGCTGACGAATTCAAGCCCGCGCTGGAAAAGGCCATGGCCTCCAACCGCCCGTTTGTGATCGACGTGGCGATGCAAAACGCCCCGGTCGAGACCGCCGGCCACTGGAACATCATGGACATCTACTCGCCGGGCAAGAAGGTGCACCACGCTGACACCAGTGGGTTGCAAGGTCGCGCCAGTTAAATCCTCGGAGACCGGTCATGAACCACAGATACTCTCTTGCCCACCTCACCGCCATCGCCCTGCCCCCGGCGGATCTGATCGAGGTGGCTTACCGCACCGGTTACGACTATGTGGGCCTGCGCCTGAGCCGGGTCACCGATGCCGAGCCGCTTTACCCCATCATCCACAGCGCTGCCGCCATGGCCGCCACCAAGGCGCACCTGGCAGCCACCGGCGTCAAGGTGTGGGATGTGGAGCTGGCCCGCATGGATCCCAAGCTCGAGCCCGAGGACTTTTTCCCGATGCTCGACGCCACCGCCGAGCTGGGCGCCCACCATGTGATCTGCCAACTGCCAGACCCGGACCGTGCCCGCGCCCATGACCGTTTTGGCCGCCTGTGCGACTACGCAGCGCCCTTGGGCATCACGGTGAGCCTGGAGTTTCCGTGGTGGACCGAAACCGGCAACCTGGCGATTGCTACCCAGGTACTGCGCGACACTGCCCGGCCCAACGCCGGCATCCTGATCGACATGCTGCACTTCTACCGCTCCAAATCCAGCCATGAAGTGTTGAAGGCGTTGCCGCGCGAGTGGTTCCACTTTGCCCATGTGTGCGATGGCCCGCAATCCATCGGTGCCGACCTGGCCAGCACCCTGCACGAGGCGCGCAGTCACCGTTACTTCCCCGGCGACGGCGACTTCGGCGTCAAGGACATCCTGGCGTGCCTGCCCGAAGACATTCCCTACGCACTCGAAATCCCCGGCGACACTTTGGCCTGCGAAGTGGGTTTTGAGGAATACGCCCGCCGCGCCCTGTTAGTCGCCAAAGCCCATCTGGATACAGACACCGCCCCCCAATCCCAAAAACTCCTGGAGACCGCAGCATGAGCAACATCCCCCCCGAACTCAAAAAGACCGAAATCAACGCCGAACAACGCGAAGAACTCGATGCCGCCTTTGCCAGGGCACGCGCCGCCTTGGCCATCATCGAAACCTATGACCAGGCACGGGTTGATCGCCTGTGCCAAGCCGTGGCCTGGGCCGTATCCAACAAGAAGACCTTCACCCGTCTGGTGTCTGAAGGCATTGCCGAGAGCCGTCTGGGTGACCTCGACAGCCGCATGGGCAAGCGCATGAAGATTCGCGGCATCCTGCGTGACGCGCTGCGCCAGAAAAGCGTGGGCATCATTGAGGAAATCCCTGAAAAGGGCATCGTCAAATACGGCAAACCGGCTGGCGTGGTGGCCTGCATTGTGCCCACCACCAACCCCGACCTGACCCCCGCTGGCAACGCCGTCTACGGCATCAAGGCGCGTGACGCGGTCATCTTCTCGCCCCACCCGCGCGCCAAGAAAACCAGCTTCGAGACGGTTCGCCTGATGCGTGAAGCGCTGGAAAAAGAAGGCGCACCACCCGATTTGCTGCAATGCCTGACCCGCGTCAACATTCCGATGTCGCAAGCGCTGATGGCCGAGGCCGACCTGGTGATTGCCACCGGCGGCCAGCCCATGGTGCGCGCCGCCTACAGTTCGGGCACACCGGCTTACGGCGTGGGTGCGGGCAACTCCACCATGGTGATCGACGAGACCGCCAACATTGAAGAAGCCGCGTACAACACCCGTTTGAGCAAGACCTCCGACTTTGGCTCAGGCTGCTCGGCCGATGGCAACCTGATCATTCAGCAAAGCATTTTTGACGCGCTGCTCGCTCAGCTGCAAAAGGAAGGTGGCTACCTGGCCAACGACACCGAGAAAGAAGCCTTGCGCAAAGCCATGTGGGACGACGAAGGCCACCGCCTGGCCGACACCGTGGCGATTGCACCGCAAAAGGTGGCTGAAGCTGCCGGGTTTACCATCCCCGCTGACCGCAAATTCATCATCGTGCGCGGTGACGGCATTGGCAAAGACTACCCGTACTCACGCGAAAAGCTCACTACGCTGCTGGCGGTTTACAAGTACGACAGGTTTGACGAAGCCCTCACCATGATGCGTGGCATTTACGAAGTGGGCGGCAAAGGCCACTCCTGCGGCATTTACTCGTTCAACCAGGACCACATTCACCAACTAGCCTTGGCCGCACCGGTGAGCCGCATGATGGTGCGCCAGCCGCAAAGCAAGGCCAACGCCGGTGCCTTCAACAACGGCATGCCGATGACCAGCAGCCTGGGCTGCGGCACCTGGGGCGGCAACGTGATCTCTGAGAACGTCAGCCTCAAGCACTACATGAACACCACCTGGGTGTCGGTACCGATCAAGGAAGACCGCCCTTCTGACCAAGAGCTGTTTGGTGCGTTTTACGATCCGGCCCTCGAAGAAGGCGACTTTACCGCCGAAGACATGACCAGCGCCTGCTGATCTGCGCGAACTATGACGTACAGTGCCTGCTGTGTGCCCTTGTGGCAGCAGCAGGCTTTTTAATTCTGGAGTACCCCTATGCAAACTTCCAAGCCCATCGAACTCAAAGGACAACCGATTGCCGGTGGCAAGTTTCCGCTCATTTGCACACCACTGGTTGGACGAACGATTGACAAAGTGATGGCCGAACTCGACGTGGTGCTGCCCAAGCAACCCGATGTGCTGGAATGGCGAGTCGACTATTTTGAGCAAATTGGCGACACAAGCGCCGTGATTGCTGCGGCTAAAGCTATCAAAATAAAATCGGGTGGCATCCCCTTGCTGTTTACCCGGCGCTCCACACTGGAGGGTGGCGAAAAGATCCCCCTCAATGAAGGCCAGGTGCTGGCGTTGTATGAAGCTGTGTGCGAGAGCAAGTCGATCGACCTGATTGACTACGAAATGGCCAACGACGCCCCCAATATCGTGCGTGTGCGCACCGCCGCCCGCGCCAGCGACATCAAGCTGGTGCTGTCCTTCCACAACTTCGCGTTCACGCCAGGGCTCGAAACATTGGTGGCCAAGTTCCTCACTGCCGATCAACTCGGGGCAGATGCGGCCAAAGTGGCGGTCATGCCGCGTGACCTCGACGATGTGCTGACGCTGCTGGCCGCCACGCGTGAGGCGAGCAAGAAATTGCGCATTCCATTGATCTCGATGTCGATGGGGCCTTTTGGGGCGATGACGCGGCTGTTTGGTTGGACCTTTGGATCCGCACTCACTTTTGCCGTCGGTGCCAGCAGTTCGGCCCCTGGGCAGGTGCCCATTGAGGATCTGAACACGGTATTGGGCATTCTGCAGAAGTCCATCGCCGGAAAGTAGGCCCGTTTGGTGGGCCACGTCCGCAAGCCAAGGCGGCGCATCGCGTGATCGTGCTGCCTGAAGCGGGCTGATAAGACTGTCTTAAGACACGCCCAATAAGCTATGACCCATTCCTTTGAAGGGTCATATCATGAAATTCAATCCATTCTCTGCCTGCCTGTTGGCGGGAGCTTTCGTTCTGGTGCCGCTGGCCAGTGCGGCAAATCCAATACTTGACAGCTTCCAAAGCGCCGCCAAGCAGGAGTCCCCCGCTTTCGCCGGCTTCAGCGTCGCCGCGGGTCAAAAGTTTTACAACGCCGAAGGTCCCAAGCAACTCTCCTGTGCGTCCTGCCACACGGCGTCGCCCAAGAACGCCGGTAAACACGCCAAAACCAACAAGGACATCGAGCCACTGGCACCCAGCGCCAACCCGAAGCGGTTTGCCGACGCAGCGCAGGTGGAGAAGTGGTTCAAACGCAACTGCAACGACGTGCTGGGACGCGCCTGCACCGCGCAGGAAAAGGGCGACTTCATGTCCTATGTGTTGTCGGTGAAATAGGGCCCGCCATGAAATGCCTCACCCTGCCCTTGCTGCTTGTTCTGGTTACGACCTCCCTGGTGGCCAACTCGGCTGCCAAATACAACGGAGAAGACCGTGGTCGCCCGGTCATGCCCGCCCAAAGCAACGCCCGTTGGCAAGCTGAGTGCGGCAGTTGCCATATGGCTTTTCCCCCTGGCTTGTTGCCAGCGGCTTCGTGGACCAAGATGATGGCGGGGCTTGACAAGCACTTTGAAACCGACGCCTCCTTGTCGCCGCAGGATGTGCAGACGATCAGTGGCTACCTGACCCTGCACGCCTCCAATCGCTGGACCTCGACCGCTGCGCCATTGCGCATCACCGACAGTGCCTGGTTCAAGACTAAACATCGCCCAGATGAAATCAATCCCGCCGTCTGGAAACGCGCGTCGGTCAAGAGCCAGGCCAACTGCATGGCCTGCCACCCGGGCGCCGACAAGGGTGACTTCAACGAACGCAACATTCGCATCCCGAAATGATGCAGCGCACCCTGATCTGGGACTGGCCGACCCGCCTGTTTCACTGGTCGCTGGCCGCCAGCTTTGCACTGGCCTGGCTCACCGCCGAATCCGACGTCTGGCTGCCTGTACATGTGTTTTCCGGCTATCTGATGCTGGGGCTGTTGGGATTCCGGCTGATCTGGGGGGTGCTGGGTTCCCACTATTCGCGTTTTGCCAATTTCTGGTTTGGCCCCTTGAAAGCCCTGACCTACTTGCAGCAGCTGGCGTCGCACCAAGCGACTCGTCATGTTGGCCACAATCCGGCGGGCAGCCTGGCGATTTACGGTTTGCTGTTTTTGACTCTGGTCGTTTGCGCTTTGGGGATTCTGATCCTCGGTGGCGAAGAGCAACGCGGTCTGGCTGCCGGCTGGTTGACTTTCTCGCAAGGCAAACTGGCCAAACAACTGCATGAGGCAGGTGCCACCCTCATGTTGCTGCTGGTGGGGCTGCATGTTACCGGGGTGGTCGTCGAGAGCGTGCTGCACCGTGAAAACCTGGCGCGGGCAATGGTCGACGGCCACAAACTGGCAACTCCTGAAACCCCCAGAACCCGCCCACACGGGATCCTGGCCATCCTCATCCTGCTTGGCATGCTTGGATCGGCAGGCTGGTGGTTCAGTGGCAATGGTGCCGTGATCGGATCGCTGGGCACCGTGGCCACACTGCCTCAAAACGCGCTGTGGCACGAAGAATGTGGCAGTTGTCATACGGCGTTTTATCCCTCTCTGTTGCCTGCCCGTTCCTGGCAGCACATGATGGCCACACAAAACGAGCACTTTGGAACCGATCTCGCCCTTGGTGTGGACACGGTACGACTGGTGACGGACTTCATGACGACCCACGCAGCCGACCGCCACTTGACCGAAGCCGGTTTCAAAACCGATCGTTCGTTGCCAGCAGATGCGGTGCCCTTGCGCATCACCGACACACCCTACTGGCGCAAAAAGCACCGTGACATCACGACGGCGGATTGGGCGAAGCCAGCGGTCAAAAGCAAAAACAACTGCGCGGCCTGCCATCACGATGCGGATGCCGGCACCTATGACGATGGTGCCATGCGCATCCCCTGAGGAACAGCAGTTCAGATCAGATTTCGCAAGGCTCGCGCCGTTTCCATCAGCACCGGCAGCACGCGTGCAACGGCATCTTCGGTGCTTTCGTGGCCCATGGGCATGGTCACATTCAGTGCACCCACCAGGTCGCCCTTGCGGTCGATCAGCGGTACCGCCACACCTCGGTAGGTCAGTTCCAGTTGCTGCTCAGATACCGCCCAGCCACGCTGGCGAATGCGCGCCAGTTCGATGCGCAGTCGCTCCTTGTTGTTGATGGTATAGCTGGTATAGGCCTTGAGCTCATGGTGCGCCAGCCAGTTCTCCAGCCAGGCCTGATCGCGCAGTGCCAGCATCAACAAACCCGCGGCTGTCACCTGCGCCTGCACCCGCGAGCCCAGCACCACGCCAGTGTTCATGCTGCGGGTGGAGCCATTGCGGGCGATATAGACCACGTCGTCGCCGTCCATCACGCTCACATAGGCGATTTCTTGCGTGCCCGAAGTGACCCGTTGCAAAAACGGTTGCACGATGCGCGGCAAGCGAGCGGATTCCAGATAAGACTGCCCCAACCGCAGCACCCGCGGCGTGAGCCAGAACAGCTTGCCATCGGTAGCCACATAGCCCAGGTAGTTCAGGGTCAGCAGGTAGCGCCGGGCGGCGGTGCGCGTCATGCCACAGCGCACCCCCGCCTGGCTGGCCGTCATGCGCGGATTGGCGTCGTCGAAAGCTTCGATGATGGACAGGCCTTTTTCCAAACCGGCAATCCAGTCGCGCTTGTCGAGTGACGGGCCTGGCGTCGGAGGTCGGACGGCAGCATCGGGAGTAGACATGGCATCGATGGGCTCAAAGTGAAGGACGACAGGATACCAAAACCGTCGCCCACGTTCAATGATCGATCAATTATGTTTGTATATCGAACAAATCATTGGAGTACATCAGGCCGGCAAATGGGAGCAGATTGTCCTGGCGCTGACGCATGAACACCGATTTCACTGCGCCGGCGCCTCTGTGGCATCGTATACCGTTCAATCCAACGCAGCGTTTTGTGAATGGCTGCGCGGGATGAACGGCCAAGGTCGCAGCGTTGTCCGGCGCTTACATGCCGGCGGGTTTGGCGATCTTGAACTTCTCGGGTGAATCCTTGGCACCGCCTGATTCAAAAATCAGCCATGACATTTGCGAACGCCATGTATTCATGAAGTCGCGTGCTGGCGCACCCGAAATGCCGAGCACGTCCAGGCCGTTGTTTTTGGCGTAGTCGACAAACTTGGGCTCAGCCAGAGAGGTCTTGTAGGCAGCAGTCAACTTATCAATGATGGGCTGTGGGGTGCCCTTCTTCACAAACACGCCATAGAAGAAGCCAGAAGCCTTCATGACGTCGGTGTAAGCCGGGTTCAGCTTGGTGATGTGAGGCACATCTGGCAATGCAGCATTGGGTGAGTTCTTCATGATCGCCAGCGCACGCAGGTCGCCATTCTTGATGTATTGCGTTGCAGCACCTACCGCAAGGCCGCTGACCTCGAGCTGGTTGCCCAGCAGGGCTGTCACCAGAGGGCCGTCGCCAGGAAATGCCACCTGGTTAAAGGTGATGCCGTCGACCTTTTTCATCAAGGTCGCCGTCACCCAAGGTTGCCCACCTACACCGCTGGTGCCGATGGAGAGCTTGCCCGGAGACGCCTTGGCAGCCTTGACCAGATCTTCATAAGACTTGATGGGCGAAGTCTTTGGCACCACGATCACGGTAGAGCCCTGCACAAACAACATGACCGGATCAAAGTCGTCGTAACTCAGCTCTGACAGGCCCAATACTTGGTACAACTGTGGATTCTCGGCGTGGAACATCAGGGTATAGCCGTCGGCCTTGCCCGAGGCGACCGCTTGCGCGGCGATGGCGCCCGTCGCGCCGGTCTTGTTGGCAAGAATGATCGATTGGCCGAGCGCCTTTTCTGCGCCAGGGGTCGTCAGGCGCGACACGGTATCGGTGCCGCCGCCCGCTCCCCAGGCGATAAAGCCGTTGATGGCGCGGTCGGGGTAATCGGCAGCGTAGGCCAGGCCAGCAGCCAAGACGCTGGCAGCCAGCGTCGTCTTGATCCAGGTGGTGAATTTCATGGGTTTCTCCTGAGTCGGGTTGTGAACTCAACCGGTGCGCGACTCACACCCCGATTGATATGAAAAAACGAGCTTCCAGCGCTTACACAATATGGGCTAGATGGCATTTTCATTCGGATAAAACGGATTGGGTCAGGCTCAACTGACCACCCCGAGCAAGCGCGCTTGAAAATAGGCTGCCGCCTCGCCGGGGCCAAGCTGATGCTCGATGGCACGCACAATCACCGCGTCAGGGCCGAGCTGGCTGTTTTCAATATCCCGACGGATGCCATCGAGCAGTTTTTTCTGCGGCTTGCCCTCTTCCACACCCTGCACAAAGACAGGGGCGCAGCGATCGAGCAAGCTGTTGAAGTACGGCTTGCGTTCGCTTCCCAGTATGGCGTTCAGGTCTGCTTCGGATGTGTTTGGAAACAATGCGCGCGCCAGTCCCGTGCACGGTACGGCCAGATTGAATTCTTGCCCCTGCTTGCGCGCCTGGTCAAAGGCCTCACCCGCCAGACGCGCGTAAATCTGCATGGACCGGGCATGGACACGGCGCCAGCGCTCGCTGTTATAGAGTCGAAAGCGCTTCGTCATGTGCAGCCCAGCCCCCAGGAACGGGGCATACATCAGCCAGGTCCAGGTGCTGGGCACCAGGTTGATGATCAGGCCGCTGCCCACCGCAACTGCGATGGGCAACCAGCCAAAACCCAGATACCAGGACGGAAGCAGTGCCATGGACGTCAGCCGCTCAAGCCTTGTTGCCACCGAACACGCCACGCACCGCCGACATCGCACGCGGGTTGGAGACGATCGCGGTCAGCACCATCAAGCCCAGAATCACCAGTGGCACCGTATTGGTCAACATGCCCTGGAAGAAGCCCATGGCGCTGCCATGCGCCATCTGCACGCCCTGGCGGAACTTCTCGTCGATGATGGGCACCAGAATCACCCCCAACACCAGCGGCGCCAGAGGGTAGGCGTAGCGCTTCATGAAATAGCCCAGGATGCCAAAGGCAATCATCCAGTAGATGTCGGTGATGCTGTTCTGAATGGAGTAGCCTCCGATGAACGTCAGCACCACGATGATCGGGATGATGATGGGCTTGGGCACTTCCACAATCTTGCTGAAGGCGCGAATACCGGTCATGCCGACGATGTAGAGGAACACGTTGGCAATCAGCAGTGAGCCCACAACAAACCAGAAGAACTCGGGTTGCTCGCGCATCAACATGGGGCCGGGACGCAGGCCGTGGATGATGAGCGCGCCAATGAGCACCGCCGTGACCGAGTCGCCCGGGATACCGAGCGTCATCATGGGCACAAAGGCGCCGCCAATGGCCGCGTTGGCCGCCGCCTCAGGGGCAATCAAACCCTGGTAGGCACCTTGACCAAACGGCATGGGCGTCGGGTTCTTGACCGTGCGTTTGGCATGGTCGTAAGCCATGAGCGCGGCGATATCTCCACCCGTGCCCGGCAGCGCGCCAATGATCACGCCAATGGTGGATGCACGCAATGTGAGGAACATATTGCCTGTCACCGCACCCCAGGCCGGGCGAATGCGCTCAATCTTCTGCTTGACTGGCACGGTCTTGGTCTGCAGCTGCATCAAGGCTTCAGAAATACCGAAGGTGCCAATCATGATGACCACGAAGTGAATACCACCCAGCATCAGCGTGGTACCAAAGGTCATGCGGCCCTGCCCGGTTTCAGTGTCCATGCCGATCAACCCGACCAGCAGGCCGATGGAAGCGGCAATCAGCGCCTTGAGCAGATTGCCTTCAGACAGACTGCCCACCAGGAACAGGCCCATAAAGGCGAGCAGAAAGTAATCACGCGCCTGAAACACCAGCGCCAGTTGCGAGATCAACGGGGCAAACAATGCCAGCACCAGAATGCCAAAGAAGTTGCCGATCACCGCTTGCGTGGTGCTCAAGCCCATCGCTTCACCAGCCAAGCCCATCTTCGCCAACGGGTAACCGTCAAACGCTGATGCCACTGCCGCCGGCGCACCCGGAATGTTGAGCAGGATGCCCGAGCGTGCCCCGCCATAAACACCGCCGGTGTAGATGCCGACCATCACCGCCAGTGCCGGTTGCACGTCCCACGAAAACGTGAACGAGATCAGCAACGACACCGCCATCGTCACCGACAAGCCCGGTATCGCTCCCACATACAGGCCCACCAGGGTACCAATACCAATCCACCACACCAATGTGAGGCTGGTGAATGGAATCAAAAAACCTTCTAAACCGTTGTACATGGTATTTTCCTTTGCGGCTTAGGGCAGCACGACCCGAAACAGGGTCGTAAAAATGAGATACAGCACCGCCAGCGTTCCCGCCGACACCGCCACCTTGAGCCAGAACTGACGCCGCTCCAGCAAATACATGGTTGCCACCAGGAACAAGAAGGTAGAAGGCAAAAAGTGCAGCGTCTCCAGAACAAAGCCATAGATCGTCAGCGTGGTGAGCAGCACCACCACCTGCTGGTCAAACAAGTGATGCAGCAGGTCGCCAAAGCCACCTTCGCGGTAACCCGCGCGGAAATACTGCACCGCCAGGCCACCGAGCATCAGCAGCAGCGAGCCCGCCAGGATCTGCGGAATGCTGCCGGGACCGGCGCTTTCACCCTGAAAAATGCCATGACTGCGCAGCGAATCGACAAACAGCGCAAGACAGAGGACAAACAGGATGGCCATCATCTTGTACTCGCCTTTGGGCGCGGTGCCAGGGCTACTGGCGGGGGTGAGATCGGCCACAGGTGTCTCCTATTAATTGAGTGGTTGTGAATGGGTTTGTGGGTTCAGGCCAAAAAAATCGAGATACAGCGGTAGTTGCGCGTCGAGCATTTCTCGGCCCAGTACCGTCTTGCAGCCGCGCGCGCGTGCTGCGGCCACCAGTGGGGTAATTTCGCGCTTCATCACAATTTCGGCGATCAGCATCTCAGCAGTGATCTGACTGACATCTACCGGCAATGGATCGTCCAGTTCCATGCCCAGCGGTGTGGCATTGACCACCAGCGCAAAACCTGCAAGCTCGGCCGGTCCGGCCTCAATGGAAATCTTTGGAAAATACTGTCGCAAATGGCTGACCACAGATTCGGCCTGACCGGCATGGGCATCGTGCAAACGAACCCGCCCTGCACCGGCGCCGGCCAACGCAGCCGCGATGGCGGCCCCCGCACCGCCAGCTCCAACGACCAGACACGACGAACCGGCCACCTCAAAATCGTGGTGTCGTAGCGCGTGGACGAAGCCGACACCATCAAACAAGTCACCGTAAAGACTGCCATCCACCCTTCGCACGACCGCGTTGCAGGCACCGGCTATTCGCACTGCGTCGCTGCAATCGTCCAGCAGCGCCACGGTGGTCACTTTGTGCGGGATGGTGACCATGGCGCCGTGCAAATTGTTGACCTTGAACAGTGACTTGAACACTTCCGGGTACATCGCAGGCGGCACTTCCAGCGGCACAACCACCGCGTCGATGCCCGAGGCGGCAAACAGCGGGTTGTAAAGCAGTGGTGCCTTGACTTGCGCCACCGGGTAGCCGATCACCGGGTACAAACGCGTTGTTCCCTGAATGGACGCAACTTGCGAATCTTTCGGACTCATCGCTGCCCCCCAGACTCGTGAGCCACGGGCAAGCCCAGTCTTGTCATTTTCATCACCGCGTTGTTGACTTTCATGTGGCAAAGTTTAGGGGGCCAGGAGCTCAACAAATCTCGTATTTTTTGAATTTCGTTCAATCAGCGATTAACAAAGTTCGATAAACGCACCAATATCGGGTTTTCACTAATACAGAGGTTAAAGAAATAGCCAGAATCAGCGGAATTTGTACGTTCTTTGTTCGGATCTCCGAGTTGCACCCTCAGTTTCCGAATACATGTTGGCATAATGGTTGCGACTTGTTTTTCAAACGATGCCCACCATGACCACTGTCACAAACCAGCCCGGCCCCGATCGCGAAGCCATCGCCGATGCCCCCAACCCGATCGGGCTCGATGGCATCGAGTTCATCGAATACAGCACCGCGCGTCCGCAGGCACTGGGGCAGGTGCTGGAGACGATGGGCTTCAGGCCTGTGGCACGACACCGCTCGCGCGAGGTGTTGCTGTACCGCCAGGGGGGGCTCAACATCATTGTCAACGCGCACTTCAAAGGCACCGCATTAAGCGAACAACCAGTGCTCAATGCGGTGGCGCTGCGAGTGCGCGACGCGGCGGCCGCTTACCGGCGCGCGCTTGATCGCGGTGCCTGGGCCGTGCCAGCGCGGGTGGAGGTGATGGAACTCAACATTCCGGCGGTGCACGGCGTGGGGACCAGCCGCATCTATTTTGTCGACCGGCATCAAGAGTTTTCGATTTACGACGTGGACTTCACGCCGATTCCGGGCGTCGAGCAACACCCGGCGGCGCTGGCCGGGCTGCACTTTTTTGGCATCGTGCAGTACATCGGTAACGAGCGCACGGCAGACTGGACCGAGTTTTACAGTGAGCTGTTTGGTTTTACCGACCTGCCGGCGGAGCAACGTTTTGGCATTTTGCCCAAGGGCCGCATCTTGCGCAGCCCGTGTCCGGCGGCCTCGCGCTTTTACATCCAGTTGATCGAGCCTGATGCCAGCGTACTGGACGTGGAAGACGACGAGGGCTTGCACCGCATTGGCCTGGGCAGTGCCGACGTACTGGCCACAGTGGCCGAACTGACGCAACGCGGCGTGGAATTTGTGGAATCGGTCAACGTGCGCTCTGACGCCCGCGGTGCCCTGACCAAAACCCAGCTCGGCACGGTGAGTTTTGAGATTGTGCACAACCAGCCGGGTACCTGACATGAGCCTCTATAGCGCCAATATTGATGACTTCGGCATGGACAGCCGCAGCATGGCGGGCCCGCTGCAGCACCGGCTTGACGCGGCGCGCGACGCTGGTTTTACACAGATCCTGTTGTCGGTGGCGGATCTGGCGCAACACCCGCAAGGGGTCGACGCCGCCATCGCCGCCGTGCATGCCAGCGGCTTGCGCGTCACCGGGTTTCGGGCACTGGCCGACTTTGAAGGTTTGTCCGGTGCCATGCTGGACTACAAACTCGACGTGGCCAAGTCCATGCTCGGCATGTGCCACGCCTTGGGCTGCCGTTTGCTGGTGCTCGACGCCAGCACTGCCCCACAAGCCAGTGCCGAAAGCCACGACATCACGCGCAGCCTGCGCCAGTTGGCGACTCTGGCGATTCCCAAGAATATCCGCATCGCCTATCGCGCCCATCCGCAGGCTGCCGCCACCCGCGAATTCGCCCAGGCGTGGGATCTGGTCTGCCTGGCTGATATGCCCAATCTCGGCCTGTGTCTGGACACGCTGGATGTGTTGTGCAGCCAATCCAGTGACAACGATTTGGACATGCTGGACGGCGAAAAATTGTTCCTGGTTCAACTGGCGGACTGCCTGGGTGCGTGTGAGAGCGGTTTTAGGGTTTTTGCCGGCCAAGGGGAACACGATGCCGCTCTGGTGGACATGATCACCCGTTTGCGCGGCATGGGTTTTCGGGGCGACTACAGCCTGGCGGTGGTGAATGCCGACTATCAACACATGCCACCCGTGCAAGTGGCACAACAGGCCTGGCGATCGGCACTCTGGATGGGGCAGGATGTGTTGCAACGCTCAGTGCCGCTGCCCAACCAGATTCGACTCAAGCAACGGTCGATCGTCTAACCATTTGCCACAATCGGACCGACGACATGGGTGTTTTTGAAAGCTTTCTGAGCACGCCTGAAGTGACTGAGGTCTTGAGTGACCGAAGTTTTGTGGCGGCGATGTTGCGTTATCAGGCAGCTTTGTCGCGTGCCCAGGCCAATGCCGAGTTGATACCGGCGGGCGCCGCGCAGTCCATCATCGGGACCTGCAAGGTGGAGCTGTTTGACGTGCCCAAACTGACACGGGAAAGCGGGCGCGTCCGCTGCCTGGCCGCACCCCTGCTTGCTGGTCTAAGGGAGACAGTCGGACTTTTTAACGCTGAGGCTGCCAGTTTTGTCGGTTATGGTTATACCCGACAAAACCTGATCGACTCGGCGCTGGCGCTGGTGAGCGTGGATGTATTGGCACTGGTACGCGCCGACGTTTTTCGCACGCTGACAGACCTGTTGCAATTGGCCAACCTGCACGAGGCAACGCCGATGTTGTCACCAGCCCACCCGACAGCGCCCGTGCTCAGCTGCATCGGCCTGCAATGCACCGAGTGGGCTGCGCCCATGCTGCGCAGCCTGCAGCGCCTCGGCAGGTCGGCGCAGCAAGCGCTGGTGGTGCATTTGGGCGAAGTACCGTCCACCTCAACGGCGCTGCCCGCCACCTTGGAACAGGTGGCCGCACGGATGGCCGCCGAGCTGCAGTTGGCAGGGCCGCCGGCGTGTATGGAGAGTCGGTGTGACGAATGGATGGTGGTCGCCAGTGAGCTGGGCCAGCTGATTGCCAGCCAGGCCAGAATGGCAGCCGAACTGGCCAGTTGGTCGCGTTCCGGGCTGATCGATATGGCACCGCGCATGGCAGACACGCCAGCGAGCGCTGGCGCTGGTGTCAACGCACCCAGTCATGTCAGCTCGATGGTCGTCAATGCGGCAGCGCAACGCGCGCCGCAACGGGTGGCTGCACTGCTGGGCTGCCAGTCACAACAACATGACATTTCGCAAGGTGGTTGGCAGGCAGCGCTGCCGGAGTGGCACGGCCTGTTGACGTCAGCACACGGCGCTGCCCGGGCGAGTGTCGAACTGGTGCGCACGATACAGGTCAATTCTCTGCGCGCGCACGAGCAGGTGGGTCAGTACCGCACAACCCTGACGGCGCGTGACGCGGCACAGCGACTCGGGCCCGATGCGATGGCCGTGTTGGCACAGCACACGCGCCACCGGATCGCGCAATTGCGCGCCGCGCTGGACTCGGCCGATGCCGACACGCTGCCCGTCACCACCAGGGCCGACTGGCTCACGCACGAAGCCCCAGCACTGGTGCTGGCCTGACCCGGCACGTCGGTGAGCATCAAGTCCCGTTGAGCTGCCGCTCCAGCTGATGCAGCACCTGGTAGCAGGGCAGCACGCTGGCCACTGAACTGTTGGGCTGGCGGCCTTCACGAATGGCGGCAAAAAACTCGCGGTCCTGCAATTCAATGCCATTCATGCTGACCGCCACTTGCGACACGTCGAGCTTTTCTTCCTTGCCGGTGAACAGGTCGTCATAGCGCGCAAGGTAGGTGGCGCTGTCACCGATGTATCTGAAGAAGGTGCCCAGCGGGCCGTCGTTGTTGAAGCTCAAGGAGAGCGTGCAAATGGCCCCATTGGCGGCCTGGAGCTGGATACTCATGTCCATGGCGATGCCCAGCGTGGGGTGAATCGGGCCCTGAATGGCGTTGGCTTTCACCACGGGTGAGGCGCACTGGTAGGCGAACAGATCCACCGTGTGGGCGGCGTGGTGCCACAACAGGTGGTCGGTCCAGCTGCGCGGCTGGCCCAGCGCATTCATGTTGCTGCGGCGGAAAAAGTAGGTTTGCACATCCATCTGCTGAATGTTGAATTGGCTGGCCTTGATCTTCTGGTTGACATACTGGTGGCTGGGGTTAAAGCGGCGGGTATGGCCACACATGGCGACCAGGCCGGAATTTTCAGCCCTCTGCACCACTTCTTCACCGTCTTTGAGCACGTCGCACAGCGGGATCTCGACCTGCACATGTTTGCCAGCCTGTAGGCAGGCCAGGGTTTGGCTGGCATGCATTTGGGTGGGGGTGCACAGGATGACCGCATCGACCTCGGGCAGTGCCAGGCTGTCGGCCAGTTCGGTGGTGACGTGGCCGATGCCGTATTGGGCGGCAATTTCTTTGGTTTTGTCGAGTTCGCGGCTGATCAGCGAGACCACTTCGACACCGTCGATGTTCTTAATTCCGTCGAGGTGTTTGATGCCGAAGGCGCCGGCGCCTGCTAATGCGACTTTGATGGGTTTCATTATGTTTCCTTTTAATAACTGAACAATTCCATTTACTCTTTAAGGTCGGCGATTGGATTCGCGACCTGTTTCATCTGTTGTGCTTTTGATCCGCCGTGCGGGCTGGGTATCTGACTTCGCTCATGTCCCCCGGCTTGGGCTGCGCCCAAGCCTCCTCCTTGACTTGGCAAAACCCCAAGTCCACGCTACGCCAGACACCCAACCCACCCGGCTAGGTTCGGGTTTGAATATCCAGCAACAGACACAACTTTTCGGAACTCTGGTAGAACATCATGGCTGCCGCCGTCACGGCCACTGCGGTAGCCGGGTGCGTCGGACTTCTGGTGGAGCGAGGTTAAGGAGGAGGCTCGGACGCAGTCCGGGCCGGGGGACACGAGCGCAACCAGATGACCGGCGCGCGCGGCGGGTTGAGCTAGCCAGCCATAATTCATGCGTCTTCCAAAATCAAATGCCCCACCGCCGTATTCGACGCAGGCACGTGATAAAAACGGTGTTTAACGCTTACTCCACTTGCACTTGATGCTACGTTGTTTGAAGTAGCCTGGGCGATATCTGACATCGCACCCCGGGCAATCAGCCACATCACCAGCTCCACCCCTTCGCTGCCCGCCTCGCGCACATAGTCGATGTGCGGGGTCTTCGCGCACGCGGCGGGGTCGGCAATCAGCTGGTCGAGCCAGGCGTTATCCCACTCACGGTTGATCAACCCGGCACGCGCGCCTTGCAGCTGGTGGCTCATACCGCCGGTGCCCCAGATGTGCACGTTCAGGTCCTCATCGTAACTTTCCACCGCGCGACGAATGGCTTGCCCCAGCTGAAAGCAGCGCTGACCCGATGGCACCGGGTACTGCACCACGTTGACGGCAAACGGAATCACCGGGCACGGCCACGCGCCATGCACCGGGTCTTGCTCGCCACACATCAGCGAGAGCGGCACGGTCAGGCCGTGATCGACCTCCATCTTGTTGACGATGGTCAGGTCAAAGTCCTGCTGGATGACCGAGTGCGCAATATGGCTGGCCAGTTCCGGGTGGCCAATGACTCTGGGCACCGGGCGTGGACCAAAACCTTCGTCGGCCGGCTGATACTGCGCCGCCGTGCCAATGGCAAAAGTGGGGATCATGTCCAGGCTAAAGGCCGTGGCGTGGTCGTTGTAGACCAGAAAAATCACGTCGGGCCGATTGTCCTTCATCCACTGCTTGGAAAACTCGTAGCCCTTGAACAGCGGCTGCCAATAGGGTTCATGGGTTTTTCCCAGGTCCATGGCCGCGCCAATGGCGGGCACATGGCTGGTGAAGACGGATGCGGTGATGCGTGCCATGTCAGTGTGCTCCCCGGGCTGTTTGTCCGGCTGCCGCACGCCTGGCCGCCCCGGCTGCACCTTGCGGTTGGTTGTGCGCCTGCGCGTCGCCGTTCTCGCCGATCACACGGTTGCCTTCAATGCTTCGGCCACCGGCCAGCATCATGGCGCGGTACTCGTCCTCGCTCATGCCGGTCATGCTGCCTGCCATCTGCTGAAAGCTGCGCCCATGCGTGGCGCCAATTTTGGCCAGAAAGTAGATATTGCCGCCCAAAGCCATGGCGCGGTTCAGGTCCATGTCGATCACGGCCTGCTTCTGGTCCTCGGACATCGGCCACTCATTGAGGTAAGTGCGCTGGTCCGCCTTGAAGCGTGCGCGGTTGTCAGCACGCATCAGCGACATGCAAAACTGGTTGAGCCAATAGCCCTTGCGGCTCTGCTCGGCGTCAAAGATGATGGTGCCGGGGATGTTGAGGTAGGGCTTGTCGAGTGCCATGGATTTGGTTTCTTGCGGATGATTGTTGATATTTTTTGCCTCTAGCCCAATAAATACAAAAGCTGACAGCTATGATTTCCAATACAACCGAGTCGGATTGTCCACCAGCAGTTTTTGCTGCAACTCCGCTGTGGGGGCAATGTGCGGGATGAAGTCGACCAGCAGGCCGTCGTCGGGCATGTGGTCTTTCAGGTTGGGGTGCGGCCAGTCGGTGCCCCACAACACGCGCTCAGAAAATTCTTCAACGATGGCGCGGGCAAAGGGAATCACATCGCGGTAGGCGTTTTGTTCGCCGTTCAGGGCTTTCGGGCCGGCAACACTCAGGCGTTCGGGGCAACTCACTTTGCTCCACACATTCGGGTGCTGGCGCATGAATTTCCTGAACAGCTCAAATTGCGGGCCGTCCACCGGCAGCGACACATCCGGGCGGCCCATGTGGTCCACCACCACGGTGGTGGGCAGCGCGGTGAAAAAGTCCCACAGCTCGGGCAAATCAACGGCCTCGAAGTAGATCACCACATGCCAGCCGAGCTTGGCAATGCGCGCGGCAATCTCCATTAGCTCGTCCTTGGGCGTGAAATCGACCAGGCGCTTCACAAAATTAAAGCGCACGCCGCGCACACCGGCCTCGTGCATGGCTTGTAACTCGGCATCGCTGACGCTGCGCTTGACCGTCGCCACACCGCGTGCCTTGCCCTTGCTGGCAATCAGCGCATCCACCAGCGCGCGGTTGTCGGCGCCGTGGCAGGTGGCTTGCACGATGACGTTTTTATCGAACCCCAGGTGGTCGCGCAGCGCAAACAGCTGCGCCTTGGACGCATCACACGGGGTGTATTTGCGCTCTGGCGCGTACGGAAACTCAGCTCCCGGGCCAAACACATGGCAATGGGCATCGACCGCACCGGGCGGCAACTGAAAACGCGGCTTGGCCGGGCCGGTAAACCAGTCGAGCCAACCGGGGGTTTTGGTGTGAGGGCCGGTCGTTGCTTTATCGGGAGCTAATTTCATGGGACGGCGAATGGCTTGATGAAAGATGAACTGGCATTGTGTGCAAATCTGACCTTGATGACTACACGCATACAGCGCTATCTGTTATGCCAATCTGACATAGCCAACCAGGCGCCAGGTGCAAGCCGCGATGACCTCAGCGTCCCTCGACGGGCGGATAGCGGTCACACAGTTCAACCAAAAACTCGAGAAACGTTCGCACCCGGGGTGACAACATTTTTCGCCCCGGATAGACCGCCGTCAGACGCGAGGCCGTCAGGTCAAACTGGATGTGCTGTAGCACCTCGACCAGACTGCCATCGGCCAGTTGCTGCACCCCATAGTGGCGTGGAAGCACCGACACGCCGGCACCGCCCAGCACCACCTGGCGCACCACCAGAGGGTCATTCACATGGGTGATGCCGCGCTCAAGGTCAAGCCCGCCCGGTACCCCGTTGACATGCACGGGCATGCGGCGCAGGCCGTAGCGGCTCTCGCAGATCTGCACCTGGGCGCAGATGTCGGGCAAAGTCTGGCCAAGCGTGTGCTGCGCCAGCCAGGCCGGGCTGGCTACCCAAATCAGCGCATCGGACAGCAAAGGGCGTGACACCAGTTCGCTGTCTTCCAGCTGCCCGACCACCACGGCGAGATCGGCGCGTTCACGCACCAGGGCAGCGCCATGGCTGGTGACCACCAGTTCCAGTTGCACCCCAGGATAACGTTGTCGAAAGCTCGACAGGTGGGGTGCCAGCATTTCGTGGCAAAAGGCGGGCGGCAAGGCGACCGTGAGCTTGCCGCTGGGTGCCGCACCCAGCCCGGCCATCAGCGCATCGGCCTCGCGGGCCTGCTCCATGATCAGATGCGCCTGCCGGTAAAAAACCTCGCCCTCGGTGGTGACGCGCAGGGTGCGGGTGGAGCGGTCCAGCAAGCGCAATTGCAGCGACTGCTCCAGCCGCGCCAATGCCACGCTGACGCTGGATTTG
Source organism: Rhodoferax sp. (assembly GCF_018063565.1). Classification (GTDB taxonomy): domain Bacteria; phylum Pseudomonadota; class Gammaproteobacteria; order Burkholderiales; family Burkholderiaceae_C; genus Rhodoferax. The sequence continues at coordinate 62,958 of NZ_JAGPBB010000011.1, forward strand.
GACAGCCCAAGGGCTCTTGCGGCGGCAGATATGCCGCCTTGCTCCAGGACCGCAATAAAAACCGGAAGATCATCAAGTTGCCACTTCATGACAGGCCTTAAGCTCAAATTTTCGAACATTGTGTTCGAATTATTGATGCTGTTCAACCCATTGAACACCGATACGATGCCGCACCTGTTCACCCAACACGAAGGAGATTTTTCATGGCACGCATCATCGGCGGTATCGGCGCCTCACACTCCCCCACCATCGGCTACGCCAAAGACACCGGCAAGCAGCACGACCCCGCCTGGAAGCCCATTTTTGATGGCTTTGATGCCATCCGGGGCTGGGTCAAAGCCAAAAAAATCGACGTGCTGTTCA
>NZ_JAGPBB010000074.1 GCF_018063565.1 Rhodoferax sp.
CGCTGTGGTGGTGAGTTACCGTCCGCGCAGTGCACTGCGTGACGTCGGACACGCGCTGGGTGTGCCCGAAGCCTTGATTACTGCCATGGCACGCGAGCACCCGGGTATGCACAGCCGCGAGGTGCTGACATCACGTTTGCAGTCGGCATTGCAGCGCTGGTCTGGCTCAGGTCAGACCGGGGCTGATGTTGAGCCGTCCGCGCTGACGCATGTGCTGGACCTATGGCTGGACCTGAGCCAGCAGTTGCAGGGTTTTCCGCGCCATCTGAGTCAGCATGTGGGTGGTTTTGTGTTGACCCAGGGGCCTCTCACCCGGCTGGTGCCGGTTGAAAACGCCGCCATGCCGCAACGCAGCGTGATTCAGTGGGACAAAGACGATCTGGACGCCATGGGTCTGCTCAAGGTCGATGTGCTGGCGTTGGGCATGCTCAGCGCCATACGCCGTTGCCTGGACCTGGTGAGCTTGCGGCGCGGCCACCGGTTTCAGATGCAGGACATACCAGGGGGTGACGCTGCCACTTTCGACATGATCTGCCGTGCCGACACGGTAGGTGTGTTCCAGATCGAAAGCCGCGCCCAGATGAGCATGTTGCCACGCCTGCGTCCGCGCTGTTTTTATGATCTGGTGATCGAGGTGGCCATTGTCCGCCCCGGGCCCATTCAGGGCGGCATGGTGCATCCGTACCTGAAAGCACGGGCACATCCGGGTCAGGTGGTTTACCCCAGTGCGGCGCTCAAGACAGCCTTGGAGCGCACACTGGGGGTCCCGATTTTTCAGGAGCAGGTGATGCAGATCGCCATGATTGCGGCCAACTTCAGCCCCGGTGAGGCCGATGAATTGCGCCGCTCCATGGCCGCCTGGAAGCGCAAGGGCGGAGTTCACAAGTTTCACGACCGGCTGGTCAACCAGATGGTCAGCAACGGGTATGACCAGACCTTTGCCGAAAACATTTTCCGGCAGATTGAAGGTTTTGGAGAATATGGCTTTCCGGAAAGCCATGCCGCCAGCTTTGCACTGATCACCTATGTGAGTTGCTGGCTCAAATGGCACGAGCCGGCGTGTTTTCTTGCAGCCATGCTCAACAGCCAGCCGTTGGGTTTTTACGGTCCGTCCCAGTTGGTGCAGGACGCCCAGCGCCATGGCGTGATTGTGTTGCCGGTCGATGTCAGCCTGAGCGAGTGGGACTGTTCACTGGAGCTGGGTGCCAATGGACAAAGGGTTGACGCAACCGCCTCGCCCGCGGTGCGCCTGGGTCTGCGCATGGTCAGTGGCCTGAGCGAGCCGGTGGCACAGCGCATCACCCTGGCCAGAGTACAAAAGCCGTTCCTGGACGTGCAAGACCTGGCCTTGCGGGCAGAACTGGACGCCGGGGACCTCAATACATTGGCCGGTGCCGATGCACTGCAGAGCCTTGCCGGTCATCGTCGTCAGCAAGTCTGGGATGCCAGTGCCCTCAGAAGTACACCCGCTTTGTTGCGTGAAGCGCCGGTCAACGAGGAGCGCTTGACCCTGCCCGCCGCCCCGCAGGGTGAGGAGGTCCGTTTTGATTACGCTGCTCTAGGCCTGAGTTTGCGCGCCCATCCCTTGTCCTTATTGCGCAGCAGGCTCGCAAAAATGAAAATTTCCCAAGCCAAAAACCTGTGCAGGTTGCCCGATGGACGGCGGGTACGCGCTTGCGGACTGGTCACCATGCGCCAAAGCCCGGCCACTGCCAAAGGTGTGACCTTTGTGACGCTGGAAGATGAAACTGGTTTTGTCAACGTGATCATCTGGAAAGCACTGAAAGAAAAGCAGCGTGCCGAGTTGTTGCATGCCCAACTGCTGGCGGTGTATGGCAGTTGGCAACGCGACCCGGACAGTGATGGTCAAGTCTGTCACCTGATTGCCCGACAGCTACAGGACTTGACGCCCATGCTGGGCGAACTGTCGACGCGCAGTCGCGACTTTCATTGACACGGGTCGAACGCCTGCTGAACCACCCGGTTTGACGAAAGCCTTGCAAATGCAATAAGCTGACGCACCATGCCCACCACCAAGATTGCCTTCACTTCCTGCGCCCGTTATCAATCACATGTGCCGCAACTGGCGTGGGACGACATCGCAGCAGCCGACCCCGATACCCTGCTGCTGTTGGGCGACCAGATCTACATGGATTTTGGCTTGTGGCCTTTTACCCGCGAGTACCAGGGCAAACCCAAGCACTACAGTCCGGCGGAGTTTGCCGCCGTGATGCGCCGCAAGTATGAATTGCAATGGAGCGAGCCACACTTTGCTGCCTTGCTGAAGCAGATGCGCGCCAAAAACGGCTTGCTGGGGGTGTGGGATGACCATGACTTTGCCTGGAACAACGCCTACGGTGCCGACACGACCCTGGACGCAACGGTGGGTATGGCGCAAAAACGCGAATTGGCGCGGGCGCTGTTCCATGAATTCATGGCTTGCTCGCCGCAGCCTCCTGAGTTGTATGGTTGTGTCGATACGCCACAGGCGAGGATCATTTTGCTGGACAACCGTTATCACGCCACCCCGCTGACGGTTGAAAAACCCGAGTTGATGGGGCAAGCGCAAATGGATTTTCTGGCGGCGCATTTGGTACATGATCGACCCTATACGCTGGTTGCTGGTGGGCTGACCTTGACACACAGCGCTGAAAACTGGTCTCGGTATCGCAACGAGTTTTCCCGTTTCAAGAACCTGATTGCCAGCCAGCAGCGGGTGATTTATCTCGGGGGTGACATCCATAAGAATGCTTTTGATGCCCCCAATTCCAGTGGCATGCCACCTTGTTACGAAATCATTTCATCGGGTGTATGCGTCAATATCCTGGGGCTGCCGTTTGAGTTTGACCGCCGGCGCAACTGGACCCTGCTTGAGTTGGATGACGCCGCCGTGTGGGTTCATCAGCACGACAAGAACGGGGTCACTCGATATCGTATCAATGCGACCAACTGGCAGTTCGAGGCTTTAGGTCGCGTCTAGCTGGTTGTCGCCGGGTTTTAGTCGGCCTGAAACTGGGTCGCATTCTTGCCCTTGAACGGGGCATAAAACGCCTTGATTGTCAGCATGTCGGCTTCCAGATTGCCACTCGGATAAAACACCGGTCCCAGCCCACTGATTTTGCGTGTGTAATCCATATAAGCCATCACGATCGGAACCTGGGCTGCCACCGCAATGTGATAGAAGCCGGTTTTCCAGTAACGTGTTTTGGCGCGGGTGCCCTCAGGTGGCACGATCAGTTGCAGTGCGCCACAGGCATTGGCAATGGCCTGCGCCGACGCGGCGACCAGGTTGTTGGACTTTGAACGGTCCACCGGAATCCCACCCAGCCAGCGCATCAGTCCACCAAACGGAAAGCGAAAGATGCTTGCCTTGCCCATCCAGTAGATATTGAGGCGCAACACAAAAGCCACCATCAACGTATAGGGCAGATCCCAGTTGCTGGTGTGTGGTGCGGCGATGAACACACTTTTTCGCGCTTCGGGCTGCAATGCACCCTGAATTTGCCAGCCAGTGACCTTGAGATACAACACCGAAAAAACGCGAAACAGGCTGTTCACGACGGGTGTGGAAAAGATGGTGCGGTGCATGGTCTGTTGCAGCAGGAGCGTTAAGCAGCCCGGCAAAAGGCACCAAACGGGGACTGGAAGGAGCGCAAATTATGGCTGAATTCGCACCCCAATCCGCGCCTGGGCCTTGTGCCTGCGGCGCAAAGTCGAGGATTCGCCGATGCCAACGCGTACCTTACAGGCCCGCCGCTGCATGCAGCGCCTGAGTTTGTGCCTGCGGCTCAAAGCCCAGGATGTGCTCGCGCAAATGCCAGCTTTACAGGCCGGCCGCTGCACGCAGCGCCTGGGCTTTGTCCGTTCTTTCCCAGCTGAACTCGGGTTCTTCACGGCCGAAGTGGCCGTAGGCGGCGGTCTTTTCGTAGATCGGGCGCAGCAGATCCAGCATCTGGATGATGCCGCGCGGACGCAGATCAAAGTGCAAGTTCACCAATGCGGCAATCTGCTCGTCCGGGATGACGCCGGTGCCTTCGGTGTAAACCGTCACGTTCATCGGCTTGGCCACACCAATGGCGTACGCCACCTGGATCTGGCATTGGCGCGCCAGACCTGCGGCCACAATGTTCTTGGCCACGTAACGGGCAGCATAGGCGGCCGAGCGGTCCACCTTCGTCGGGTCTTTGCCGCTGAACGCGCCACCACCGTGCGGGCAGGCACCGCCGTAGGTGTCGACGATGATCTTGCGTCCGGTCAGACCGCAGTCACCTTGCGGGCCACCGACGACAAAACGTCCGGTCGGGTTGATCAGGTATTTGGTGTCGGCCGTCAGCCACTCTTTGGGCAGCACCGGCTTGATGATTTCTTCGCGCACGGCTTCGTAGAAAGCATCGGTCATCCGACTGCCCAGACTCATCTCGGGAGCGTGCTGGCTGGAGAGCACCACGGTGTCGATGCTGTGCGGCTTGCCGTCCACATAACGCATGGTGACCTGGCTCTTGGCATCGGGGCGCAAGAAGGGCAGACGGCCGTCTTTACGCAGTTGCGCCTGGCGCTCGACCAGCCGGTGCGCGTAATAGATCGGAGCGGGCATGAGCTCCGGGGTTTCGTTGCAGGCGTAACCAAACATCAGGCCCTGGTCGCCGGCACCGGTGTTGAGGTGGTCGTCGGATGCGTGGTCGACCCCTTGGGCGATGTCGTTGCTTTGTTTGTCGTAGGCCACCAGCACCGCACAGCCCTTATAGTCAATGCCGTACTCGGTGTTGTCGTAACCAATGCGCTTGATGGTGTCGCGTGCGACCTGGATGTAGTCCACATTGGCATTGGTGGTGATCTCGCCGGCCAGCACCACCAAGCCGGTGTTGCACAGCGTTTCGGCGGCGACGCGGGACTTGGGGTCCTGCTTGAAGATCGCATCCAGAATGGCGTCGGAAATCTGATCGGACACCTTGTCCGGGTGGCCCTCGGAGACGGATTCAGACGTGAAGAGAAAGTCGTTTGACATAAAAAAAGCTCCTGAAAAGTTGACAACCGGTTTGCGTTGCCTGGGCTTTGGAGGGGCTTTCAGCGAACGCTTTAGCAGATTTGTCAATGTTTTGACAAGGCACAATGGCGGCCTGTTGGGCCGTTCACTGTGGGTGTCGCCCTGCAAGTAGTTCTGTAACTCAGCGACCGAAATAGTTTACCTGATTCCATGATGACCCTTTTTAAACTCTGCGCCAGGCTGCCGTTGTGGCTGTTGCACGGCATGGGCTGGGTGCTGGGTTGGGGCGTGTTTATGGCATCTGGCGTATACCGCAGGCGCTTTTTAAGCCATGCGCGTCAGGCCGGTCTGCACCGTGGGCAATGGCTGGCTGCAGTCGGTCACAGTGGCAGACTGGTGGCCGAGTTGCCGCGCCTGTGGCTCGGTCGTGCGGTGCCGGTCCGCTGGGCCGACGGGGCGCCTGAACGGGTGGCCGGTGCGCTGCAGCAGGGACGGGGCGTGGTTTTCTTGACCCCACACCTGGGTTGTTTTGAGATCACCGCCCAAGCCTACGCTGAGCGCTTTGCCTGCGTTGGAAAGCCCATGACGGTGTTGTTTCGTCCGGCGCGCCAGGCTTGGCTGCGTGCGCTGGTGGCGCAGGCACGCCAGCGCCCCGGTCTGCTCGCGGCACCAACCACCTTGTCGGGTGTCAAGCAGATGATCAAAGCGCTCAAGGGGGGTGAGTCGGTCGGTCTGTTGCCTGATCAGGTGCCACCGCAAGGCATGGGCGTGATGGTGCCTTTTTTTGGCCGCGATGCTTACACCATGACCCTGTCAGCCCGGTTGATCCATCAAACTGGTGCGAGCGTCTTGTTGGCCTGGGGTGAACGCTTGCCGTGGGGGCGTGGCTATCGAATCCATGTGCAGCACCTGACCTCTGAGTTGCCGAGTGACGTGTCCGAGGCCATCGCCGTGATCAACCATGCCATGGAAGACTTGATCATGCAGTGCCCAGGTCAGTACCTGTGGGGGTACGCACGTTACAAGTCGCCCCGGGAGGCCTTGTGAGCGGCAGGCCAAACCTGAGGTGGCCTTTGGGGTCGTTTGCAGCATGAGTCAGATGGTGCTGCTGGTTTTGCGCTGGCTGGGCAGGCTGCCATTGCCATGGTTGCGCTGGCTGGGGGTTGGACTGGGCAGGGTACTTTTTGTGGTGGTGGTGTCACGCCGCAAAGTGGTATTGACGAACCTGAGCCTGTGTTTTCCAAACCTCAGCCCGGTCCGGGTGCGGGAATTGGCGCGACAGGTATTTGTCTGTGTTGCACAGTCCTGGCTTGACCGGGGCTGGTTGTGGCATGGCACGCCAGCATTGCTGCGCCAGCGACTGGTCGTGGCGGGTGCCGTCGAGGAGTTGGCAGGTGGTGACCCGGTGGTGCTGTTCGCGCCGCACTTTGTCGGGCTGGATGCCGGTTGGACCGCGCTGACACAGCAGTTGCCCCGTCGCTTTACCACCATTTACACCGATCAGGCCAACAAGACCATGGATGCCTGGATCCTGGCAGGCCGTCAGCGGTTTGGCACTGGCCAGTTGTTTGGCCGTGCGGATGGCGTCAAGGCGATTGTGGCGGCATTGCGCCAGGGTGATCCGTTGTACCTGTTGCCGGATATGAATTTTGGTCCCAAGGAGTCGGTGTTTGTGCCGTTTTACGGAATCAGCGCGGCAACGGTACCCAGCCTGGCGCGTTTTGCCCGGCTGGGTCGGGCCAAAGTGGTGCCGGTGGTGACCCGGCTCACCGCCACAGGCTATGAGGTCCGGTTGATGCCATGCTGGGAAAACTATCCAACACAGGACGCTCTGGCTGACACCGCTGAAATGAACAGCAGGCTGCAGGCGCTGATCGACACCATGCCGGAGCAGTATTACTGGGTGCACAAGCGGTTCAAGGATCGACCCCCTGGTGACCCCCCGATTTATCAATAAAAAATGCCTCTAGCGCAATGCAGCAAATGCTTTGATGCTACACAATTTGGCTCGTTCAGGGCGGCGTTTCGGGCCTGTGGGCCCATTGCCATAACAGCATGGCCACGTCGTCGATTCCTTGCCGCTTGGTGGCTGAGAACAGCCGGACCTCGCCACCGCCAGCCTGTAACTTCATGATGCCCAGGGCCTTGTTTTGCTCGGCGCGGGTGAGTTTGTCAGATTTGGTCAGCACCACCAGAAACTTCAGCCCTTCTTCGACCCGCGGGCGCACCACCTCGAGCAGCACCTCATCCAGCTCGGTCAGGCCGTGGCGCGGGTCGCACAGCAGCACGATGGCCTTGAGGTTCTCACGTGTCACCAGGTAATTGGCCATCACCTGCTGCCAGCGGATTTTGTCTTGTTTGGGCACCGCTGCATAACCGTAACCCGGCAGGTCGGCCAGCACAGCGTCGGTCACCCCCTGCTTGCCAAGGGCAAACAGGTTGATATGCTGGGTACGCCCCGGCTTTTTGGACGCAAAAGCCAGTTGTTTTTGCTGCGTCAGGGTGTTAATGCAGGTGGACTTGCCAGCGTTGGAGCGGCCGACAAAGGCGATTTCGGGCACATTGAGAGGTGGCAAAAAATGTAATTGGGGCGCGGTGGTAAGAAATCTGGCGGTGTGCAACCAGCCCAGGGCAACTGGCGCTGTGGCGGCGGCCGGGCTGGCGTTGAGGCTTGTGACCAACGCCAGTGCGTCGGGTGGAGGGGAGTTGGGCATCAATTGATTTGAGTGGGTTTGCCGCATTGTAGAATTGCTCTGTTCCGCATCAATGACCTGACCCTATCTACTATGAAGCTCACTGCCAAATTCTTGATTGCTGCGACCGCAGCTGCCACGGCTTTTGCCTGCTTTGCCGAGGGAGCCGCAAGCCCCGCTGCCAAGCCCGATCTGGCCAAGGGTGAGGCCAGTTATGCCGCCGTTTGTGCCGCTTGCCATGCGCCAGACGGCAATTCCGTGATTCCTGTCAACCCAAAACTGGCGCAGCAGCACCCTGAATATCTGGTCAAGCAGCTGCAGGAGTTCAAGGCTGGCAAACGTGTCAACGCCATCATGGCGGGTATGTCGGCCGCTTTGAGCGAGGCTGACATGAAGAATATTGCTTACTGGGTGGGTAGCAAGAAGGCCGCGCCCGGCGCTGCGGGCGAGAAGGATCTGCTGCTGTTGGGCGAGCGTATCTACCGTGGCGGCATTCTGGATCGCAAGGTGCCAGCCTGCGCGGGCTGCCACAGTCCGAACGGAGCCGGAATCCCGGCGCAATACCCGCGTTTGAGCGGCCAGCATGCGGATTACGCGGTGGCTCAGTTGTCAGGATTTCGTGATGGTGCGCGCGCCAACAGTGTCCAGATGACGGAGATTGCCGCCAAGCTGAATGATCGGGAGATCAAGGCGGTGGCGCAGTACATTGCCGGACTGCATTGAACGCTGCTTCAACCCGCCAGACCGAAGGGCCGTTGCAACGGCCCTTTTTTTTGGCAGTTTTATTTCGAGCCGTGGCGCAGGTTTGTGTAAGAACTTCTATGCTTGTACGACCAAGTCAAAACAGAAAGGCATTCCATGCAGATCAAAGGTAAAGACACGGGCTTTATCCATCCCGTCAGCAGCGAAATCACCGCGCCACAGATTTATTACTCACGGCGTGACTTGGTGCAACGGATGGCCACTGGTGTAGCGGGCGCGGCCCTGGCAAGCTGGGCGTCGCGTGAGGCCCTGGCACAGACCGCCGTGCCGGGCAAGAACGCACGTTTGACGGGTAACAAAAGTCAGTTGGCCGGTGCCATGGTCATGGACAAACCAACAGAGTACCAACTTGCGGCCAGTTACAACAATTTTTATGAGTTTGGCACGGACAAGGCCGATCCCGCCAAGAACGCCCACACACTCAAGTCCAGTCCCTGGACGGTGGAAGTGGAAGGCTTGGTCAAAAAGCCGGCGCGCTACGCACTCGAAGACCTGCTTCGACTCAGCGCGCAGGAAGAGCGAGTCTATCGTTTGCGCTGTGTCGAGGGTTGGTCCATGGTGGTACCCTGGATTGGCTACTCGCTGTCAGAACTGATCAGAAAGGTCGAGCCCATGGGAAACGCCAGGTATGTCGAGTTTGTGACACAGGCCGACCCGAAGACCATGTCGGGGCTGAACATCGCGGTGCTCAATTGGCCCTATGTCGAAGCGCTGCGCATGGATGAGGCGATGCATCCGCTCACGCTGTTAAGTTTCGGCATGTACGGTGAAGTCCTGCCCAAGCAGAATGGCGCGCCGGTGCGCCTGGTGGTGCCCTGGAAATACGGTTTCAAGAGTGGCAAGAGTTTGGTCAAGATCCGTTTCACCGAGCAGCAACCCGCCACCGCCTGGAACCGGGCGGCACCGCAGGAATATGGTTTTTTCTCCAATGTGAACCCGGCGGTCGACCATCCGCGCTGGAGTCAGGCGACTGAACGGCGTATTGGTGAAGATGGCTTGTTCGCCAAGAAACGCAAGACCTTGCTCTTCAATGGATACGAGGCGCAGGTGGGGCAGCTTTACACCGGCATGGACCTGCAAAAGTACTTTTGAAGGTGGCGCTGTCGCAACGCTGGCGGGTTCGATGCAGCCAGTTACTTTTCAGTCCCTGGGCCAAGCCGCTTGTATTTGCGGCCATGAGCTTGCCGTTTGCCGGCCTGGTCTGGGGTGCCGTTTTTGATCAGTTGGGTGCCAATCCGGCCGAGGCACTGGTTCGTGCCAGTGGTGACTGGACGTTGCGTGCGCTTTGTCTGGTGTTGGCGCTGACGCCGCTGCGGGTGATGACGGGTTTGGCTGCGCTGGCCAGATTTCGCCGCGTGGTGGGTCTGTTCGTGTTTTTTTATGCCAGTTTGCATGGACTGGCGTACGCCTGGCTGGACATGGGTTTTGCCGGGTATGAAATGCTGGAAGACCTGGCGAAGCGGCCCTTCATCCTGGTTGGATTTATCAGCTTGTGTGTGCTGCTGGTGTTGGCAATCACCTCGAATGACTGGGCAATCCGCCATCTGGGTGGCAAGGGCTGGAAACGTCTGCACCGCAGCGTGTACGCCACGGCGGGGTTGGCGTTGCTGCATTTTTTCTGGATGCGCGCCGGCAAGAACGATTTTGCGGAGGTCGCGATTTACGCGATGCTGCTCGGTGTTTTATTGGGTTGGCGCGTACTGAATCATTACAAAAAATCGTTCCAGCCCTTTATTCACTAAGGTTGATAGCTATAAAAATATGCAGCATCTATCTGGCGGTTGCGCTGGCAGGTGTTTTCGCCGGAAACAGAGTTTGCGGCAAACTGGCCCGGTTGGCTGCTGCGGCGTCTGTGGGGAGATACAGGTCGCCCGTCTGGCCACAGCCCAGCAAAGTGGCCGCACCCACAGCGAGGACAATGGTGCGAACTAGAATTTGCAGCGTATTCAACATGGTGAAATTGTAATGACCGACACAGAATTCCAGGACTTGGCCGAACGTGCGCTCAAAGCGGTCGAGGCGGCTTGTGATCACATCAACGACAGCACCGAGGCCGACATTGATAACCAGCGCACCGGTGGCATGATTACCCTGGTGTTTGCCAATCGCAGCCAGATCGTCATCAACCTGCAAAAACCGCTGCATGAAATCTGGCTGGCTGCTCGCTGTGGCGGTTTTCACTATCGATTTGATGGCAAAAATTGGATGGACACCAAGGGCCAGGGTGAGTTTTTCGCGTCTTTGTCCCGTTATGCCAGTGAGCAGGCCGGCCAGACTCTGGAATTCAAGGCCTGATTCAGTTTTTGAACAGGTCAAGAATTTTCTGTTTTTCTTCGGCTGCGGGTAGCGGAATCACTTCAGGACGCGCTGGATCTGCTGAGTGGTTCATTCCCAATGAGGACACTCCGGAGCCGGGCGCATACTCGGCAAAATACCACTCGCCACCGACGTTGACGATCCCTTCGGGCACTGCATATTCCATGACGGGCACTTTCTTCAGGGCATGAGCCATGAAATCAATCCAGACCGGCAGGCTTAAACCGCCACCGGTTTCACGGCTGCCCAGATTTTTGGGTGTGTCGTAACCGATCCAGGTTACTGCCACCAGAGTCGGCTGGTAACCCGCGAACCAGGCATCCATGGAGTCGTTGGTGGTGCCGGTTTTGCCAAAAAGATCGGGGCGCTTGAGGGCGCCCTGTGCACTGGCAGCGGTTCCTGAGCGCGTGACTTCCTGCAACAAGCTGCTCATGATGAAGGCGTTTCGGGTGTCGATGACGCGGATCGATTCATCGATTACGGGTGCTTTGGTTTGTGCCAGCACCCGGCCTTGCTGATCGGTCACTTTGGTGATCAGCCAGGGGTTGACCCGGAAGCCGCCGTTGGCGAAGACAGCATAGGCGGTGGCTTGCTGCATCGGCGTCACCGAACCGGCACCCAGCGCCATGGTCAGGTAAGCGGGGTGTTTGTCGGCGTCAAAGCCAAACCGTGAAACCCAGTCCTGCGCGTTCTGCGCTCCCACGGTCTGCAGGATCCGGATGGAGATCATGTTCTTGGATTTGGCCAGACCGCGGCGCATGCTCATCGGGCCTTCAAACTTGCCGTCATAGTTTTTGGGCTCCCACGCCTGCCCGCCGGTCACACCCGCGCTGAAAAACAGCGGCGCATCGTTGATGATGGTTGACGGCGTGACCCCGTTCTCCAGCGCCGCCGAATAGATGAAGGGTTTGAAGCTGGAGCCGGGTTGCCGCCAGGCTTGTGTCACGTGGTTGAACTTGTTCTTTTCAAAGTCAAAACCGCCGACCAGCGCGGCAATCCCACCGTTTCGTGGGTCGAGCGCCACAAATGCCCCTTCCACCTCGGGCAATTGAGTGATTTCCCACGTGGACTTGGGCGTCTGCACGACCCGAATGACGGCGCCGCGACGAATGCGGATGTGCGCGGCCGCCTTATCAGACAAACCGGATTGGGCGGGTTTGAGGCCGTCGCCCGTGATCTCGATCACGTCACCGTTCTGGCGGACGGCCTGAATTTTCTTCGGGTTGGCATCGAGCACCACTGCTGCCATCACATCGCCATTGTCGGTGTGCTCCAACAGGGTGTCGTCGATCACCGCCTCGGCCTGCGCAGCGTCGACGGGCAGGCTGACAAACTTCTCCGGGCCGCGGTATACCTGTCGACGTTCGTAATTCATGATGCCCCGGCGCAACGCCTGATAGGCAGCCAGTTGGTCGGCTGCACGCAAGGTGGTGTGTACATTGAGGCCCCGGGTGTAGGTCTCGGCACCGTACTGGGCAAAAATCAATTGGCGAACCGTTTCAGCCACGTATTCGGCGTGTACATCGCTATGGTCCGTGCTGGTTTTGACCGCCAACGGTTCCTTTTTGGCGATTTCAGCCTGTTCGGGCGTGATGAATCCGTTGTCAACCATGCGCTCGATGATGTAGAGCTGGCGCGATCTGGCGCGTTTAGGGTTGTTGATCGGGTTATAGGCCGAGGGGGCCTTGGGCAGGCCGGCCAGCATGGCCGCTTCGGCGATCGAGACATTCTTGAGTGGCTTGCCGAAGTAGGCTTCGGAGGCTGCAGCAAAGCCATACGCTCGGTTGCCCAGAAAGATCTGGTTCATGTAGATTTCAAGAATCTGGTCTTTGGTCAACAGGTGTTCCAGCTTGAAGGTCAACAGGATTTCGTAAATTTTTCGGGTGTAGGTCTTTTCAGAGGACAGGTAAACGTTGCGTGCAAGCTGCATTGTGATGGTGGACGCACCCTGGCTTTTGATGCGCCCCAGATTGGCCAGGGCTGCGCGAGCGATACCTTTGTAGTCAACGCCACCATGCTCGTAAAAACGGGCATCTTCGATGGCAAGCACCGCGTCCCGCATCACCTTGGGGATGTCGTTGATGGGGGTCAAATGTCGCCGCTCTTCGCCAAATTCTCCAATCAGCACACCTTCGGCAGAGTAAACCCGTAGCGGCAGTTTGGGCCGATAGTCAGATAGATCGGAAACGTCCGGCAGATTCGGAAATGCCATGGCCATCGCTATGGCGACCAATAGCAAAACCGAGACAGCACCTGCCACCAGCAGGCCCATCACCCAACTGAGCATTTTGATCGCCCAGCGCGCTGCGGACGGGGGCGAAGCAGGCGAAGGAGCGGTTCTTTTGGTGGGTTTGGAGGGTGTTTCGGCGGGCATAGAAAAAAGGGTTAAACCAGCTTCATTATAAAAATGAGAGCTTGGTGCAGAGACAGGTTAGTATCCCACCGTTGACACAATGTGATGCTGGCGTGTGCCTGGTGAGCGTTAGCTGGGCTAGACTGTGCGTTACGACGTCAATATTTGACAACATTTGTAATCTATAAATTGCTTGAATTTCTTTGCGTGTCAACACTCTTGCTGATAGCATTGAAGTGGAACCTCAAGAGTTTGGTCGTTTTATTCATTGTTAGGGGACACTGTTGATTTCTCTGGGCTCGATTTTCAGCCGCCAACCCGCCGCCATGTTGGGTTTGGATGTCAGTGCTTCCAGTGTCAAGCTGGTGGAGCTGGGCCAAGACAAGTCGGGGCAGCTGGTCCTTGAAAATTGCGCCATATTGCCGCTTGAGCGTGGCTGGATCACCGACGGCAACATTGATCGATTTGACGACGTGGCAGACGCGGTGCGTCGCTTGGTCAAACGCAGTGGTACCCGGACCAAAAACGTGGCCATGGCCTTGCCACCGTCAGCGGTCATTACCAAAAAAATCACGCTTCCTGGGGGGCTCAATGATCACGAGCTGGAAATGCAGGTGGAGTCCGAGGCCAATCAGTACATTCCGTTTCCGCTTGAAGAAGTGAGCCTTGATTTTTGTATTCTGGGGCCAAGTGCCAATTCTGCGGGTGACATCGAAGTGTTGATTGCGGCCTCCCGGCGCGAAAAGGTGCAGGATATTCAGGGCCTGGCTGAAGCTGCCGGGTTAAAACCGGTGATTGTGGACGTCGAGTCCTATGCCTCCAGGCTGGCCGTCAGTCGGCTGATTGCGAATACCGCGAACAAGGGCGTGGGCAGCATCGTAGCCTTGTTTGAGGTGGGTGCAATGACCACCAGCATGCAGGTCATCCGCAACGATGAGGTTTTGTATGACCGCGATCAGGCCTTTGGTGGTGCGCAGCTGACCCAGCTGATTGTTCAGCAGTATGGATTCTCTTTTGAAGAGGCTGAGTTCAAGAAGCGCGGGGGTGATCTGCCGGACGACTACAGCAACTTGGTGTTGCAGCCCTTTATTGACAGTCTGGTGCAAGAGATTGGCCGTGCCCTGCAGTTCTTCTTTACCAGCACCACGCACAACAAAGTGGATATGGTGATGCTGGCAGGTGGTTCTGCAGCCTTGACCGGTCTGACCGCCGCGGTTACCCGTCAAACCAATTTCCCGTGCGTTGTGGCCAATCCCTTTGAGGGGATGAGCGCGGCGAAAACCATTCGACTCAACACCATGACGCGGGAAGCCCCCTCGTACCTGACCTGTTGTGGTTTGGCATTGCGGAGATTCATGCAGTGATTCTCATCAACCTGCTGCCGCACCGGGAAATGGCGCGCAAGCGCCGCAAAGACCTGTTCAATGTCGGCATGGGCTTGGCCGCACTGACAGGTGGCGTGCTGGCGGCGTTGGTATTCCTGTGGTTCCAGGCGCATATTGCTGCACAGCAGGAAAAAAATCAGCTGCTCACGACGGAAATTGCAGAGTTCGACCGTCAGATCAAGGATATTGCCGGGCTGGAGCAGGAGATTGCGGCCCTGCGAGCCCGCCAGCAAGCGGTGGAGGACCTGCAGTCCGATCGCAACATACCTGTGCATTTGCTGACTGAACTGGTGCGGCAGCTGCCTGAAGGCACCTACATCACCAGTATGCAACAAGAGGGACAGGTTGTGACCATCATGGGAGTGGCACAGTCCAACGAACGAGTGTCTGAACTGTTGAGAAATCTCAGCACTGGCTCGCCCTGGTTGACCCGGCCCGAGCTGATCGAGATTGTGACGGGCATCGTCAACCTGTCAGCCCGGGACCAGCGTCGGATTGCCAACTTCAACATCAAGGCTTCTCTGGTGCGGGCCAGTGACGCCGAGAAAAACAAATCAGCTGCGTCGGCATCCGCTGCAGCCTCCACGGCAGGGTAGCGCGTGATGGCCAAGTCGCTCAATGTCAACGTCGATCTGAAGGCCTGGTTTGAAGACGCTTCAAAGCAGTTTCGCAATCTTGACACCAAAGACCCATCGAGTTGGCCGGCACTGCCGCGGTATGCCGTGCTGGTCGCCATTGTGGTCGTCTGCGTCACATTGCTGTGGTTTTTATGGCTGAGCGACATTGAAGCTGAACTGACCACCGAACAGGGCAAAGAGGTGCAGTTGCGGGAAGAGTTCAAGACCAAACTGACCAAAGCCATCAATCTTGAGGCCTTGCGCAAGCAGCGCGAGCAGGTGCAACAGTATGTGATTCAGCTGGAAAAGCAGCTGCCGAGCAAGGCAGAAATGGATGCCTTGTTGTCTGATATCAATCAGGCCGGTATCGGCCGTAGCCTGCAATTCGAGCTGTTCCGGCCCGGTCAGGTGGTTGTCAAGGACTACTATGCCGAGCTGCCCATTGCGGTTCGGGTGACAGGCCGTTACCACGATATGGGCGCATTTGCGGCAGATATTGCCAATTTGTCTCGCATTGTGACCATCAACAATATCACCATCGTTCCTGGTAAGGACGGCGTTTTGGGCATGGACGCGACCGCCAAGACCTTCCGCTACCTTGATGCCGAAGAGGTTGCAGCGCAGCGTGCGGCGGCAACGGGGGCGGTCAAATGAAGCTGCTTCGGTTTTGTCAGCTCATGCTGGTTCTGGTCGCTGCGCAAGGCTTGAGCGGGTGTGACACCGCCTCGGATAGCGAATTACGGCAATGGATGGCTGAGCAGCGCAACCAGACGCGGCCCAGTGTGGCACCGTTGTCTGAACCGAAACAGTTTCGGCCGGAACCCTACAAATTGACCAGCGATGTTGAGCCTTTCAGCAACCAGAAGCTGACATCGGCGCTTCGCAAAGACAGCCCGCAGACCAGCAGCAAGAGTGACGCGTTGTTGACGCCCGAGTTGGCACGCCGCAAAGAGCCGCTTGAGGATTTTCCGCTGGACACAATGGCGCTGGTGGGGACGATGTCACGTGCCGGAAAGCCCGTGGCCCTGGTGACCGTCGGCAAATTGTTGTACCAGGTGCGAACTGGGGATCACCTTGGGCAAAACTACGGTTTGGTCACCAAAATCAGCGAGACCGAGGTGACGCTTCGTGAGATTGCGCAGGACGCGGTAGGTGAGTGGATAGAACGCACTGCAAGTTTGCAGCTGCAAGAGAGGTCAAAATGAGAAACTCCGACAACCGATACCGATGGCTGACACGGGCGCTAGGTCGTTTGGGACTGTATGCCGCGTTGGCAATGAGTGCCCTGTGGTCACATGCCCAAGTCGCCATCGAATCCGTGACCGGTTCGCTTCAAAGTGGCGTGGAGGTCGTCCGCATCGATCTGAGTCAAGCCCCGACCGCTTTGCCGACTGGTTTTTCCATTCAATCGCCGGCGCGCGTGGCGCTGGATTTTCCAAACGTGGTAAGTGCGTTGGGTCGGACCAATGTGGACATCAACCAGGGGAATCTGCGCTCGGTCAGCGTGGTGCAGGCGGGCAGTCGCACGCGAGTGGTGCTCAATCTCAAGCAGTTCACCAGTTACAAGATGCAGCTGCAGGGCAAGTCGGTTCTGGTGGTGCTGGAGGCCCTGGCGGGTGCAGCGCCTGCCGCAGCCTCGCAGGTGTTCACGGAAGGGCAGTCGCGTGATGTCCAGTCGCTCAAGGATATTGATTTCCGGCGTGGTGATGGTGGGTCGGGCCGCGTCATTGTGACCTTGCCCAGCACTCAGGTTGGTGTTGACATCCGTCAGCAAGGGCAGACGCTGGTGGTTGAGTTCATGAAGACCACGCTGCCAGAGGGCTTGCGCAGGCGACTGGATGTGACTGACTTTGGCACGCCCATCAAGACCGTGACGAGTTTTCAAGCCAGTGACCGGGTGCGGATGGTCATTGAACCCCAGGGGCAGTGGATCCACAGCGCCTACCAGAGTGACAACCAGTTTGTCGTTGAGGTCAAGCCGGTGAAAGTGGACGCGGCCAAACTCACGCCCGGACCAGGTTATAGCGGTGACAAGCTATCGTTGAATTTTCAGAACATTGAGGTTCGCTCCTTGCTGCAAGTCATTGCCGACTTCACCAGTTTCAACATCATCACGTCTGATTCGGTGAGTGGTGCCGTCACGCTGCGGCTGCAGGACGTGCCGTGGGATCAGGCGCTGGACATCATCATGCAGGCCAAAGGTCTGGGTGTGCGCAAAACCGGTAATGTGCTTTGGATTGCCCCCAAGGATGAGATCAATGCGAAAGAAAAGCTCGATCTTGAGGCCGCAGCAGCACTGCAGGGGCTGGAACCCTTGCGAACCCAGTCGTTCCAGCTCAATTACACCAAAGCGGCCGAGGTCGCAGAGCAGCTGACCGCCACCGCAGCCGGTTCGGGTGCTGGGAGCGGCGGAGCACGGTTGTTGAGTGTGCGGGGCAGTGTGATTTCCGAGGCGCGCACCAATCAGCTGTTTGTCACCGACATCGCCAGTACCCTTGAGCGCGTGCAGGAATTGATTGGCAAACTTGACGTCCCGGCACGACAGGTGTTGATTGAGGCGCGGATTGTGGAGGCGTCAGACACGTTTGGTAAATCGCTCGGTGTGAAACTGGGAGGCTCTGATTTGCGGGCACAGATGGGTGGTGACGGTGGCTACGCACTCGGCAGTGGCAACCGGATTGCCTTTGGCAGCAGCTATGGCAATGCCGTCGCCAGCAGTGGAGCCGGCGCCGGGCTGGTTGACTTGACTGGCAACATGGTGAATTTGCCAGCCAT
>NZ_JAGPBB010000075.1 GCF_018063565.1 Rhodoferax sp.
GTCAGCGAGGCGCGCCAGGCGTTGCTGTTGGCGCGGGTCGGGCGCGCCATGCAATCACCCGAGCTGTGTCAGGACACACATGGCCAGCCCAAGACTGTCTATGGTTGCGATCTGGGACCATCTGAAATGACCGTGCGCGATGCGCTGACCCTGGCGACCAGCGGCGGTGCCCGGGTACTGGGGCGCAGCGACATTGGCCATCTCGCCCCAGGCATGTGCGCAGATCTGGCACTGTTTGACCTGGACACCCTGGGGTTCGCCGGTGCCGCGGTGCACGACCCGCTCGGTGCGTTGTTGCTGTGCGCCAGCGCCCAAGCGGACTACACCGTGGTCAACGGTGTGGTGGTGGTACGACAGGGTCAGTTGACCACGCTGGACCTGCCACCCTTGCTGCAACGCCACAACCGACTGGCTAAGACCCTGGCCGATCTGGCGCGCTGATACTTACCAAATAATAGCAATAAATCTTTATTTATATTGGGCTGGAGGTCGAAATGGTCACCAACTACTCACCCAAATAGGCAGCACGCACCTTCGGGTCGGACAGCATGGTTTTACCCTCACCCGTCATGGTGATCAGACCCGAGTCCATCACATAGCCACGGTCGGCAATGGCCAGCGCGCGGCTGGCATTTTGCTCCACCAACAACACGGTCACACCTTGTGAATAGACCTCACGCACCACTTCAAAAATCTTGTCCACCATGATCGGTGACAAACCCATGGAAGGCTCGTCAAGCAACAAGACCTTGGGCCGGCTGATCAGCGCGCGGCCCATGGCCAGCATCTGCTGCTCGCCACCACTCAAGGTGCCACCGAGCTGGTCACGGCGCTCTTTCAATCGTGGAAAAATACCAAATACCTTGTCGATGTCGGCGGCAATCTCGGCCTTGTCGTTGCGGATATAGGCACCCATCTGCAGGTTTTCCAGGATCGTCATGCGGGTGAAAATACCCCGGCCTTCCGGCACCATGGCCAGACCTTGCTGCACCAGATCCCATGGCCCCTGCCCCCGAATGCTCTTGCCGAGGTACTCGATGTCGCCGTCGCTGATCGGCAAGGAGCCCGTGATGGCCTTCATGGTGGTGGTCTTGCCGGCGCCGTTGGAACCAATCAGCGACACCAACTCACCCTCGCGCACCTCGAAATCCACACCTTTGACGGCCTGAATGCCACCATAAGCCACTTTGAGGCCCTTGACCTTGAGTAATACGTTTGTCATGACTTGGTCCTGTTCAATGTCCGCCGGTGCCCAGATAGGCCTCAATGACCTTCTCATTGCGTTGCACATCGGCCGGCGTGCCTTCGGCAATCTGTTTGCCGTAGTCCAGCACCGTGACTCGGTCGCACAAGCCCATGACCAGCTTGACATCGTGCTCAATCAGCAAAATGGTCCGGTTGTCGTTGCGGATTTTGTCAATCAGTTCCCGCAGCAGCACTTTTTCGGTGCTGTTCATGCCTGCGGCCGGTTCGTCGAGCGCGATCAATTGCGGGTCAGTGGCCAGCGCGCGGGCAATTTCGAGGCGACGCTGATCACCGTAGCTCAGGGTGCGCGCCTTGAAGTCCGCGAAACGCCCGATCCCCACATACTCCAGCAACTCATGCGCGCGCTGCGCAATCTGCGCCTCCTCGGCGTTGAATCTGGCCGTGCGAAACACGGCGCCCAACAGGCCTGAGTGGGTACGCACATGGCGACCGACCATGACGTTCTCCAGCGCCGTCATTTCGGCGAACAAGCGGATATTCTGAAAGGTCCGGGCAATGCCAGCCCGGGCGACCTCATGCACGGCGGTGGGCTGATACGGTTTACCGGCCAGCTCAAAGGTGCCGGTGTCGGGCGAATACAGTCCGGTCAGAACGTTGAAAAAAGTGGTCTTGCCAGCGCCATTCGGGCCAATCAGCCCATACACCTGGCCACGTTCAATGCAAATGCCCACATCACTTAAAGCCTGCAGGCCACCAAAACGCTTGGATACCCCGGCCACTTTGAGAACAATGTCTGTCATGGTGTTCAATTCCTGTTATGCAGCGCCACCGTCATGGCCGCGTCGTTGGCAGCGATTTGCCGTGCTCTGGCGCCGGCCACAGGCCACGCGGGCGCATCAGCATGATGACGATCATCGCCAGTGCGATCAGCAACTGACGCAGGATCGAGGCATCCAGCCGCCCGCCGGTCAGCGACTGCAGCGGACCGGCCACATAACGCAACACTTCAGGCAGCGCCGACAGGGCCACCGCTCCCAGAATCACCCCGGGCAAGTGGCCAATGCCGCCCAAAACCACCATCGCCACAATCATGATCGACTCCATCAGACTGAACGACTCCGGTGAAATAAAGCCCTGAAAGGACGCAAACATCGCCCCTGATACCCCGCCAAAAGTGGCCCCCATACCAAATGCCAGCAACTTGAGGTTGCGCGTATTAATGCCCATCGCCTTGGCGGCAATTTCATCTTCGCGAATCGCCATCCAGGCACGCCCGACGCGTGACAGTTGCAGCCGATGCGAAATGACCACGCTGAACACCACCAGCACCAGAAAAAGGTAGTAATACAAGGTCACCGAGGGGATTTCAAAACTGCCGATGTCAATGCGTTTACCCAGGCTGAAGCCAAAAAAACTCAGTGCATCAATCTGCCCCATGCCCTTGGGGCCATTGGTGATATTGACCGGATGGTCAAGGTTGTTCATGAACACGCGAATGATCTCGCCAAATCCCAGTGTCACGATGGCCAAGTAGTCGCCACGCAGGCGCAGGGTTGGTGCACCCAGCAACACGCCGAACAGTGCTGCCAGCCCCGCAGCCGCCGGAATCACCAGCCAGATCGGGCTGTGCAGGCCATTCGGGAACAGGGCGGCAAACATCGGGAACGTTTCAGTCAGATGCGGCGAAGCCAGCAAGGCGTACATGTAGGCGCCAATGGCAAAAAATGCCACATAGCCCAGATCGAGCAGACCCGCATAACCCACCACAATATTCAGACCAAGTGCCAACAGCACATACAGCAGGGCCATGTCGGCAATGCGCACCCAGGCATTGCCAAAACTCTGCAGGATCAGCGGTGTCACCAGCAAACCAATGGCCGCCAGTACAAAAATGATGATTTGTTTTTGTTTCATGACAACCTCACGCTCTATCTGCCACGCGCTCGCCCAACAAACCAGAGGGTCGCAGGGTCAGCACCACGATCAGCACAATGAATGCAAAAATATCCGAGTAGTGGCTACCCAACACACCTCCCGTGAGCGTGCCGATATACCCCGCACCCAAGGACTCAATCAGTCCCAGCAACACCCCACCCACCACGGCACCGGCAAGATTGCCGATACCGCCAAAAACTGCAGCCGTGAAGGCCTTCAAACCCGGCAAGAAGCCCATGGTGTGTTGCACGGTGCCGTAATTGGCCGCCCACATGATGCCTGCGATGGCCGCAAGCACAGCACCAATGACAAAGGTGGCAGAAATGACAAAGTCGGGCTTGACGCCCATCAGCGCTGCCACCCTGGGGTTCTCAGCCGTCGCCCGCATGGCCCGCCCGAGCCGTGTGTAATTCACCAACCACGTCAACACCCCCAGTGACACTGCTGTCATGGCCAGAATCAGCACCTGTGTCAGTGTGATCACGGCCCCCCCTATCTCATAGGGCACCATCGGCAACAGACTGGGATACGCTTTGTAGTTGGGCTTCCAGATGATCATCGCGAGCGTCTGCAACAGGATTGACATGCCGATCGCCGTGATCAGCGGTGCCAGACGCGGGCTGTTGCGCAAAGGGCTGTAGGCCAGTTTTTCGATTGAAAAGTTAAGCGCCGCGGCCACCACGCAGGCGATCACCATGGAAACCAGCAAAATGATCCAGCCTGGAGTCCCTGGCATCGACTCCTGCATCAGGCCGATGATGCTCCAACTGGTCAGGGCACCCACCATCAACACCTCACCGTGGGCAAAATTGATCAGCCCGATGATGCCGTACACCATGGTGTAGCCCAGCGCGACCAGAGCATACATGCTGCCTAACACCAGACCGTTGATGATCTGCTGTATCAAGGTTTCCATAATACTTTCTCCGAATGTGGCCGAGTGGCGGTTCGACGGATGGTCTGACCCAACGCGTGGTGTTTTGAAACGTACGGTGAATGCGCACCAGGGATGCAAGCAATAAGCCTGCCACTACCCTGCCCGCCCGACAATTGGTCGCGATTGTAGTCAAGCGGCTTCTGGCACGACTCAGTCTCACGTCCGGGTTTACCCTTGCAAACAAGAAACATCAAACGGCCTTTTCCAATATTAGAGGAACTGATTTGGGCGTGGATGGCGGTCTGCCAGGGGCACTGACAGGACTGCCATTACTGACAATATCTGTTCATGGTCCGACACAGCATCGACCAGCGTTCAGAAATTTATCCATTGGAATCAATGACTTTCCAAACAGAGCTGGCCTGGCACAAGGATTGCTGATCTTGCTGCAAGGGCCGCACCCGGCGCTGCCACCGTAACAACCAGGACCATCATGAAAATCGCCATCACCAGTCAGAATCGCCAATCGATCACCGGTCATGCAGGCAAATGCCGCAAGTTCTGGGTTTACAACGTCGTGGACCAACAGATCACGGGCAAGCAACTGATCGAACTGGCGATGGCACAGAGTTTTCATGAAGTTGCCCATGCGCTGCAGCCCAGCGTGTCGCATCCGTTGGACGATATCCAGGTTCTGATCACGGCGGGACTGGGACGCGGTTTGCAGAATCGACTGCTACAAAAAGGCATCCGGGCTGTCGCCACCTCCGAGACCGAACCGGATCAGGCGGTGACGGCCTGGTTGGCAGGGCAACTCGTGGAAATTGCGGCCGAATCTCACGAGGGCGCGCACCACGCTCACAGCCCCGACGATCATGAAAGCCAACCGGGTATTGCGGTCAAGGCCTTTGTGGTGCCGGCGCAAATTGGCAAATTCAAGCCACCCGAGCGCGCCGCATCCCAGCAGTCCTGACTCAGCCCGGAAACCCCTCCCGCCCGAGGCTCGAAGAATCAGGCATTTCGCCTTGCCGTCGCCGCTGAATTGCGTTCTTTCAGATGACGCAGTTTCTCGGCTATCCGAATCTCCAGTCCACGCTCGACCGGTTGATAAAAACCCGGCTCGGCCATGCCCTCGGGCAAGTAGCACTCCCCAGCGGCAAACCCGTCTTCTTCGTCATGGGCATAGCGGTAGCCTTTGCCGTAGTCCAGCGTTTTCATCAGCCGCGTTGGCGCGTTGCGCAAATGCAGCGGGACCGCACGGGTGGCGTCTTTCTTGACCCAGGCCCGCGCCTCGTTGTAGGCCTTGTAGACGGCATTGGATTTGGGCGCCACCGCCAGGTAAACCACACACTCCGCCAGTGCCAGCTCACCTTCCGGGGTACCCAGGCGCTCATAGACCTCGGCTGCGTCCAGCGCCAGCCGCAAGGCCCTCGGATCCGCCAGACCAATGTCCTCGCTGGCCATGCGGATCAAACGTCGAGCCAGATAGCGCGGATCAGCCCCACCATCGAGCATACGCACCAGCCAGTACAACGCGGCGTCGGGGTCACTGCCCCGCACACTTTTGTGCAGGGCCGAGATGGTGTCGTAGAACTGCTCACCGCCCTTGTCATAGCGGCGCAGGCGCTCACCCAGCACCTGCAGCAGCCAGGCGTCGCTGATTTCCGGCACTTTTTCCTGTAGCGCCGCTACCGCCAACGTCTCCAGCGTATTGAGCAAGCGCCGTGCGTCACCATCGGCATACGCCACCAGGCGACTGACCGCTACTTCATCGATAGCTGGAAGTGCTTGTTGTTCCTGAGCTACCAGCACAATTGTTTTCAAATCTTCGGGGGCCAGCGGCTGCAGCACGTAGACCACCGCGCGCGACAGCAGGGCCGAGTTGACCTCGAACGAGGGATTCTCAGTGGTCGCGCCGATGAAGGTGAACAGGCCACTTTCGACATGCGGCAAAAACGCATCCTGCTGGCTCTTGTTGAAGCGGTGCACCTCATCGACAAACAAGATGCTGCGCCTTTGCTCCAAACCTGTGCGCGCGCTATGCGCCAGATCAACCGCCTCACGGATCTCCTTCATGCCGCCGAGCACGGCACTGATGGTGATGAACTGGGCGTCAAACGCATCGGCCATCAGCCGCGCAATGGTGGTTTTGCCAGTGCCCGGGGGCCCCCACAGAATACAGCTGTGCGGTTGCCCAGACTCAAATGCCAAGCGCAGCGCCATGCCCGGTCCGAGCAGATGCTGCTGGCCAATGACCTGCGCCAGCGTTCTGGGTCGCAGGCGTTCAGCCAGAGGGGAAAAGTGGGTGGGCACGGCGCGCATGGCCCGATATTGTGGCGCACCCGAACTTTTGAAATATGGTTCAGACTTTCTTCAAGGCTTCCGCCTGAATCGCGGTGAGCGCAATGGTGAACACGATATCGTCCACCAGGGCACCGCGTGACAGATCATTGACCGGCTTGCGCAGGCCCTGCAGCATCGGTCCAACCGAGACCACATTGGCCGAACGTTGCACTGCCTTGTAGGTGGTGTTGCCGGTATTCAGGTCGGGGAAGATAAATACCGAGGCCTGACCCGCGACCGCGCTCCCGGGCGCTTTCTGTGCCGCCACTTCCTGCACGGTCGCAGCGTCGTATTGCATTGGACCGTCGATTATCAAATCCGGCCAACGCGACTTGGCCAACGCCGTAGCGGCTCGCACTTTTTCCACATCGTCGCCCGCGCCGGAGGCACCGGTGCTGTAGCTGATCATCGCCACCTTGGCATCAATACCAAAGGCCTCGGCGCTGTCGGCACTTTGACGCGCAATCTCGGCAAGTTCCGCTGCCGTTGGATCGGGGTTGACCGCACAGTCGGCGTACACCAGCACCTGGTCCGGCATCAGCATGAAAAAGCATGACGACACAATGGACGACCCGGGCGCGGTACGGATCAGCTGCAGCGCAGGCCGCACTGTGTTGGCGGTGGTGTGCACCGCACCACTGACCAGACCGTCCACCTCATCCACGGCCAGCATCATGGTGCCCAGCACCACAGTGTCTTCCAGTGCCACCAGTGCCTGGCTGGCGGTCAAACCCTTTGTCTTGCGCAGGGACACCATCGGTTCGACAAAGCGCCCCGCAATCTCGTGCGGGTCAAGAATCTCCAGCTCCATGGGCAGTTCGACACCCATCGCATCGGCGACTGACTCGATCACCTTGCGCTGTCCCAACAACACGCAACGTGCGATGCGTTTTTCGGTGCAGATGACGGCCGCACGAATGGTGCGCGGTTCATCGCCCTCGGGCAGCACGATGCGTTTGTTGGCGGCGCGCGCCTTCTGGATCAGTTGATAACGGAACGCTGGTGGCGACATGCGCCGCGAGGTGGCGTGCTCCAGTCCCTCACAAATCGCCAATGCGTCCAGACCTTCGGCAACACTCTCGATCACCGCATTCATGCGCACCAGGTCATCCTGCGGCACCGCCTGAGGAAAACGACTGATCGCAGCTGCAGTTTCGTAAGTGTCGCCACCGGTGCGCAACACCGGCAGCCCACTGCGAAAGGCGCGCGAGCCGAAGCGCTCGATACGAGGGCTGATGAAGCTATGGTGCGTCAGCACCAAACCAGCCAACTCGATGCCATTGCTGGCTGCCAACGCCGTCGCCAGAATCACGTCGTCGCGGTCGCCAGCGCTGATCACCAGTGCACCGGGCTTGAGCCGTGGAATCACTTCTGAGACCGAGCGGGCACAGACCACAGTCTCATGCGCCCGGCGGATGGCAAGTTCGCCTTCGATCATCACCTCAGCTTCCAAGTGGCGGGCAATATCAAGCATTCGCGGAGCGGACAGCGCCGGGTTATCACGCACCATGCCCCAGATCGGCACCCCATCCAGCTGGCTCGACGCCGCTGCCGCATCAAAATCCGCGCCCACTCGGTTAAAAATCACCCCTTCAACCCGCCGTCCTGAGCCCCGAATGCGGGAAATGACGTAGTGGGTTTGGGCAAGGCCCTCGGCGTCAGCACCGCTGGCGACCAACACCACGTCCGCTTGCAGGCTTTTTGAAATGTCAGCCGAAAGCTGCGGAATGAAGGCGCGGGTTGGGTCCGCATGGATGCCCTCCACCACCAGTACATCGGCACCCTGGGAATTGGTTAGCGCCATGCTGACAATCTCTTCCAGCAGATCATCGGTCTTGCCACTGGTCACCTGCTGGGTCACCAGGCTCATCGGCAACGGGGCAGGCGTGTTGTTGAGATGGCAAATACTGCGCGCAAACAAAACGGACGGCTCCGACTCCGGGGTACGCTTGGTCACCGGCTTGACAAATGCCACTTTCAGGCCACTGCGCTGCAGCGTCCGTAACAAGCCCAGAGCCACCGAGGTCAAGCCAACATTGGGCTCGGTGGCAGACAGAAAATAAGTACGCATGGTCAACTCCGCTGTGTGACGCCCGGCCCCGCTGGTCGAACTCAGGACCGGTTGAATATGTTGCAGCGCATCATAACGGAGACAAGGGTTAACCCTGATGACAAATCGCAGATATCAGCCATGTTGGAGCCAACAACCTACTTGTGGACGGTGAACGGTCCCCTTTATTGCCTGAGCAGATCCGCTCCAACGGGTACTTTGAACTGGAAATGGCCCATTGACAAGGTCGGGTTAGCCTCAAAGTCCTGAAAACTCAGCAACGAGCGCTGACCAAAACTGTCGACGATCTCCAGCGCCGCCAACCCTGCCGCTTGAAAACCCACTCGTATGCTCTGCACGGCATTGTCTTTGGACCGCGGGGTGGCAAGTACCCATTGCAAGCCATCCTGATCCGGCACGTCGACCAGCGTGAATTCAGCCCGCAGCGCTTGCAGGTCGGGTGCCGCAGCAATCAGCGCCGCTGGGGTCGACGCCAGCACACCGGCCTGCTCCCGTGCCGTGACCTGATTCAGATCCGGATCATGCATCCACAGCGTCTGGCCGTCGGCCACAATGCTTTGGGCAAATGGCTTCTTGTAGACAAACTTGAACCGGTTAGGGCGGGCAAATTCAAAACTGCCCGTCGATGTTTTGCTGCGCGCCGCCTGCCCTTGCCGGGACGGGGCGGTCACCACCTGGGTGAATCCGGCCCGCCCGGTTTTCATCGTCTTGACAAAATTTTCCAGACTTTCCAGGCCGCCAGCCCATACAGGTAATGCACTGATAGCTATCAATACAGTTAATAATTTTTTCATCTCAAGACCCATCTTCACGCTTGGGCACCAGGATCTCGCGCTGACCACTGTTGCTCATGCTGCTCACCAAGCCGGCTTTCTCCATGTCTTCGACCAACCGGGCGGCACGGTTGTAGCCAATCTTCAGGTGACGCTGCACCAGCGAGATGCTGGCCTTGCGGTTTTTCAGCACCACTTCGACCGCCTGGTCGTACAGGGGGTCCTTCTCACCACTGGCACCGTCCCCGGCAAAACCATCGGCTGCATCGTCGCCATCGACCGTGCCGCCTTCGAGAATGCCATCGATGTAGTTGGGCTCACCCTGGCTTTTCAGATAGCTGACCACGCGGTGCACCTCATCGTCGCTGACAAACGCACCGTGCACACGAATCGGCAGCCCGGTGCCGCTGGGCATGTAAAGCATGTCGCCCATACCCAGCAAGGCTTCGGCACCCATCTGGTCCAAAATGGTGCGGCTGTCGATCTTGCTGCTGACCTGAAACGCGATGCGCGTGGGGATGTTGGCCTTGATCAGCCCGGTGATGACATCCACACTGGGACGTTGGGTGGCCAGTATCAGGTGAATGCCGGCGGCACGTGCTTTTTGGGCCAGACGGGCAATCAGCTCCTCGATCTTTTTCCCTACCACCATCATCAGATCCGCCAACTCGTCGATCACCACCACAATGTGCGGCAGGCGCTGCAGCGGCTCGGGTTCTTCTGGCGTCAGGCTGAACGGGTTGCCGATGAGTTCACCCCGCGCTTTGGCTTCATCCATTCGGGTATTGAAACCCGCCAGATTGCGCACACCCATTTTGCTCATGAGTTTGTAGCGTCGCTCCATCTCGGCCACGCACCAGGTCAGCCCATTGGCCGCCTGGCGCATATCG
Organism: Rhodoferax sp.; assembly: GCF_018063565.1. Taxonomy (GTDB): domain Bacteria; phylum Pseudomonadota; class Gammaproteobacteria; order Burkholderiales; family Burkholderiaceae_C; genus Rhodoferax. The sequence continues at coordinate 10,096 of NZ_JAGPBB010000075.1, forward strand.
GTAACCACCGGACATAACAGGTGAGGAATGCCCTCGTAGACCGACATTTCCAACATCTTGGGGTCGATCATCAGCAAGCGCACGTCGTGCGCTTCGGCTTTGTAAAGCAGACTCAGGATCATGGCGTTGATACCGACCGATTTGCCCGAACCGGTGGTGCCCGCCACCAGAACGTGTGGCATCTTGGCCAGATCGGCCAGCACTGGATTGCCGATGATGTCTTTGCCCAGACCCATGGTGAGCAGGGACTTGGCATCGTGGTAGCTCTGCGCGCCCAGGATCTCGGACAGCTTGATGGTTTGGCGCTTGGCGTTGGGCAGTTCAAGTGCCATGGTGGTCTTGCCCGGGATGGTTTCCACCACCCGGATCGATACCAGACTGAGCGAACGCGCCAGATCTTTGGCCAGACCGACAATTTGTGAGCCCTTGATGCCGGTGGCGGGTTCAATTTCATAGCGGGTAATGACCGGGCCGGGTTGGGCCAGCACCACGGCCACATCAACGCCAAAATCCTTGAGCTTCTTCTCGATCATGCGGCTGGTCATCTCCAGCGTCTCGGGCGACACGGTCTCCTGCCGTGCCACGGCAGCATCGAGCAAATCGACCTGGGGCAGTTTGCTGTCGAAAACGTCCTTGAACAGGGTCTTCTGCCGCTCCTTGGCGACCCGTTCGCTCTTGGCGGGTTCGGGCACAGGTGGTTCGATCACCACCACCGGCCGCGCGGGATGCTCAGCTGCCACATGGCGCGCCTCCACCAGAACCTCGGCACGCGCCTGCGCTGCCTGCTGGCCAATCACCAGGTCCTGCTCAACCTCCAGTTTCTCCCGGCGCGTCTCGACCCGCCCAAACAGCCAGGCGCCCAGGCGCTCGGCCAGTTCGCCCCAGGAAAACCGGAACACCCAGGCAAGGCCCAACAACCCGACCACAATGCCCAGCAGGGCGGAGCCGGTATGCCCAAGCAACTCAACCACCAAAGGTGCCACCAAATAGCCCCAGACACCGCCCGCATGGCCCGGCAGGTGGTCATCCAGACGATAAAAACGTGACCACTCCAGAGTGACACTGGCGCTGCAAAGCAAGATCAACCCCAGCCAAAACATCAGCCTGGCAAGTCCGGGCCGGCGTAACGGGTCGATCTTGCGATGCAAAAAATCACGTCCGCGCATCCATCGTGCCAAGCCGGACAGCCAGACCCGCACGCCTGCAGCCCAGCACCACCAAACGGAAATGCCAAACAGAAAGTAACTGCCGTCAGCCAGCCAGGCGCCGACGCGCCCACCCTTGTTCACCCAAGGCAAACCCGCACCCGAGGTCGACCACGCTGCATCCTGCTGTGAGTAACTCATGAGTGACAACAACCAGAACACCAGAAACGCCAAGCCAGCCACCAAACCCAACTCTGTCGCAAAACGAGCCCAGCCTGAACGTGTGACGTTTTGACTGGCGGAGTTTGTGGCGTGCAGGGTATTAAGAGAGTATGTCATGGGTCAAAGTGGGGAATTTGCGCAAGGGTTCAGATCGGTCGACATTGCATAATCCTACCCATTGTGGGGTTCAGTTACCGCCGACCTGTTCAATCGGCCGGGTTTTCTGGCTTGACAGATGGTCATTGAGCCCCAACTGTACACGCCTCACCCATCGAAATCTTTCAAGGAAAACCCATGACCGACATCCGACATACCCAGGTATTGATTCTGGGCTCTGGTCCAGCCGGCTACACCGCGGCCATTTATGCGGCCCGCGCCAATCTGAAGCCGATGCTGGTCACCGGCATGGCGCAAGGCGGCCAGTTGATGACCACCACCGAGGTCGACAACTGGCCCGCCGACGTCGCGGGCGTTCAGGGGCCGGAATTGATGCAGCGATTTCTGGAGCACGCCGAGCGCTTCAAGACGGAAATCGTGTTTGACCACATCCACCGGGTCGATTTCTCCAAGCGTCCATTCACCTTGTTTGGCGACAGCGCCAGCTACACCTGCGACGCGCTGATTCTGGCCACTGGCGCTTCGGCCAAGTATCTGGGTTTGCCATCAGAAGAGGCCTTCATGGGGCGCGGCGTTTCAGGTTGCGCCACCTGTGACGGCTTCTTCTATCGCAACGAAGTGTGCTGCGTGGTGGGCGGCGGCAACACGGCGGTGGAAGAAGCGCTGTATTTATCCAATATCGCCAGCCGGGTGTATTTGATTCACCGCCGCGACAAGTTCCGCGCCGAACCCATCATGATCGACAAGTTGATGGAGAAAGTTGCCAGCGGCAAGATTGTGCTGAAGACCTTCAGCACCCTGGACGAGGTACTGGGCGATGCCAGTGGCGTCACGGGTGTTCGTGTCAAGAACGTCAACACCGGCGTCACCGAAGACCTGACGCTCAAAGGCTGCTTTATCGCCATCGGTCACAGCCCCAACACGGGTATTTTTGAAGGTCAGTTGCAGATGGAGGGTGGATACATCGTCACCCAGAGTGGCAACAAAGGTTTTGCCACACAAACTAGCGTGCCCGGCATTTTTGCCGCAGGTGATGTGCAGGACCATATTTACCGCCAGGCCATCACCAGTGCCGGCACTGGTTGCATGGCCGCACTGGACGCGCAACGTTTTCTTGAGCAGTGACGCCAATCACCGCATATAATAACGGGCTTTGCTGAAATCCTTAGCCCCTGTGGGTCGGGGCCAGCATTCGGGTTACCGCCACCCTTTTTCTTGGCGAGGTCAGGCTTTTGACGTCAGTCAGGGCCGTTATCACGATCGGAGTGTCCTCATGGCACGCGTCTGCGAAGTTACGGGCAAAGGCCCGCAGGTTGGGAACAATGTATCCCACGCCAACAACAAAACCAAGCGCCGGTTCTTGCCGAACCTGCAATATCGCCGTTTCTGGGTTGAGTCCGAAAACCGCTGGGTTCGCCTGCGGATTTCGAACGCTGGTCTGCGTTTGATCGACAAGAATGGTATCGACTCCGTGCTCGCAGACTTGCGCGCCCGCGGTCAGGCTTAATGACAACACCCTTTTAGAAAGATCATCATGGCAGCCAAAGGCGGACGCGAAAAAATCAAGCTGGAATCGACAGCCGGCACCGGTCACTTTTACACCACCGACAAAAACAAAAAGACCACTCCCGAGAAACTGCTGATCAAGAAATTTGATCCGGTTGCTCGCAAACACGTGGACTACAAGGAAATGAAACTGCGTTAAACAGCAGTCCAGGTCCTGAAATCAAGCCCGCTTCATGCGGGCTTTTTTATGCTGTGGTGAGCCGGTCACTGCTCGTGGGCTGACAAACCACACCAAAGCAAGGTTTCGGTCAGCCTTACCTTTGATCTGACGTTCTGCTTCAGACCGCCTGGGGCGCCTGCACCGAACGCAAGCGCATGGAGAATTCGGCCAAAGCAGCAACACCGCTGGCCTCGGCACGCTGGCACCAGGCTTGCAACTCCGTGGCGAGCTGCTCGCGGGTATTGGACCGGTTGAGCCACATTTGACGCAGTTCTTCGCGCATCACCACCATTTTGTCGAGCGTGGGCGACGCCGCACGTGCCAATGCCAGTTGTTGCGCAATCGCTGCGGGAACCTGGTCGAAATCCCGGTGCAACCAGCGCTGAGCAGCCCGAATCACTGTAGCATCGGCGTGCCGTGCTTTGAGCGCGGCGAGTTCCTGTCGAAACGTTTGACGCATCTGCTTGGCATAAGCTGCCATCAACTCAAAACGATTCTGTATCAGCGCCTCCAGCGTCTGTTCGTCGGCGACCGCGCGTACTTCACCAAGGGCCAGACGCGGCGGAACCTTCCTGACGCTGGCCAGACCTAGTTTTTGCAGCACGCTGATGTACATCCATCCGATGTCAAACTCATACGGCTTGACCGACAACTTGGCCGAGGTGGGATAAGTGTGATGGTTGTTGTGAAGTTCCTCACCGGCAATCAAGATGCCCCAAGGTGAGATGTTGGTGCTGGCATCCGGTGCCTCAAAATTCCGGTAACCCCAGTAATGCGCTGCACCATTCACAATGCCGGCAGCCATCACCGGGGTCCAGGCCATCTGCACTGCCCACACTGCCAGGCCCGCCGCACCCAGCAGCGTCATGTCGATCAACAACATCAAGCCAATGCCGGCAAACGAGAAGCGGCTGTACAACTTGCGCTCAATCCAGTCGCTGGGAGTGCCATGACCATAGCGCGCCAAGGTGTCGGCGTTGCGTGCTTCCTTGCGGTACAGCTCATAGCCCTGCAGCAAGACGGTCCTGATGCCATATACATGCGGGCTGTGCGGGTCGTCGGCTTGCTCGCATTTTGCGTGATGCTTGCGGTGAATCGCCGCCCATTCCTTGGTCACCTGACCGGTTGTCAACCACAACCAGAAGCGAAAGAAATGCGATACCGCAGGGTGCAGGTCCAGCGCGCGATGCGCCTGATGCCGGTGCAAAAATACGGTGACACTGATCATGGTGACATGCGTCACCACCAGCGTGAACAAAACGATTTGCCAGGCGCTCAAGTCCCACAGGCCATTGGCAGCCCAATCGAGTATGTTTTCCATTGACGTTGTCTCTCTCGTTGATTTAGTTCATTTGCGCTGCCACACCGCGGCAAAAAAACCGTCGGTCTGATGGCGATGCGGCCACAGACGCAAATAGGTTTGGCCATCCGGCCCGCCGCTGCACGGGCTGGCAGCCTGGCTGATTTTCAGGGCAGTGAGGATGTCGCCGACTTCCAGTGCGACAAAGTCCTTGTTGGCTTCAGAAAACGCCTGTGCAATGCCCTCGTTCTCTTGCGGAAGGATGCTGCAGGTGGCATAGACCAGGCGCCCACCGGACTTCACCAGCCGTGCTGCGCCTTGCAAGATGGCCGTCTGCTTGGCCACCATCTCATCGACCGACTGAGGCGTTTGGCGCCACTTCAGGTCGGGGTTGCGCCGCAGCGTACCCAACCCGGTGCAGGGTGCATCCACCAGCACGCGGTCGATCTTGCCGGACAGACGTTTCACCCGGTCGTCGCGCTCATGCGCAATGGCCGCCGGGTGCACGTTGGACAAACCACTGCGCGCCAGGCGCGACTTGAATGCATCGAGTCGGCCCGCCGAGGTATCGAACGCATACAAACGTCCCGTGGAGCGCATGGCCGCACCGAGTGCCAGCGTCTTGCCGCCCGCGCCGGCACAAAAATCCACCACCATCTCTCCGCGTTTGGCGTCCAGCAACAGCGCCAGCAGTTGCGAGCCCTCGTCCTGCACTTCAAAGTCGCCGCGTAAAAAAGCCTCGTGCTTGTTCAGCGCTGGTTTGCCGGCAATACGAAGGCCCCATGGCGAATACGGCGTACCGACCGCCTTGATGCCCGAGGCTGCCAGCGCCTTTTGCACCTCGTCGCGCTTGGCTTTGAACGTGTTCACCCGCAAATCGAGCCCGGCGCCCTGGTTAAAGCTCTCCACCAGCGGCCAGAAGTCGGCACCCAACTGGTCTTTGAGCGGCTGCACCAACCACTCGGGCAGGTTATGCCGATGCCGTTCCATCAGGTCTTCGGGCTTGATCTTTTCGCATTGGTCCAGCCAGTTTTTCTCCTGATCGCTCAAAGCACTGCGCAGGAAGTCGCCGGGGCCATAAAACCCCAAAATCGCCAGGCGTCGCTCCTTGGGGCCACTGCCCGAAGGCGCAAAGTGGTCAAACAGTTGTTTTTTACGCAGAACGGTGTACACCGTCTCTGCCATGGTGGCGCGTTCACGCGGGCCAAAACCCCGGTGATCGCGAAAAAACCTCGACACGATGGCGTCCGCCGGGTGGTCAAATTTGAGAGTCAGACGCACCAGTTCAGAACAGGCGTCAAGCAGGGCTTTTGGATGCATAGGGGCGCGATTGTCCCATGGAGACGGCACGCGACAAGGCGGGTTTTCACCGGAACTTTACAAGACTTCACGACTCAGACGCCGGACTGTCCTGCACATGCCAGACAATTCACCTCCAAGCCAGCGGGTTCGTCCTGCAGAGTTACTGCGCGACACCATTCATTTATCCATGCGATCACTACTCCCTTTTTGGCCACTGGCCGCAATCTCACATCGGCCGGTGCTTACCCTGGCAGCGCTGTTTCTGGCGTTGAACCTGAGTGGCTGCGCCAGCCCGACCGTCAGCGCCAACAATGCCGTCACAACCGAGTCAAATCCGGCTTCACCGATGCAGCAGACCTGGTGGACCGCATTCAACGATCCCCTGCTCAGTGAGCTGGTGCAGAAAGCGCTGCAAACCAACACCAGCATCCGCTCAGCGCAGGCCGCGCTGCAACAGGCGCGCGCCGCACGCGATGTCAAAGCCGCCAGCAATGGCCCCAACCTGGTCCTATCCGGCTCAGCCCAGCGCAGCCAGGCGGAGTCACGCGACGCCAGCAACAGTTTTCAGGCCGGGCTTGATGCGCGCTGGGAGATCGACATCTTTGGTGGCAACCGCGCGGCTCTGGCCGCCTATGAGGCGGACACGCTGGCCACCGAGGCGAGTCTACGCGACGTGCAGGTCAGCATCGCCGCTGAAGTGGCGCTGGCGTACATCCAGCTGCGGGGCACTCAGGCGCAGCTGATCATCACCCAGAACAACCTGGCCAGCCAGCAGGAAACCCTGCAAATCACCCAATGGCGCGCCCAGGCTGGACTGGTCACTGCACTGGAAGTGGAGCAGGCGCAGAGTGCGGTTGCACAAACCGCTGCCCAGTTGCCCACCTTGCAGACCAACCTGGCTGCGACCCGCCACAGTTTGGCCATTTTGATTGGCCAGCGTCCACTGGAACTGGACAGCTTGCTATCAACTTTAGGTGAAATTCCGCAAAGCCGGGCCGGGTATGGCGAACACATCGCGACCAACACGCTGCGCCAGCGCGCTGACGTGCGTGCGGCTGAACACCGCATCAGCGCCGCATTGGCGCGGTTAAACGCCGCCGACGCCGCGCGTTACCCCAGCTTCAACCTCGGCGGCTCGGTGGGGCTGAGCGCACTGACGCTGGCAAGCCTTGTCAACGGTGCCACGCTGGCGGGCAGCTTGCTGGCATCAGTGTCCGTGCCACTGCTGGATGGGGGTGCCGCCAAGAGCCAGGTGCTGGCGCAGGAAGGTGCACTCGAACAAGCCCGTGCCGGCTACCAGACCACGGTATTGGCTGCGCTTAAAGAGGTGGAAGATGCCCTGATTGCCATTCAGAACAATGCGCAACGTCTCCAATTGCTACAGACCGCAGTCACCTCCGCCAGCAACGCCGCGCAATTGGCGAACAACCGTTACGCCAGTGGACTGATTGATTATCAGACCGTACTGCAAACCCAGCGTACCCTGCTGTCGGCACAGGACAGTGTGGTCGGTCTGCAAGCCACCCGCAGCGCTGACCAGGTGCGCCTGGTCAAGGCGCTCGGAGGTGGCTGGCAATAGCCCACCCAGGAACGTCGTCCCGCCATCGCATCTCACGGCTCCGTTAGCCCGAAACCCCTCTTGAACCCCATGAACGCAACGTCTTCCCAGCCCCTTTCAGCGCCTACAGCCTCAACGGCCGCACCAGCCGACTTGCAAGCCCTGCTGGCGCAGCCCCCCAAGCCCACTTGGTGGCGACGGCGCAGCCTGTGGATTGGCCTGGCGCTGCTGGCCAGCGGTACTGCAGCCTATTTTTATTGGTCGGCCAGCCAGCAGGCCAAAGCGGCG
>NZ_JAGPBB010000012.1 GCF_018063565.1 Rhodoferax sp.
TTGCGTGGTCGGGTGGTGATCTCGCCTTTCCCGCTGGACCAGGAAATGGTGCGCAAAGCGCGTGAAATTCTCAACCGGCAGCCGCCCGCCAATCGCAGCTATAGCCGTATCAAGGCCCGTCTGCTGGGGCCGGAGCCAGCTGAATTCACCATTGCCAGCGTCGCCGGCATCGAAGCGCCCAACGTGCTGACGCGCGCCAGCCAGCAGCCGCTCAATGCCGGCATTCCAGGGCTGTTCACACTCAAGGGATATCCGATTTTCCAGAAAGAGGCGGCGGCGGCCCTGGCGGATATTGGTCTGGAGGACGCCTGGGTGCTGGGCCGGGCCAATGCCAACGTGGCGGCTGCGGTGCCCAATCCGGGTGAGGTGATGCAGCAGTCGCAACAGATTACCCGCCTTTACCTGACCGAGTACGCCAAAATTTGGCAGGAATACCTTGCCGATGTCCGGTTGATTCCGCGCAATGGACTCGCCGAGACGATCCAGGTCACACGCATTTTGGCCAGTGCAGAGTCTCCTTTGCTGCTGCTGACCCGCGCTGCGGCACGCGAGACCACCCTGATCCGTTCGGACAGCAGTAGCTCAACCCGCGTTGACCAGGCCATTGACCGACTCGACCGGATCAAGCAGGAAGTGACACGTGCTGCCAGTCTGGGTATTGGTGGCCCTACCGGCAATACCGGCCTGGACGACAAGATTGAAATGATCGTACAAGGCCCGTTTGCCAACCTGCATGCCATCACCCGTGGGCCTCCCGGCACTGCACAAATCGACCTGTTGGGTAAGACGCTTGACGATTTCCATGCCAGTCTGGTCGCTGCCGAGAGTGCCTTGCGAGGCGGCACCATCCCGCGCACCCAGGATGCCGAGAACCGATTGCGGGGTGAAGCGATCCGGATGCCTGCCCCGGTTCGGGCCATTCTGGAAGCCCTGCTGAGCCAGGCGTCACAGCAGGTTGCAGGTGGTGCGCGCAGCAGTGCCAGCGCCAATGTCAAAGGCGGGGTCGGGCAAACCTGCGGTGCGGTGATCGCCGGGCGTTACCCCTTTGTACGGGGTGCGCAGCAGGATGTGCAGGCCAATGATTTTGCGCAGGTTTTCGCTCCGGGCGGCCTGATGGACGACACTTTCCAGAAAAATCTGGCACCTTTTGTGGACACCTCCAAGGCGACCTGGGCGCCACGGCCGGGTCCGGACGGTGCGGCCGCGGGGTCTGCCGCAGACCTGGCGCAGTTCCAGCGCGCGTCCATCATTCGCGACGCGTTTTTTGCGCCCGGCAGCCGCTCCATGAAGTTTGACCTGATCGTGCGCTTTGTTCAGACCGGCGGTTTTGACAAGCTGGAACTCGACATTGACGGTCAAAGTGTGCTTGCCGGCGCCGGTCAGGACGGTGCCAAGCGGGTCAGTTGGCCCGGGGTGCGTGGCACCAACCAGGTTCGTCTGCTGGTTGGCGGCAAGACCACCCCCGCGCTCGCCACCGACGGCGCCTGGGCCTTGCACCGTCTGATTGACCGGGGTCAGTTGCAAGGCGGGACACCTCAGGAAAAAGTGCTGGTCAATTTCGTGGTGGAGGGTCGCAGCGTGAGCATTGAGTTTTTGGCGCAATCGGTCCGAAACCCGCTGAAGTTGCCGCAACTCGATGGTTTTGCCTGCCCGGGACGCGGTTGATCATGACGGCCGATGCACGGTCCTCGGGCTCACCGGCACCCGCTGCGGGTGCGGTCAGCGTGCCAGGGTTTGCCTGGTACGGCAAGTTGCCCAGTGCGGGTGACTTCATTTCGCGGCGTATGCCCTATCCCTTGCAACAGTTCTGGGATCATTTGTGCGCATCGGCCATGGAGTCGCTTCGGGCCGGCAGCAATGCCTCGGGTTGGGAGGTGTGGCGGGGCTGCGCCAAGTGGGCCTTCATATTGCCCGCCCAGCCAGGCATACCGTTGAGCCAGATCGGTGTCTGGGCCCCGTCCTGTGATCGCGTGGGGCGTAATTTTCCGTTTCTGGTCACATTGCCCGTGCCGAACGACCGGGTCACCGCCTTTTTGCCCTACGCGGCCCATCTTGGACTGGCCTGGGGCGAGGTGATTGCGCAAGCACAAATGGCCCGCCACAGCATCGACGAGGTGGACTCGCGCCTGCAATTGGCGCTGGCTGAGGTGTTGACCATTCCGGCGAGCGCCGAAGACAGCGAGCGAACGCTGCCACAGGGCATGAATCCGGTGACGTTACCCTGGTCGGACCTGGCGTCCAGTTTTGCGGGTGGGGACAGCGAGAGTTTTTGGTGGAGCGTGCCACCGGCGATGACCCGTTTCCGGGCGCGTGCACACAGTGGCACACTGCAAGGCATGTTTTTTCTGGGTCTGTGCGAGGGTTGATCCCCCGCTCACCCGTCCACCTGACGCATGCCGGCGCGGACCGGCCCGTCACTTCGCATCTTTTAAGGCATTTGGTCCTCTGGCGCATACAGCTGTAGCACTGAATGCTATGAAAATAGTTCTATAAAGGGCGGCCATGGTGGATACCCCCTGAGCTTGGCAGGGCAGCACCATCGGACTTGGGTGCGGCACGGCTGGCAAACTCGGCGCGCAATGCCCGCAGTTTGGCGCGAGGATCTTCCTTCGCGGTTGACGCATCGAGTGCCATTTCGGCAATGAACCGACTGGGTTGAGTGGCCACCAACTCACGCCCTTTCTTTCGTTTCTTGGTCCAGCTGACCGCCAGGCTGCGTTGCGCACGGGTGATGCCAACGTACATCAGGCGGCGCTCTTCCTGCAGATGTGCGCTCAGGCTTTCACTGGCGGCCTCTTGTGCCAGCGTATGTTGCAGTGCCGAGGCTCCACCGGCGCGCTCGGCGTCCGGGTTGTCACGCAGCTTGAAGGGCAACATGCCTTCGGTCACACCGACCAGCAGTACATGGGGCCACTCCAGCCCCTTGGATGCATGCAAAGTCGAGAGCGTCACCACGTTCTGGTCCTTTTCCTGCTCCGAGATGGTGGACAGCAACGACACGGTTTGTGCCACCTCCAGCAGCGACTTCACCTCACCTGGGGTGTTGACGCCGGCGGCGTCGGCAATCTGACCGCCACAGCGCCCACTCATCCAGTCGACAAAGTCGGTCACATTGCTCCAGCGTGCGGCAGCCAGCGTGGCGCTGTCCTCACCGTCGTACAGGTGCTGTTCGTAGCCGATGTCTTTGAGCCAATCCATCAGGAAGCCCTTGGCGGCCTCCGCGCCGAGGGTGTGGCGGGCGCGAAACTCCAGCTCGTTGACCTCGCGGCCAAATTCGTGCAGGCTGCCCAGCGCCTTGCCCGACAGCACCGCGCCCAGGCTGGAAGAAAACAGTGCGGCAAACATACTCACCCGGTATTTGCTGGCGAAGTCGCCCAGGTGCGCCAGGGTCTGGTGACCAATGCCGCGTTTGGGTGTGGTCACGGCGCGCAAAAAGGCCGGGTCGTCATTGTTGTTGATCCACAAACGAAACCAGGCGCACAGGTCTTTCACCTCGGCCCGGTCAAAAAAACTGGTGCCGCCCGATACCTTGTAGGGGATCTGAGCCTTGCGCAGCGCTTTCTCAAACGGTTTGGCCTGGTGGTTGGCGCGGTACAACACGGCAAAGTCTTTCCATTCCTTGTACTGCGGGCCGCTCTGGTTCAGGCCACTGGCGCGCAGGCTCTGGATGCGCGCCACAGCACGCTCAGCTTCGTGTTCTTCGGTGTCGGCGTCCACCACCCGCACCGGATCACCTTCGCCCAACTCGCTCCACAGGTTCTTCACAAACAGCTTGGGGTTGGGGCCGATCACGTTGTTGGCAGCGCGCAGGATGGCGCTGGTGGAGCGGTAGTTCTGCTCCAGCTTGATGACTTTCAGACTCGGAAAGTCAACGGGCAGCCGTTTCAGGTTATCCAGCGTGGCTCCGCGCCAGCCGTAGATTGACTGGTCGTCATCCCCCACTGCCGTGAAGCGGGCGCGCTCGGCATCGCCCACCAGCAACTTCAGCAACTCGTATTGCGTGGCGTTGGTGTCCTGATACTCATCGACCAGCAAATGACCCACCAGCGCTTGCCACTTGGCCCTGATATGCTCGTGTTGTTGTAGCAATTTGAGGGGCAGGCCGATCAGGTCGTCAAAGTCCACACTCTGGTACGCGGTGAGCCGTTCCTCATAGTGCGCCATCACCCGCGCCACCATGCGTTCGCCGTCGTTGCTGGCCCGTGCAGCGGCCATGGCAGCGTTCAAGCCCTGGTTTTTCCACAGGCTGATGTTCCACTGCCAACTGCGCGCAGTGGCTGCATCGACGCTGCTGCCGGCGTCTTTCAGAATGCTGGTGACATCGTCACTGTCGAGAATCGAGAAATTCGCTTTCAGGCCCAGCGCTGCACCGTCCTCGCGCAGCAGACGCACCCCAAGCGCGTGAAAGGTGCAGATGAGGGTATCTTTGGCGGCGGCACCGATCAGGGCACGTGCCCGCTCCCGCATTTCGGTAGCCGCTTTGTTGGTGAAGGTGATGGCCAGAATGCGTCGGGCCGCCATACCCGACTGGATGAGTCGCCCGATTTTTTGCGTGATCACCCGCGTTTTGCCCGATCCCGCACCGGCCAACACCAGACACGGGCCGTGCAGGTAATTGACCGCTTCCTGCTGCGCTAGATTGAGCCCGTGTGTGGGTAAGGTTGCCATGTGTGCTGTCGGTAAAGGGGGGCGAATCATACCCAGCAAGCCCTGACGCAACCCAAGAGACAATGCGCAGGTGATCAAAATTTTTACTGTCACCTTTCCTTTTTTTGCCTTGGTGCTGGCCGGATATCTGGCCGCACGCCGCCGCTATTTGCCGCTGGAGGCGATTCCAGGATTGAATGGGTTTGTGTTGTTTTTTGCTCTGCCCTGCATGCTGTACCGCTTCGGTGCCATGACGCCAGTGTCGCAATTGCTGGATCTGTCGGTGGCCCTGACCTGGTTGCTGTGCGGTTTGACGGTGGTGGGTTTGACGGTGGCGTTCAGCCTGAACCCGCGAATCGGCTGGAATGACGCAGCATTTGGCGCCTTGGTGGCGGCGTTTCCCAATTCCGGATTCATGGGAGTGCCGCTGTTGGTGGCCTTGCTCGGCCCGCAGGCCGCTGGCCCCACCATTCTGAGCATGGCGATCGACATGCTGGTCATCACCTCGCTGTGCATTGCCCTGTCGCGTCTGGACGGAGCCGACCAACACGGCGCTGCCAAGGCGCTGCGTCGTGCGCTCCAGGGGGTGTTGACCAACCCGATGCCGTGGGCGATCTTGCTCGGTGCGATGGCTTCGGTGCTGGCCTTCGAGCTGCCTGCCCCGGTGGCCAAGGTGGTGGGTATGTTGGCCGATGCCGCCTCGCCGGTGGCGCTGTTCACCATCGGCGCGGTACTGGCACGCTCACAGATGCTCGCTGCCAGCGGTCATGCCGCAGCGCCCGTGTTGCGTGACTATCTGCCGGTTGCGCTGGTGAAACTGTTTTTGCACCCGCTGTTGCTGTTGCTGGTCGGGGCCGCGCTGATTCAGCTGGGGTTACCACTGGAGCGTTCTGCCTGGACCGTGCTGGTCCTGGTGGCGGCGCTGCCCAGTGCCAGCAATGTGTCGCTTCTGGCCGAACGTTTTGGTGCCGACAACGGGCGCGTGGCGCGCATCATTTTGCTGTCCACTGCGGCGGCGTTTGTGACTTTTTCCCTGACGGTTGCACTGTTGCTGCCTTGATTTTGATATTTGTCAACAAAGGGTTTTCCCGCAGGCGTCTAATACCGGCTGGCCAAAATTGTGGCAGTTGGGCGCTTCGTTGACCCATTGCCTTCGGAAAGAATTCGATGACTGACTGGGTAACGTACGCCGTCTTTGCGGTGTTGTTGGTGCTGACCAGCACCGCACTTTTCTTCTTCACCCTGACCCGCGGCACGCTGCTGATGCGTGGTGCGCTGGGGCGCCTGCAGCACGAGGCGGCCCATGTTTACCCGATCTATTCCAACCTGCGGCTGATCCGTCTGGTGGACTGGCAACCCATCATTGCGGCGATCCTGCTGTTTCAGTACAGTCGTCTGGTGTCCATCATCACCCACGGTCTGCGTCACACGGCGTTGCAGGACAAACAGGTGTTGATCACCTCATGCGCCTTTGGCAACGTGATGCCGCGGGTGGCGGGGGCCGCCATGAAAGCCGGCGCCAAGCGTCTGCTGGTGGCCGACATCATTCAGAATGAGCTCGATCACGCCCGGGGCAAACTTGAATTTTGTGCCGCCCATACGGATTACCTGCAGCAAAACGCGACCGCCATGACCCTGCCCGATGCGTCCGTCGATGCCAACGTGATGTTTTTTTTGCTGCACGAGTTGCCGCACCACCTCAAGGAGCAGGCGCTGGCCGAGGCGATGCGGGTTCTGACGCCTGGCGGCAAGTTGTATCTGGCAGAGTTTCACCGGCCACGCCCCTGGCTGTTGCGTGCCTTGAGCTGGACTTACTTCAAGGTATTCGAGCCCTATGGCCTGGCCCTATGGAATACCCATGACCCGGTGCTGCAACTTCAGGCCATGCCCGGCGTGCAGTGTGAGCGCCAGGTGGTGTTTTTTGGCAATTTCCAGGTGATAGTGGCGAGCAAGCGTGGCGTGTAACTGGGCCTTTTGCCGCGCATAGGGTGGCGTCTCTTGCAATTTTTAACGCCATCCGGATCGACGCCCTTAAATTAGAAGCGGATCCACGTCGATCGCCCAGCGTAGCAGTCCCCGGCATTCGGGCAGGCTGCGATGGCTGTGCAACAAGGCTTGCCAGACCGACAAAAAGCGTTGCAGCGCCAGCCGTGACGCACTCTCGATCAGCATTTGCGAGCGCTCGATGTTGGCCACGCGCTGAATTCCCATCGGTACCGCCGGGTAGAGTGTGATGTGTTCCAGCATTGTTGCAGCTTGCGCCAGGGTGCCAGCAGCCTGACGAGCCAGGTTGAGGAACGCCTGGGCTGCTTCCTGGGTACGCGCTTCGGCCCGTACCAAAGCCTGAAAACTGAAGGGTGGCATGCCCGCCTGCTGGCGTTCGTGCAACTGCGACTCGGCAAAAGCCGGATAGTCGTGGTGTTTCAGCGCCTCAAACAGCGGGTGTGTGGGGTGAAAGGTCTGCAGCCACATTTCGCTGTGGCCGCTTTGGCTGGCATCGCGCCCGGCCCGCCCGGCGGCTTGCATCAGCAAACCAAACAAACGTTCGGGGGCACGAAAGTCGCTGGAAAACAGCGCGTTGTCAGGGTTCAGGGCTGCGACCAGCGTGATGCGGCGAAAGTCATGGCCCTTGGCAATCATCTGCGTGCCCACCAGCACATCCACTTCGCCCGCGTGCACCTGGGCCAGTTGTGATTCCAGCGCACCCTTGAAACGGGTGGTGTCGGCATCGATGCGCACGATGTTCACGGGTCGCCCGTCTGGCCGCGGGCTGTCGGCCAGCAGCGCGGCCAAAAGTTCTTCCAGCCGCTCGGTACCGCGCCCCAGTGGTGCGATGTCGAGGTTGCCACAGTCCGGGCAGGCGCGTGGCACCCGCTCGGTAAAACCGCAGTGGTGGCAGCGCAGCGTGCGGTCAATCTTGTGAAACACCCGGTAAGCACTGCAGTGCGGACAACTGCTTTTCCAGTCGCAATCACCGCAGCTCAGCACCGGGGCGTAGCCGCGCCGATTCAGGAACACCATGCTTTGCTCGCCACGGGTGACGCGCTGCACGATGGCATCGAGCAAGGGGGGCGAGATCACGCAACCTTTGGGCTGGTGGTTCATGTCGACGCGGCGCACCTGTGGCAGGGTAGCGCTGATGAGCGCGGCCGTATCCTGGGCCTGTGTGGCGGTGCCACCAATCCGGCTGGGCATGTGCAGACGCTGGTAACGGCCACCCTCGCTTTGCGGGCGGCTGTGGTACCAACTCTCCAGCGACGGCGTTGCCGAGCCCAGCATCACCTTGGCACCTTCCAGCCGGCCGCGGTAGATGGCCAGGTCACGCGCCGAATAGCGGGCGCCTTCGTGGCTTTTGTAGCTGGGGTCGTGCTCCTCATCCACGATGATCAACTGAAGCTGCGGCATCGAGGCAAACACCGACATCCGGGTGCCCAGAACGATGCGGGCCACCCCACTGTGGGCGGCCAGCCAGCTTTTCAGACGCTGAGCCGGCGTCATGCCGCTGTGCAGCGACACCACGGCATCTTCGCCGTACTGTGCGCCAAAACGTGCCTTGAAGCGTGCCTCCAGTTGGGGTGTCAGGTTGATCTCGGGCACCATCACCAGCGCCTGCGCTGTTCCTTGTGTGGCCAGCAGATCGGCGGTACAGCGCATGTACACCTCGGTCTTGCCGCTGCCGGTGGCACCAAACAGCAGAAAGGGTCCGGAATTTGCATGAAATTGGTCAATAGCGCTTGTCTGTTCAGGGCTTGTTGCTATGAAAATCGGCAGCGGTTGTGCCGCCTGAATCAAACCTTGGGGCCGTTCGGCCTGACCGTTGCGCGTGGCTTGCACCTGAGTTTTGGCGCGCTTGAGGCGCCGCGCCAACTGCACCGTGCTCAGGTCACGCAGTTGCGGTGGCAACGCCGCCAGGGCCACTTCACCCGCGGCACGCTGGTAATAAGCCGCTGCAAAGTCAATCAGTTTGCGCCAGTTGGCACTCAGCGGCGGCACACCGTCCAGCACAGCGGCAATCGGGCGCAGCTTGGCCGGATCAAGTGGCGCTGCGCTTGCCGCACGGGAGTCGCCTGGGTCGGGCGGCGTATCCCAGACCACACCCATCAACTCGCGCTGTCCCAACGGCACCCTGACCAGGGTGCCAGGCGCAAGCAAAGTCGGACTCAGATAACTCAGCGCCAGCGCCACCTGACTGTAGGCCGGGGTGTGCAACAGCACCGGCACCCGGTACCGCAGTTCTGTGTCGAGTTGGGATGCTTTGTTCAAGTGAACTTGCGGAAATCGCCCTAAGTTGTTGATTTCTGGCTGTTTTACCGGTCATCCAAGTTTTCTGTGGATAACTTTGTGGACAGCAGGTCAATAGCCGTCGCCAAGCCTTGTAAATCAAGGCTTTGCTTAGGCTGCACAAAAAAACGGCAAAATAAAAAACTGTTCAAAATCAATGACTTGAGTTCGCTACCGGTTTGCTAGCGATGATTCGTGTGAATTCAGACCCGACTGCTGACGCTCACCTTTTTTGTGCATAAGTGACACAAAAATTTTGCTTTTGGCGCTCAAAAAGCCCGGAAAAGTGCTAGGTAACCCGGACCTGAGACCGCCGCTCAGCGCATCTGCCGCGATTGCTCATGCACCGCTTGCACCAGTGCGGCCACGTGTTCGGGTGGCGTGTGCTGGCTGATGCCATGACCCAGGTTAAAGATGTGGGTTGGCCCCTCGCCGCTGCCAGTGTGAGGGGTACCAAAGGCGGTGAGCACCTTCTGCACCTCGGCGGCGATTTGTTTCGGGTTGGCAAACAGCACGTTGGGGTCCAGATTACCCTGTAACGCTTTGCTACCACCCACCAGGGCACGCGCCTTGGTCAGGTTGACAGTCCAGTCCACACCCAGGGCGTTGCAGTCGAGTTCGGCCATCTCTTCCAGCCACAAGCCGCCCCCTTTGGTGAACACAATGCTGGGAATCGTCGCGCCGGCCCAGGTCTTGTGCAGCTGCGCTAGCACGCGGCGTGTGTAGGCCAGGCTGAACTCCTGAAACGCACCATCGGCCAGCACGCCGCCCCAACTGTCAAACACCATCACCGCCTGTGCGCCGGCTTCGATTTGGGTGTTGAGGTAGAGCGCTACCGCATCGGCGTTGATCTGCAGCATCCTGTGCATCAGGTCGGGGCGGCTGTACATCATGGTTTTGACCAGCCGGTAGTCGTCCGAGCCTGCACCCTCAACCATGTAACAGGCCAGGGTCCACGGGCTGCCCGAAAAACCGATCAGTGGCACCCGGCCTTGCAGCGCACGCCGGATCGAGGTGACGGCGTCAAACACATACCGCAGCTTGTCCATGTCAGGGACGGCGAGCCGGGCCACCGCGGCCTCGTCGCGCACGGCATGGGCAAATTTGGGTCCCTCACCCAGAGCAAAACTCAGGCCCAGCCCCATCGCGTCGGGCACGGTCAGGATGTCGCTGAACAAAATGGCCGCATCGATGGGAAAGCGCTCCAGTGGCTGCAGCGTGACCTCGGTGGCAAAGTCGGTGTTGGTCGCCAGCCCCATGAAACTGCCTGCCTTGGCACGGGTGGCGCGGTACTCGGGCAAAAAGCGCCCGGCCTGTCGCATCATCCAGATCGGTGTGTAGTCGGTGGCCTGGCGCAGGCAGGCGCGCAAAAAGTTGTCGTTCTTGAGGGGGGCAAAGGTATTCATGTCTGAATTGTCGCATCGGGTCACAGCCCCGCGATGGCCTGGCGCAATTCACCCGCTGACAGGATTTCAGACAGCAGCACGGGCGCCCGGCCCTGCTGGTACAACACATACACTGGCACCCCATTGCGACCCAGGGCCGCCAGTGCTGCGGTGATGCTGGCGTCACGCCGGGTCCAGTCAGCGCGCAGCAGGGTCACTTTCTTGGCATCAAAGTCAGCCAGTACCTCAGGGTTGGACAGTGCGGTTTTCTTGTTGTACTGGCAGGTCACACACCACGCGGCGGTGAAGTCCACAAATACCGGTGTACCGGTGGCCAGCAACTGTTCGACCTTGCCCGGTGCCCAGGGTTGCCAGCGCTGACCGATTGCACTGCTACCCGGCGCTTCAGTCATTTTGAGCACATGGGGGCCAAGCGCGCTGGTGAGCAAGGCGAAGGTGGCAATGGCAAAAGCCGCCATGTAGGGGCGACTGCGCCCGCGCAGGGTCAACGACCAGATCACCAGGGTCAGCGCCACCAGCAGTGCCAGCAAGGCGCCAGCGCCGTCGATGCCGGTCTGTTGCCCCAGCACCCAGACCAGCCAGACCACGGTGGCAAACATCGGAAAGGCCATGGCACGGCGGAAAGTGTCCATCCAGGGGCCAGGTCGTGGCAGCCTGCGCGCCAGCATCGGCGACACACTGGCCGCCAGATACGGCAGCGCCATGCCAACGCCAATGGCGGCAAAGATCGCCAGCGCCTGCAAGGCGGGCAAACCCAGCGCCAGGCCAAGTGACGCTCCCATGAATGGCGCGGTGCAGGGTGAAGCGATGGCCACCGCCAGAATGCCGGACAAAAATGCATCCAGCGCCGGATTTTTCGCTTGCAGCGCGGCCAGGCGCCCCGGAACCATCTGGCCAAACTCAAACAGCCCTGCCAGGTTCAGGCCGATCAGCGCAAACAGCACCGCCAGAGCCACCACCACCGCCGGCGACTGCAGCTGAAACCCCCAACCCAGTTGCTCGCCGGCGCTGCGCAGCACAATCATCAGTGCGCCCAACGCGACAAACGACAGCACCACCCCGGCGCTGTAGGACAAGCCGCTGACGCGGTGGCCACGCCGGTCGTCGGCATGGCGGGTAAAACTCATCAACTTGATCGCCAGCACCGGAAACACGCAGGGCATCAGGTTCAGCAGCACGCCGCCCAGCAAGGCACCCAGCAGTGCCAGCCAGACGGTGCCGGAGGCCTGGGGGGCGGCCGGGATGCCGGGCAGCGGCTTCGAGATGACCGGTGCGGCGCCTGCAGTGGTCGACTCAGCCTTGGCAGGCCAATGGCCGTCAAGTTGTGCCCGGGTGGCCCAGCCCTGGCGTTTGCCGCCCAGCTCGGCCACCAGCACCAGCGGCAGCGCATCCGGGCGGGCACTCTGGTGCGTGGCCAGCGGGATCCGGGCGCGCCATTGCGAGCCTTGCCAGGACTGGGTCCAGGCGGCGGCGACTTCGATCACCTCCGGTGTCTCCGGAAAAAACTCCAGCGTCTTGCCCTGCAGCCCGGTCGGCAGGCCATCGATGGTCAGCACCAGTTGTTGGCCCTCGGGCTTCATGCGGGCGATGCCGGCAGCAGGTTGGGGCGCGGCGGCAAAAGCGGCTTCAAAGGCCGCGGCGTTGGGTGCAGTCGAGCTTTGAACGGGCAACTGCAGCACAAACTCGCCGTCTTGCGGCACACACTCCTGACGGCACACCAGCCAGCTTGCCTGTAGCTTCACTTCGAGCTGCGGGTTCAGTGCGGAGGGTTTGAAATCCGGGGTGATGGTCAGCGGTACCGGCAGCAGCACCGTGCCATCAAAGCCGTAATTGGCCAGGTCGCCAATGGGCAGCTTGCGTGGAATCGGCCAGGCAATGTCGCCGGCCAGCACACCGGTGGGCAGGGTCCATTGAAGCGTGGTGGGTTGTCCGGAGTCACCCGAGTTTTTCCAGTAGGTGTGCCATTCGGGCTGGTGCGTCAGCTGCAAACCAACCCAGACCGTTTTACCCGCATCAACACCCTGCGGGGCGTGCACCATCAGCTCGGCGCGCACCTGCTCGGTAGTGACCACTGATTTGGCAAGGTTCTGCGCTACAGCCCAATTGCCAAAAGTGCTGACAGCTATCAAAAACAGCGTAAATAGCAGACGGTTGACGGGCTGTATCAAGGTCATGAGGTGTTGTCGCATAAGGGGCACGCGCTGGATGGCGCTCTGGCCAGGGCCGGGGTGGACTCGTGCCACCGCGTTTAAGTTCCGCCAACCGGAGGTGCTGTCATCGGGTCGCTGGGCATACCCGCCGTCAGGGCAGAGCGGCATCATGCCTGAAAAACCGACGGCAGCTTGCCGGGGGCCTTGATGCGCAGCTGTTTATTGACGTTTTCCTGGCCAAACACCACCGTGATGTCCGATACCCGTACACCAAACAGCGGTGCCAGAAAACGGACCATGTGGTCAGTGGCCTTGCCGTGTTCAGGCGCGGCGGTCACGCTGACCTTGAGCTGGGTGCCCTTGGGTTTGCCAATGGCGTCCTTGCTGGCGCCGGGTTTGCCCAGGATGTTGAGCACCAGCACGTCGCCGTCCCAGGCAAAGAAGCTATCGCCCGTGAGGTTTCTGATGGGGCCGCGGCTCATGGGATGGATGGTGCAAAACCCAGCACCACGCGACGCGTCATGGCAGATTTTTTCTCGATCTTGGTGACGACGACCTGGCCAATTTCAGCGGTGTTGGCCACATGGGTGCCGCCGCAAGGCTGCAGGTCGATCAGGGTGTCGCTGCCAATGCGGATGGTGCGGATCTGGCCGCTGCCGCGCGGCGGTTGTACCGACATGCTTTTGACCAGCGCCGGGTTGGCATCGAGTTCGGCATCGGTGATCCGACCGACCGCGACAGGAAGCGCGGCTTGCACCAACCCGGCGATGGCCGCACTCAGGCGGTCTTTGTCCAGCGCCTCAGTCATGTTGAAGTCCAGTCGGGCGTAGTCGGGTGTGATCGAGCAGCCGTTCACCAACTGCGGCACGATGTGGCACAGCAAATGGGTCGCCGTGTGAAAACGCATCATGCGGTGTCGGCGTGCCCAGTCGATGCGCGCCATCACGGGGGTACCAGCGGTCAGATGCGGGCCGGCAGTTTGGTCCTGAATCAATAGCTGTTGCAGCACGTCGTTATTGGGCTGGTGGCATATTTCATTGCTGAAACTGCCGTCCTCGGCCTTGCCCTTGCGGGTGTCCACAATGCTGATCTGCGACCCATCGGGCAGCAGCAGCACGCCACTGTCACCGGCCTGGCCGCCACCCAAAGGGTAAAACACGGTTCGGTCCAGCACGATGCCCTGTGGCGTGATGGCGGTGACGATGGCACTGCACTCGGGCAGGTAAGCGTCCTGGCGGAATAAGTCTTGTGTCATGCTGAGCATTTTCGCAGTTTGGTGTCCGGGTCGGGTGTCATCGGCTTGCGATGCCCGGTATTCGATAATATGCAATGCAAGCCTCGCGCCCGGAGTGTCCCGTGCTTGCGTACTCGCCTGGCCCCAGGCTCGACCCTGTTATGGATGACGCCAATCTCATGTCCAACTTGCCCGCCTGTCCCCAATGCACGCTCGAAAACACCTACCCCGATGGCGACAATTTTGTCTGCCCCGACTGCGGGTTTGAGTGGCCGCGGGTCGCAGTGGGCGACGAGGTTGATGCAGCGGGTGGCCCGGTGGTCGACGCCAATGGCAACACCTTGGTCAGTGGAGACACGGTGATCCTGATCAAAGACCTGAAGGTCAAGGGGTCGTCCATCGTGCTGAAGAAAGGCACCAAGATCAAGGGCATCCGTCTGCCTGAGGGTGCGGGTGACCATGAGGTGGATTGCAAGACCGATCAGGGTGCCTTCATGCTCAAAGCCGAATTCATGAAAAAAGCCTGAGCCCATCCCTGTTTTTGTCACTGCTGACTGCCATGTCCACACCTTCACGTTTCTGGGCCGACCTCGGCACCCACGACTTTGCCGCCTTGCAGGCCAGTGGTGCGATGGCGCGCACCATTGCGGTGTTGCCGGTCGGTGCCACCGAACAACACGGCCCGCACCTGCCGCTGCGGGTGGATACGGCACTGGTCGATGGTGTGATTGCGGCGGCGCAGTCCCACCTGGCCGACGATTTGAAGGTGCTTTTCTTGCCGACCCAAGCGGTTGGGTTGAGTCCGGAGCACGCGCGTTTTCCAGGCACCCTGACGCTGAAGAACGAGACCATTCTGCGACTCTGGACCGACCTGGCGGAGTCGGTTGTGGCCAGCGGGGTCCAGAAGCTGCTGATCTTCAACGCCCATGGCGGCAACGTCAGCGTGATGGACCTGGTGGCGCGTGACCTGCGTGCCCGTCTGGGAATGCTGGTCTACAGCGCCAGTTGGTTCAATCTGCCACTGATCGATGCGCAAGGGCAAGATTTGAGTGCCCAGTTCGGCGCGCCGGAGCAGCGTTTTGGCATTCACGGTGGCGCTTTGGAGACCTCGATGATGCTGGCGCTGGAGCCGAACCAGGTGGTGATGCAGCGGGCGCAGAGCTTTGGTTCAAGCGCCCAGTTGCGGGCGGCGCGATTCGACATTTTGGGCAATGGCAAAAGCGCCAAGCTGGCCTGGCAAATGCAGGACTACAACCCGGCGGGTGCGGTTGGCAATGCGGCTGCAGCCACTGCGGGCGCTGGCCAGGCCTTGCTGGACGCAGCGGGTCGGGCGCTGGCGCAGCTGCTGGCCGAGATGGATCAGCTGCCTGCCGACACGCTGCGCGGCGAGCTGGCGCAGTAGGCGGCCGCTTGGTTCAGACCGATCCGATGCTCAGTTACGATTTGTTTGCGCTGGGGGCAGCCGCCTGTTGGGCACTGGGCAGCGTGACCTCGGTCACCCCGGCGCGTCATCTGGGGGCGTTTGCCTTTACCCGTTGGCGCATGGCGATGGTGGCGTTGATGCTGTGGACGGTGGTGGCTGTGACCGGGCATTGGCGTGGCTTCGAACCCAGCTACTGGGGGGTGATGGCCATCAGCGGCCTGATTGGCATCTTCGTCGGTGACACGGCACTGTTTGCCGCCATGAATCGCCTGGGGCCGCGCCGTGCCGGGGTGCTGTTTGCCACCCATGCGGCGTTCAGCGCTGCGCTGGGTTTTGTCGTATTGGGTGAACGCATGAGTTTGCAGGCCTTTGCCGGTGCCGTGCTGACCCTGGTGGGCGTGATGACCGCGATTGTGCTGGGCCGCCACAAGGACGAAACCCATGCCTGGGAGGCAGATCGTGGCCACGTCGGGCTGGGTGTGGCGCTGGCTTTGCTGGCGGCCTTGTGCCAGGCGGTGGGTTCGCTGGTGGCCAAACCGGTGATGGCCTTGCAGGTTGATCCGGTGATGGCCTCCGCTGTGCGGGTGACGGTGGCCACCTGCGCCCACTTTGTGCTGTTGGCGGTTGGTTTTGGGGCTGCGCGGGCACAGCAGCCAGCCACGGCCCGGGTGCTGGCGCAAACCGCGCTCAACGGCTTCATCGCCATGGGCATCGGCATGACGCTGGTGTTGCTGGCGCTGGAAAAGGGTGACGTGGGGATGGTGGCCATCCTGTCGTCAGTGTCGCCCATACTGGTGTTGCCCCTGTTGTGGTTGCAACTGGGGCGTGCCCCGGCACCCGGTGCGTGGGTAGGCGCCATTCAGACCGTGCTGGGTACCGGGCTGATCCTGTGGCGCTGAGATGGGTCCAAACAAGTACTTAGAGTTGCCGCTCTAAGAAAATGTTGCATTGCAACAAAAAGTGCTTGCATGGGCACGGGTTATCCCTATAATTCGTTCCATGCTGCACTGCAACATAAATTGCAAAGCAGTTGACCCAACCCGCAACCTACCTGAAAGTAACCACCATGTTCATGACCGCCGACCAATTCGCCACCTCCAACAAAGCCAACCTGGAAACCATCAAGGGTTTGTCGACCAAGACCTTCGCCGGGTTCGAGAAGATGGCTGAACTCAACCTCGCCGCTGCCAAAGCGCTGATGACCGAGTCCTATGAGCACGCCCAGTCCCTGCTGGCAGCCAAAGACGCCCAACAAGTGATCGCCCTGCAAACCGGCCTGGTCGCCCCCATGGCCGAGAAGGCAGCGGCCTACGGTCGCCATGTGTATGGCATCGCTGTTGAAACCAGCGCCGAGTTCACCAAAGTGCTCGAAGGCAAGGCCGTTGAAGGTCAAAAGGCTTTCAACCAAGCCATGGACAGCATGACCAAGAATGCCCCCGCGGGCACCGAGTCGGCTGTGGCGGTGCTCAAGAGCGCCCTGGCTTCGAGCCAAAGCGCCATTGAATCCGCTCAGAGCGCTGCCAAGCAAGCCCTGGCCATGGCCGAGAGCAATGTCTCTGCCGTGACCGAGCAAGCCCTGAGCGCTGCCGCTGCCGTCAGCAAGAAGGCCTAAACCCCCTCGACATCACCTCGTGATGCAAAAAAAAGCACCTTCGGGTGCTTTTTTTTATTCCTTTTCCTGGGTCTTGCCACGCTGTTGGCCCGGCGATCTCTTGAAGTCCAATGCTTGCATGGACTTGGATCATTTTCAATTGACAGCTTTAGGCCTGAGAGGAGCCGGTCGCTGAAGCAGATTGGCGTTCTCAACCCGACCCGTTGCTGTCGTAGCGATCGCCCAAGTCGACGCCCATTGGCCGACTGGGTGCCTCAAGGTCAGCAAGGTGGCCGCCTGCCGACACAGGACGAACCAGAAAGGAACTCTGCTGAATCAAATGAAGAAATCTTGATCCACAGCAAAACCCAAATGTTACTAAACCAAAAAAATATACCGCTTTGCCCTTAAAACTAAATGAATGCCCGTCGCATCATTGTCGGCAACCCTGAATGAGGATTGGGCATCTCACTCGTAGGTCATTTGTACATTCATTCGCGAAGTCGCAGTCTCATGAACAACCTTTCACTCAAACTCAAACTGTTCCTTTTAGCGCTCGTGGCCACTGTGTCGTTGGCGACCATCATCGTCGTCGGGTTGGGCGCGCAATCGCAATTGGTCCAGGCATCCAGCGAAATTGGTGCTGTGCGCTTGCCATCTATCGTCGGATTGGCCAAGATGAATGTGAGCCTGGCGGAGTTGCGCTCTATCAACCGTCATGTCGCGTTTTACGAACTCGACTACAAGAGCCAAACGGGGTTTGTAAATGACCTGGCTGCCCGCACTCAAGCCTGGAGAGGATATCAAGAAGGCCTGAAGATTTATGAGCCCCTTCCACAAACCAAAGAGGAAGCAGCGTTGTGGGGAGACTTTCTCAAAGAATTTGAGGCAGCAAAGGCCGCAGATGCCAAGTTTGAGGAGGTTGTTGTTTCGTTAAGCCAAAACACGGTTGAAAAACGCCAAGTGGAACTTTTCAAGGACTACTACCGCCTCATGGAAAGTATTGATCCGCTTTATGAGAAGACGGATGCGATTCTGGAAAAAATCGTCAAGCTCAACGAAGATGTGGGTAATTCGGAGGTGGTGACGGCAACCAGCACGGCCGCTCAAGCCAAGGTACTGCTGCTCGGAAGTGGGGCTGCAGCGGTTGTCATCCTCCTGTTGGCATGCATTTGGATCGCCAAGAGCATTTTCAATCAGCTCGGTGCAGAGCCGTCATTGGTCGTTAACGTAGCCAGCCAGATTGCAGCGGGAGATCTGAGTTACACCTATCGGCTTAAAGCCGGCGACACGACAAGTCTGCTGGCGTCTGCCAAGCGGATCAGTGACTCAGTTAAGGCGCTGGTTCACGACGTGCATCACCTGTCCGATGAAGCCGTGCAAGGCAACTTGGCAACCCGTGCAGACCCGAGCGTGCATCGCGGCGACTACCGCACGTTGGTCGAAGGCGTCAATGGCACACTGGACGCGGTGATCGGCCCGTTAAACGTCGCTGCGGGATATATTGACCGTATTTCCAAGGGAGACATTCCACCACCCATTGTGGAGGTCTACAAGGGCGACTTCAACGTCCTGAAAACAAACCTGAACAAAGCGATCGAGGCGGTCAATGCCTTGGTTGGAGATGCAAGCAAGCTTGTTGAGGCGGCCGTGAACGGACAACTATCCACACGCGCTGACGTCAGCCAACACCAGGGAGATTTTCGTCAAATCATTCAGGGCGTCAACGATACGCTTGACGCCGTGATTGGCCCTCTGAACGTGGCCGCAACCTGTGTCGATCGCATTGCCAAAGGTGATATCCCGGCACCTATTACTGAGAATTATCGCGGTGACATCAATACGCTGAAAGACAACCTCAATCAGGCCATAGCCGCTGTCAATCTGATGGCCTCCGACGCGACCACATTGTCGGCCGCCGCGGTAGAAGGCCGGCTGGAAACACGCGCAGACGCACAAAGACATCAAGGTGATTTCCGCAAGATTATTCAGGGTGTGAACGACACGCTGGATGCCATTGTGAGTCCGGTGCAGGAAGTTCAGGGCGTATTGGTCGGGATGGAAAACGGAGATTTGACTCAGTCCGTGAATGGCGTGTATCGCGGTGATTTCGCGCAACTCAAAAATGCGGTGAACAACACGGTGAAAAAGCTCTTGGACACTGTCTCTGAAGTTCGAGGGGCCGCAGACGCCCTCACCGGCGCCGCCAATCAGGTCAGTGCCACTGCACAATCGTTATCTCAGGCCGCCAGTGAACAAGCGGCAAGCGTTGAGGAAAGTACGTCGTCCATCGATGCCATGTCGGCGTCGATCAGTCAAAACAGTGAAAATGCCAAAGTGACCAACGCGATGGCCAGCAAAACCTCTACTGAAGCCGTCGATGGTGGTCACGCCGTCAATCAGACCGTGGTGGCCATGAAGCAGATAGCGGCCAAGATCGGCATTGTGGATGACATTGCATACCAGACCAATCTGCTGGCGTTGAACGCTGCCATTGAGGCTGCACGAGCTGGTGAGCATGGCAAGGGGTTTGCCGTAGTGGCTGCAGAGGTACGCAAACTCGCCGAGCGCAGCCAGGAAGCTGCCAAAGAGATTGGGGAACTCGCTGGCAACAGCGTGACCACCGCCGAGCGCGCCGGCAAACTTCTCGACGAAATCGTGCCAAGCATCCAGAAAACCAGCGAGCTGGTGCAAGAAATTGCAGCGGCCAGCAGCGAACAAAGCGAATCGGTCACCCAAATTGGTGGGGCCATGGGACAGCTGAGCAAGGCCACTCAGCAAAACGCCAGTGCCAGCGAAGAACTGGCAGCCACCAGCGAAGAACTCTCGGGGCAAGCCGAGCAATTGCAGCAAAGCATTGCGTTCTTCAACACCGGTGAGAGTGCATCAAAGGTGCGCAGTAGGCACGAACCCCCTGCGATCGAGCGTCGGGCTTCGGCACCCAGGCTAACCACAAATGCAGTGCGAAAAGGTTCGAATTTTCGGCCCTATTGAGCACTCTAACGCCTCAACGAAAGATCCGTATCTCAGCGAATAGGCAAACCGAGAGTCCGAGCCGCATTCGAGCCCAACCAATCAGGATCTGACTGATCAATTCAATAGGGATGTCAGTCGCTGAAGCAGATTGGTGACCGGTTACAGCGTAACGCCACCGCTGACACACGTCACCACTTCCCCACCGATCCAGATCTGGCCGTCATTGCCGCGCTGCACAAAGACTTGCCCGTGACGCTGCAGGCGTGAGCCCTGGGTGGCGACGTAGCGCGGCGGCAACCAGGCGTCAGCCACCAGCCATTGCGCCAGACTGGCATTCAGACTGCCAGTGACCGGGTCCTCATTGACCCCCACTGCCGCAGCAAAGGCACGTACCTGCAAGCCTGATGCACCATCATTCTGATCAGGATTTGCTGCTAAGCTTGTAGCTTCTGAGGACCTTTGGATATGGGCTACCCCTACTTTTATGCCCAAGTTCCTGAGTTCAGGGTGATTGGGGTCAAGCGCCAGAAGAACTTCGGCGCTGTCAATAAGCAGCCCCAGCCACACCGGCCCATTGTCAAGCCACTGACTGGCCACAATGTGTCGGGCATCCAGGTCAAGGGCGAGCGCCACCTGCGCCACGGTGGCCGGGTCGGGCGAGCGACGCGTGAGCGGCGGTGCGGCAAAGGCCAGGCGTGGGCCATCACGCCGAAGGCGCACCAGGCCGACACCACACTCTTGCAGCAGTTCACTGGTGTCCGGGAGATCGGTTAGCCCGTCCAGACCCTGCGCCTCTAACCAGGCGTGGCAGCTGCCCAAAGTCGGGTGGCCGGCAAACGGCAGCTCAGCGCCGGGTGTGAAGATGCGTACCCGGTAATGCGCGCCCTGTGCCGCCGCCGCTGGTGTGGGCGGCAGCAAAAACACGGTTTCCGACAGGTTGGTCCAGTGAGCAAAGTGCTGCATCTGCTCGGTGGATAGGTCCGAGCCATCCAGCACCACGGCCAAGGGGTTGCCCAGGTAGGGCGTGGCGGTGAAGACGTCGACTTGCTTGAATGGACGTGTTTTCATGGCATCAGGCCGTCAATGTGGTGGCATAAACATTCAGCGCAGCGGCCAAGGCCGCGACGCCTCGATGAATTTCCTCCACGCTGGGCGTCACAAAACTCAGCCGCAATGTGCGCGCATCGCCATGGTCGGCATAAAACGGTGCACCGGGCACAAAGGCCACGCCCTGCTCCACCGCAAACGGCAGCAAATCCTGCGCGTCCATGCCCGCAGGCAGGCGCGCCCACAAAAACATGCCACCCGCCGGGGTGTTCCAGGTCAGCCGGGCGTCGGCCTCAGCCGCTGGCATGGCCTCAACATCGGGCGGCATCGCGCCAAAGTGCCGCGCCAGCGCGGCCAGCATGGCATCGCGCTGGGCCTTGTACAACGCACGGATGGTCGGCACATGGCGGTCCAGAAAGCCGTCTTTCATCACCTCGGCAATCATGCGCTGGTTAAAACCCGGGCTGTGCAGGTCCGCGGCCTGCTTGGCTTGTAACAGTTTGGGGTACACCGCCTTGGGTGCCACCAAAAACCCCAGGCGCAGGCCGGGTGCCAGCACTTTGGAAAACGAGCCCAGGTATATGCAGTTGTCGGGGTGGCGTGCCGACAGCGGCGCCGGTGGCGGGGTATCAAACCACAGGTCGCCGTAGGGGTTGTCCTCGATCAGCGGCAGGTTCAGTTCAAACGCCGTGGTACTGAGCGCGGCGCGGCGCGACTCGTCCATGCTGCGCCCGGTCGGGTTCTGAAAATTGGGCAGCACGTACAAAAAACGCGCGCCACTGGCCTTGGCGCGCAAGTCGTCAATGAGTACGCCATGCGCGTCACTGTCCACTGCCACAATGTCAGGCTCCATCGGCACAAACGCTGATACCGCACCCAGGTAGGTGGGTGATTCGACCAGAATCTTGCTGCCGGCATCCACCAGCACCTTGGCCACCAGATCCAGCCCCTGCTGGCTGCCGGTGGTGATCAGTACCTGCGCCGGGTCCACCGCCCAGGGCACACCGGCGGCGCTGCTTTGTTCGCTCAGGGTCTGCGCCACGGCTTCGCGCAACGGGCCAAAGCCTTCGCTGGCGGCGTATTGCAGCGCGCCTTTGGGGTCGTCGGTCAGCACCTTGGCACAGGCTGCCTCGAACTCGGCCACCGGAAAGGTTTTGCTCGATGGCAGGCCACCGGCAAAACTGATGATGCCAGGGCGCTCGGTGACTTTCAGGATTTCGCGAATGACCGACGGGTTCATGCGCGCGGCGCGGCGCGCCAGTTGCCAGGGGGATGCGGGTGGGGTATTCATGGTGTGTTGACCTTTAGCGTGGCGGGTTGAGGTGATGGCGTCGGTTCAATGGTGTGCACCGGCATTTTTCGACCGACAAACACAACCGCAATCACGGCCAGGCCGAAACCCACCGTGAGAAGGTCGAGCCGCTCGCCCAGAATGGGCACGGCAAACAGCATGCTCAAGAACGGTTGCAGTAACTGCACCTGGCTGACACGCACCGTGCCGCCCAGCGCCAGACCGCGGTACCAGGCAAAAAAGCCGAGCCATTGGGAAAACAGCGCCACGTAGACAAAGCCACACCATGCATTGAAACCAATAGCTGCCTGCGGATATTCCATAAGCGCTAGCGGCATATTTAACGGCAAACCCAGAATCAGCGCCCAACAGATCACATGCTCCGCGCGCATGCGCTGCGACAACAATGAGCCCATGCCATAGCCCACGGCCGCGCAGCCCATGGCTGCCAGCAGCAGCGTGTCGGCCCAGCTCAGACTCAGGTTGCCAGCGCCAGAACGCAGCATGGCAAAGCCAATCACCAGCGCCGAGCCCAAGGCCGCACACAGCCAAAACCCGGCCGAGGGTCGCTGACGGTGCAGCCAGGCACCCACTCCGGCCGTGGCCAATGGCAGCACACCCAGCATCACGCTGGCGTGCACGGCTTCCACATGGCGCATGGCAATCGACGAAAACATTGGAAAACCAAATACCACGCCCAGCATCACCACCGCCAGCGCGGGCAGGTTGGCACGCGCGGGCCAGGGTGCGCGAGTGGCCCACAGAAAAACGATGGACAGCAGCGCCGCCACCGTTGCCCGCCCGGTCGAGACAAACAGACCTGAGAGTTGCGGCGCTTGCGGCGTGCCCACCGCCAGGCGGGTGAGCGGCAGTGTCAGCGCAAAAATCACCACGCCCAGCAGCCCCAGCCACAGGCCTTTCTTGACCTCAGGTGACAGGTGTTTCATGGCGTTATCGCCCACAGTGCGCTGCTTTTGGCATGCAGCGCGGTGGTGTCAAACAGCGGCAGGGCGGTGTGTTGTGGCTGCACCAGCATGGCAATCTCGGTGCAGCCCAAGATGATGGCCTGTGCGCCTTGTTGGCGCAGATCGTCGATCACCTGCAGGTAGGCTTGGCGCGAGGTCTCGTTGACCTGACCCAGACACAGCTCTTCATAAATGATCTGGTGTACCAGTTCGCGCCCGCTGGCAGGCGGCGTCAGTACCGTCAGACCGTGGTTTTGTTCCAGGCGGCTGCGGTAAAAGTCCTGCTCCATGGTGAAACGCGTGCCAAGCAGCCCCACGGTGGCGAACCCGGCCTGCTGGATGGCTAGTGCAGTCGGGTCGGCAATATGCAGCAGCGGGATGTCCACGGCGCGCTCAATGGCGCTGGCCACCTTGTGCATGGTGTTGGTGCACAGCACCAGCGCGTCGGCCCCGGCGCTTGCCAGCTTGTGCGCGGCATTGGCCAGCAGCGCGCCAGCGGCGTCCCACTGGTCGGTTCTTTGCAGATGTTCGACCTCTGCGAAATTCACGCTGTACAGAATGATCCTGGCCGAATGCAAACCGCCGAGCTGTTGACGCACCGTCTGGTTGATCAACTGGTAATACGGCACGGTCGATTCCCAACTCATGCCGCCGATCAGGCCTAAGGTTTTCATCTGAATTACTTCGTTAGTCATAGCTGGTCGTGCTTATTTTGTATGGGCTGGAACTTAATTTCTGTCAGAAGGTAGTCATCCATGCTGCAGTGACCACCAGCACCACTGCCATGCTGCGGTTAAACCAGCGCAGACGCCGACCACCATGCTCCGCATCAGCCAGCCAGCGCCGCAGCAGCGTGCCGATCAGCGCATAGGTCAAGTTGCTGCACAGGCCAAACGCCAGCAGGATGGGCAGCACCACGGCAAAGCGGCTCAGCGCGTCCTCGCGCCCGGCCAGCCAGCCCGCCACCACGGTGAGCGCCAGCATCCAGGCCTTGATGTTCAGAAACTGCAGCATCACCCCTTGCCAGAACGTCACCTGCAAACGCCCAGAATCGGCCTGGGCGAGTGTGTTGGCGCGCCAGAGCTTGAGCGCCAGCCACAACAAGTAGCCCACGCCAGTCGCCTGCACCCCCAGTCGCAGCACGGGGACGGCCAGCACCATGGCGCCCACACCCGCTGCGCACAGGCTGAACAGCAGGCCCCAGCCGACAGGTACCGAAAGCACAAACCGTACGGCCCGACGCAGTCCCAAATTGGCTGCCAGGGCGGTCGATAACGTGGTGTTGGGCCCCGGCGTAAAGCTGGTGGCGGTGCACAACACCAGCAATGCGGTGAGTTCAGCGGCGGTCATGGGGTTTGAGTGGGCGGTTCATGGCGTCGAATGTAGCTTGAAAAACAGTACACTAACGATACACTTTGCAAGACATTATGAAAATCTGTATTGATAATGCACATGACACAGATGGCTCGGGCTTTGGGTTCTCCAGCACAACACGGTCGTTGGCACGAGGGAGGACAGGGGTGGATGCCGATTTCTGGTACTCCAGTATGAGGCACCCGCCCTTGTCCTCCCCCGTGCGAGGCGCAGATCCAAAGCCAAACCTGAATCTGCAGCCAAGGCGACCCCGACCATGCTGATCAAAACCCCCACCCGCCCCCTGGCCGAGCAACTTGCTGCCCGCTTGAGTGAGCGCATTCAAACCGGCCTGCTGGCCCCAGGCGCGCGCCTGCCCTCGGTACGGCAATGTGCGCAGCAGCTGGGCGTGAGTCCCAGCACGGTGGTGGCGGCCTATGACCAACTCCTGGCGCAAGGCCTGGTCGACGCCCAGAAAAATCGGGGGTTTTATATAAGAAACAGGCATCCAGCCCAGATTGAAAAAGCGCTGACAGCTACTGAATCAGAAGCAAAACAATCGACTGATACAGCACGGCCGACCTCCCTGCCACACGCCCCCGTCAACGCCACCGCGCTGATTCGTGGCATGTTCCAGGGTGGTAGCAACTTGCCGCAACCCGGCCTGGGTGCTTTTCCGCCAGATTGGCTGGAGACCCCGTTCTTGTCCGCCGCGATCCGGCGCGTGACCACTGGCGCGCAGCTCAACGACTTCTCGCTGCAATACGGCGAGCCTGCCGGCGACTCGGGGCTACGCCAGGCGCTGGCGGCCCGGTTGAGTGCCTTGTCGATCCCGGCCAGCCCGCAGCAGATCATGACCACGGTGGGAGCCACCCATGCGCTTGACATTGTGAGCCGCACGCTGCTGCGCGCCGGTGACTGTGTGATGGTCGAAGAGCCCGGCTGGGCCATTGAATTTGCCCGCCTGGACGCCCTGGGCATGCGCATTTTGCCAGTGCCTCGGGGACCGGACGGACCTGACCTTGCGGTGATGGCGCGTTACTGCGAACTGCACGCACCCAAGCTGTTTGTGAGTGTCAGTGTGTTCCACAACCCGACCGGCTACTGCCTGAGTCCAGGCGCCGCGCACCGCTTGCTGCAACTGGCCAATGCGCACCATTTTCACATTGTTGAAGACGACACCTACAGTCATCTGGCCCCCGACCACGCCACGCGACTGTCGGCGCTGGACGGCTTGCAGCGCACCATTTATGTCAGCGGCTTCTCAAAAATTCTGGCGCCGGGATGGCGCGTGGGTTTCATGGCGGCGCCAGCGGATCTGTTCGAGCGCCTGCTTGACACCAAGTTGCTGGCCACACTGACCACCCCGGCCTTGCTGGAAAAAGCACTGGCCTGGTGCATCGAACAGGGCCAATTGCGCCGCCACGCGCAGCAGGTGCGCAGCCGACTGGACCAGGCACGCGCCCGCAGTGTCAAGCTGGCGCTGGGCGCTGGCTGCCGCTTTGCCGCGCCACCGGCCGGGTTGTTTGGCTGGGTGGATACCGGGGTCGATACCGACGCGCTGGCGCAGCGCATGCTCGATGTGGGCTATTTGCTGGCGCCGGGTTCGCTGTTTCACGCGAACCGTGTACCCGACACGCTGATGCGCATCAACTTCTGCACCACACAGGAGGCAGCGTTTTGGCAGGTGTTGACGGCCGTTCGTGCCGAACTCGCGTGATGGAAATGGCGACCGGGAGGCTCAGCCGATCGCCAGCGCTTCCGCCAGCCGGATGCCATCGACAGCCGCCGACAGGATGCCACCCGCGTAGCCCGCGCCTTCACCGCCCGGGTAAAGCCCAGCGGTGTTGAAGCTTTGAAAGTTCTCGCCGCGCGGCATGCGCAGGGGTGACGAAGTACGGGTTTCCACACCGGTCAATACCGCGTCGGGCAAATCGAACCCCTTGATCTTTTTGCCGAAAGCCGGCAGCGCCTCGCGCAGTGCGGCGATCGCGTAGTCCGGCAGGCTTGTGTGCAGGTCGCCAAGTTTGACCCCCGGCTGGTAAGACGGCTGCACCGTACCCCATCCGCTTGAGGCTTCACCGCGGATGAACTCGCCCACCAACTGCCCTGGGGCTTCATAGTTGCCGCCACCGAGCACAAACGCCCGGGCTTCGAGCTCGCGCTGCAGGCTGATGCCCGACAGCGGATGCACTGCGGCGGGCATGCTTGCTCTTGATCGCATCACTTCCTGCGCATAGTCAGCGCCCGCTACCGGTCCGAAAGCTTCAATAAACGCAGGTGCATCCTGCGGATAGTCCCGCGGCTCGATGCCGACCACCAAGCCGGCATTGGCATTGCGCTCGTTGCGTGAATACTGGCTCATGCCGTTGGTCACGACCCGGCCCGGTTCGCTGGTGGCAGCCACCACGGTGCCACCCGGGCACATGCAAAAGCTGTACACCGCGCGTCCATTGCTGGCATGGTGCACGAGTTTGTAGGCAGCAGCACCCAGCAAAGGGTGGCCAGCGTGGCGGCCCCACAGCGCGCGATCGATCAGGCTTTGCGGATGCTCCACCCGAAAACCCACCGAGAACGGCTTGGCCAGCAGCGACACGCCGCGCTCGTGCAGCATGGCAAAGGTGTCGCGCGCGCTGTGTCCCAGTGCCAGAATGACCTGGTCGGCGCGCAGGGTCTCGGTTTGCCCGGTGGCCTGGTTCAGCACCCTCAACCCACGCACCTGCCGCGTGCCCGAGGTGGTTTCGATGTGCAGGTCGACCACGCGCTGCCCAAAGCGCACCTCGCCACCCAGCGCGATGATCTGTGCGCGCAGGTTCTCCACGACCCGCACCAGTTTGAAGGTGCCAATGTGCGGGTGCGCCTCGACCAGAATCTCGGGTGGCGCACCGGCATTGACAAATTCTTCCATCACTTTGCGCCCCAGATGACGCGGGTCCTTGATCTGGCTCCACAGCTTGCCGTCAGAGAATGTGCCTGCGCCGCCTTCGCCAAACTGCACGTTGCTCTCGGGGTTGAGCACATGTTTGCGCCACAGGCCCCAGGTGTCTTTGGTGCGCTCACGTACCGGTTTGCCGCGCTCGAGCACGATGGGTTTGAAGCCCATCTGCGCCAACACCAGTGCCGCAAAAATGCCGCAAGGGCCAAAACCCACCACGACTGGACGCAAAGCCAGGTTGGCCGGGGCATGGGCCACCAGCCGGTAAGCCATGTCGGGCGTGGCAAGTATGTGGGGGTGATCGGGAAAGCGCGCCAGCACCGCCGCCTCCTGCGTGGCATCGGCCAGCGCAATGTCGACGATGTAGACGGCGAGTAGCTCGGCTTTGCGCGCATCAAAACTGCGTTTGAAGACGTTCAGTTGCCTGATGTCCTCTGCTGCAACGCCCAGGGTGCTGGCGCAGCGCTGGGTCAGCGCGGCGAGCGGGTGTGGGTCTGGCAACCGATCGGCGTCGGTCTCGCTGGGCGCATCCGCAGCGCGGCGGGTGGCCACTGGCAGCGCAGACAGGGGCAGTTTGAGTTCAGTCAGGCGGATCATGGTGGGCTCGTGGCGATCAAGCAGGGTGCAATGATAATTCGCGGCTCTTACCGCCTGTTTCACGCCTATCCCTTCTTGCGATGAATGACATGAATTCTGTCAACCAAGGTCAGATCGTTTTTCCGGATGCCCAGACTCCGGACCACTCGCAGGCCCAGGCCGCGCTGCAGGCGCTGGCCAATGCAGACAAGGCGGCCTTTTTGGCGGGTTATTTCAAGACCGGCCCGGGCCAATATGGCGAGGGCGACTGTTTTCTGGGTGTGGTCGTGCCTGACGTACGCCAAATGGCCAAGCGCTTCAGGCGCTTAAGCCTGCCAGAGTGCCAGCGGCTGCTGGATTCTCCGCACAATGAAGCCCGTTTGCTGGCGCTGCTGATCCTGGTGGACCACTTTGAGCGCGGTGATTCGCTGATCCGGTCACGTATCTATGACCTCTACCTGACGTGCCGGCATCGGGTCAACAATTGGAACCTGGTGGACAGTTCGGCTCCAGCCATCGTTGGTGG
Source organism: Rhodoferax sp. (assembly GCF_018063565.1). Lineage (GTDB taxonomy): Bacteria > Pseudomonadota > Gammaproteobacteria > Burkholderiales > Burkholderiaceae_C > Rhodoferax. The sequence continues at coordinate 28,402 of NZ_JAGPBB010000012.1, forward strand.
CCATTTGCGCTCGCGTGACCGTGCTGTGCTGGATGACCTGGCGCGCTCGGGCGTGTTGTGGGATCGGCGCATCGCGGTGCTGGCGACCTTGGCGTTTGTGCGTGCGGGGGATTTTGCTGATACCTTGCGTCTGTGCACCTTGTTGCTCAATGAACCGCACGACCTGATTCACAAGGCCTGCGGCTGGATGCTGCGCGAAGTAGGCCATCGCGATGCGGCGGTTCTGACGGATTTTGTGCGCAGCTATCAGACGCAGATGCCGCGCACCATGCTGCGCTACGCGATTGAACGCATGCCACCTGAACGGCGACGGCTGGCCCTCGCTGGAGAATTGTGAGCAAGCCAGCCCCGCAAAAGCGGTAGCTGTTTTACAGGCAAAGGTGCGGTTGGGTCTGTTTTTAGAGTGCCTGATGCTATCAATTACGTAGTATTCTGGCGTTCGATGCTGTCGGCATGACAGACGGGATTGTTTTTGAAAGAGATCGACATGCAGACCGCGTTCATGGCTATGATGCAACTCAGCTTCGGCCTAGCGGACGTGCATCATGCAACTCAACGACCTCAAAATTTCCACCCGACTGGTTTTTGGTTTTGGCATCCTCGGTTTGCTGCTGGCCTTTATGGCGGCAGTGTCGGTTGTCAAGTTCAAGAGCATGAACGCCATGTTTGATGAGGTCATCAATGATCAGGTCCCCAAAATCGCGGTCATCAATGACATCAAGGCTGATGTGACCCTGATCGCCGATGCGTTGCGCAACATGCTCATCATGAGCAACAGTGCCGACATTCGTGCAGAGGGCGAGCGCATCGAGGTGGCGCGCAAGCGCATTGGCGAGCGTTTCGCCAGACTCGATGCCCAACTGGTTTCCAACGATGCCCGTGGGGCGCTGGCTGCGGTGGTGCAGGCGCGCGCCGTTTACGAACCGTTGCAGGCCGAGGCGATGGAGCTGGCCATCGGTGGCCAGACCTTTGAGGCCAAGGCGCTGCTGCTCGACAAGGTGCGCCCGGCGCAAAAGATCTATTTTGATGCGCTGGATCGCCTGCTCAAGCAGCAGGATGCCCTGATGCAGCAATCGGCCAGTGCCACCCAGGCGGCCACCGCCAATATGGTGGTCGTGATCGGGGCAACGGTTGTGGCCGCACTGGCAGCGGGTGTTGTGATGGCGCTGTGGATCATTCGTTCGATCACGGGACCGATCAACCTGGCTGTGGCGGTTTCGCGGGCGGTGGCGGGTGGCGACCTGAGCCTGCAGTTTGACACCCGTGGAAAAAATGAGATTGCCCAACTCCTGCAAGCCCTCAAAGAGATGCAACTGGCCCTGGTCAGCGTGGTGGCCGACGTGCGGGAAGGGGCAGAGGCGGTGGCGCGGGCCAGCGCCGGTATTGCGCAAAGCGACCTTGACCTGTCTTCACGCACCGAAAGCCAGGCGCATTCGCTGCAAGACACCACGTCGTCGATGGAACAACTTGGCGAGCAGGTCAACCTGAATGCGGCCAACGCCAGCAAGGCCAACGCGCTGGCGGTCAGTGCCTCCGAGGTGGCAGCGCGTGGCGGTGCTGCAGTGAGCGAGGTGATTGTCACCATGAAAGGCATCAACGAGTCATCGCACAAGATATCGGACATCATCGCCGTGATTGACGGCATTGCCTTTCAGACCAACATCCTGGCGCTTAACGCGGCGGTTGAAGCTGCGCGTGCAGGTGAGCAGGGTCGTGGCTTTGCGGTGGTGGCCAGCGAAGTGCGCAGCCTGGCGGGCCGATCGGCCGAGGCCGCGCGTGAAATCAAGGGACTCATCAGCGCCAGCGTGCAGCGGGTGGAGCAAGGCACCGTGCTGGTTGACAAGGCAGGTGCCACCATGGCCGAGGTGGTGAGCAGCATTCGCCATGTGACAACCATCATGGCTGAAATCAGCGCGGCCAGCGAGGCGCAAAGCGAGGGCGTGTCTCAACTGGGTGTGGCCATTCAACTGATGGACCAGATGACACAACAAAACGCGCAATTGGTTGATGTCATGTCAGTTGCAGCGGGCAGCTTGCAATCTCAGGCAGACGCATTGGTGAACACGGTTGAAGTGTTCAAACTTGGCCAATCGGTCGGTCGGGGCCAACTGGCGCTGGCTGCCCCTCAGGTGTAGCAGTGGCAAAAAGCGGTCAGCCGGGTAAAAAGCCTTCCACCGAAAAATAGCGCTCGCCGGTGTCGTAGTTAAAGCCCAATACCGTCGCACCAGTTGCAATGTCAGGCAGTTTCTGGGCAATGGCAGCCAGGGTGGCACCACTGGAAATGCCCACCAGCAGGCCTTCTTGTGCGGCGCTGCGTCGGGCGTAGTTCATTGCCGCGTCGCCTTCGACGGTGATCACCCCGTCCAGCAGCTCGGTCTTCAGGTTTTTCGGCACAAAGCCGGCACCGATGCCCTGGATCGGGTGGGGCGCGGCAGTGCCACCGGAAATCACGGGTGAGCCTGCGGGTTCTACGGCAAACACCTGCAGTCGCGGCCATTTCGCCTTGAGGGTGAGTGCCACGCCGCTCAAATGGCCGCCGGTGCCGACCCCGGTGATCAGCACGTCGATACCGTCCGGGAAATCCAGCAAAATTTCACGGGCCGTGGTCAGAGCATGCACTTCCACGTTGGCTGGATTGTCGAATTGTTGTGGCACCCACGAACCGGGCACTGACAGCGAAAGCGCATACGCACGGGTGATGGCGCCTTTCATGCCTTTTTCGCGCGGGGTCAGGTCCACCTTGGCACCGTACGCCAGCATCAGCTTGCGCCGCTCGGCACTCATGTTGTCGGGCATCACCAGGATCAGCTTGTAACCCTTGACCGCCGCCACCAGGGCCAAGCCCACGCCGGTGTTGCCTGAGGTCGGTTCGATGATGGTTCCCCCGGGCCGCAGCACACCCGATCTCTCGGCGGCCTCCACCATGGCAAGCGCGGTGCGGTCCTTGATCGATCCGCCCGGGTTGCTGCGTTCGGATTTCACATAGACCAGATGGGTATTGCCAAACAGGCGGTTGATGCGGATATGCGGCGTGTTGCCAATGGTTTGCAGGACGTTGTCAGCGCGCATAAGACTTCTCGAGTTGGGGTGGTGTATTTTGAACCAAAGTGCCCACCCACTTGACACGATAATGCACTCTGTGAAGCCCGCCAGACTGTCGCTGGTGCAATGGTGGAAACACCGCACTGGAGGAACGTCCGGACTGCATAGGGCAGCGTAGCAGTTAACGGCTGTCCACTGAAAGGCAGGTTCCGCAAGGGGCCGGTTATAAGGTGAGGATCAGAGCAACAGAGACGAGTCGTCCGGCCGGGCAACCGGGCGGACGGGTGAAACGGGCAATCTCTACGCGCAGCAATACCAAGTAGGCCAGCGTTGATGGGGCCCCCAGAGCTGGCGGGTAGGTAGCACCGAGCTGCTGGGTGACCAGCAGCCCAGATTAATGACAGTCACGCCCAGGGAAACCCGGGCGCACAGAATCCGGCTTATCGGTGGGCTTCACACTTTTTATCAGCTGCGCGCCAGCAGCGACTGACCCAGCGCAAACACCGAGTTAGGCGCGGTCGTACGCACCGTTTGCAAGGCCGGTTTTTTGAACACACCGCGATTGGGGGCAGGTTTTTGCTCGATCTTCACGCCCTTCGCCAACTGTTCCAGCACCAACGAGCGCAACGTGACCGACTGCATGAAGTCCAGCACCTTGGCATTCATCGCATCCCACAGGTCTTGCGCCATATCCTGCGCGGGCAGCAGCTCATCAGCCTTGGATTTTTGTGGCGCATCCTCCACCGCAGCGATGATGTCGGCCACCGTGATGGCGTCGGTGCGTTGCCCCAGGGTATAGCCGCCCCCAGGACCACGGGTGCTGGTGACCAGCCCTTCTGAACGCAGGCGGCTGAACATCTGCTCCAGATAGGAGAGTGAAATTTGTTGCCGTGCGGCAATGTCCGACAGTGGTACGGGACCCAGCTTTTCGCGCAGTGCGACGTCGATCATGGCGGTAACGGCGAATCGGCCTTTGGTACTTAAACGCATTTTTGTAACTCCTGTCAATGTCTTCAGTTCAGACACGCCTTGCACTTTAATGGTTCAATCACTTCGTGTAAATTCGAATTATGAACAAATAAGCTTCGATAAATTCGAATAATCAGTCCATCAGATAGGGGCACAACGATGAACTTCAAGCATCTTTACTATTTCTGGGTGACGGCGCGCTCGGGCGGCATCATGCGTGCCGGTGAGCAGTTGCACACTACACCGCAAACCCTGTCCGGACAGATCAAGTTGCTGGAGGACTGGCTGGGGCGCAAGCTGTTTCGCAAAAGTGGTCGCCAGTTGGAGTTGACCGAGCACGGCCGGCTGGCATTGGGTTACGCCGACCAGATCTTCAGTCTGGGGCAGGATCTGGAGACCGCCCTGCGCCAGACCCGCAGCACGCAGCGTCGACTCGACTTTCGGGTTGGTGTGGCCGACTCGGTGTCCAAATCGGTGGCTTATCGCCTGTTGGAGCCAGCCTTCTCCATCGATCAGCCGATCAAGCTGCTGGCCAGCGAAGGCAAGTTTGACGAGTTGCTGGCAGCATTGGCTTTGCACCGGCTGGACCTGGTGATTGCGGATGAGCCCATGCCCCGTCGCGTCAGTGTCAAGGCCTTCAACCATGCGCTGGGCCGCAGTGCCCTGAGTTTCTTCTGTGCGCCCGCTTTGCGATCCTTGATTCAGGGGGAGTTTCCACAGTGCCTGGACGGCGTGCCGATGCTGGTGCCCGGTGCCAGCAGCTCGGTGCGTCGGCAGCTGGAAGACTGGTTTGCCCGTCATCGGCTGGTGCCGATTGTGGTGGGGGAATTTGACGATGCGGCGCTGATGAAAGCGTTCGGCCGTGAAGGACAAGGGGTGTTCATGACGCCCAGTGTGCTCGACGATGAAACCTGCAGACAGTTTGGTGTCGAGGTACTGGGGCGCACCACCGATCTGGTCGAAGAGTTCTATGCGGTGTCGGTCGAGCGGCGTATCACCCACCCGTGTGTGCTGGCCATCACCGACGCCGCGCGCGGGCAACTGTTTGGTGTTTGAGGGCGTCGATAATTCACGCCATGCCGCTTCAGGAAATACAACACCCCGCCGTCGATGTCGACCTGCGTTACGCCACCGTCGATAACTTTACCGGACAACGCATTTATGACCATGCGGCCGCTTTTCTGCACAAGGATGCACTCGATGCGCTGTACCGCGCGGCTGCGCTGGCGCAGGCGCTGGGCTGGCGTTTGTGTGTGCTGGATGCCTATCGCCCTTCGGCCGCGCAATGGCGTTTGTGGGCCACCGTGCCGGATCCGCGGTTTGTTGCCGACCCACGCGTGGGCTCCATGCACACGCGCGGTGTGGCTGTCGACCTGACCCTGTGTGATGCCCAAGGGCTGGTGCTGGACATGGGGACCGCTTTTGACGAGATGACCGAACAGTCGTTTCACGCCCGTACTGACATCTCACGCCAGGCCCAGAGCAACCGCTTGCTGCTGCTGGGCATCATGGTCGCGGCCGGCTGGGAACACCATCCCTGTGAATGGTGGCATTACAACCTGCCCGAGCCAACGCGTTATCCGATCCTGAGTGACCGCGTCGAGGGCACGGCACTGATGGATTTGCCGCCACTCGCACCGGTCGCCTGAACTTGGCACCGCCGCTCTAAAAGCGTTCCTGCGGCAGCAAATAACGCCACATGCCGGCAGGCAGCCCCGCCAGACCCACGCGGCCCAGGCGTTGCAATTTCATGCTCAGAACCTGGAGCCGGTGTTGAGCACACAGGCTCGCCAGCATTCCCGGATGACTGCCTTTGACGGCCCAGCGCAAAACCGTACCGGCGGCATGTGTGCTGCTGATGCTGACTTTGAACGGGATACCCAGGGGCTGGCTGGCGTGGGCAAGTTGCAACAACACGCCAGGCTCGATCGGGCCAGACACTTCGACCAGCCATTCATGTTCGATCAGGGCCGCATCCTCCGTCAGTTTGCGTTGTATGCGCCAGTCCTGCGTGAACACCCACAGGCCGCTGGCGTTGGCTTCGAGCGATTCGGAGGTTTGCAAACCGGACAGATGACGCTGCAGCACCGGCGTCGGCGAGGGGTCCTGAGGCCAGTGGTTCTGTACCCGGATCAAACCACCGGTTGATGCATTCGGCGAGCGAGTTGCAGGGGTCTTGCCCTGGGTGTGCGTGGGTGCGGATCGGTGCAGCAAAATGGTCACGGCTGTGGCGCCGCCCAGCCGGGCCTGTGGGTCAAGTTGCACCTGCTGTTGGGTGATCCGCCGCATCGGTATCTCAACCACCACGCCGTCCACGCGAACCCAGCCACCTTCGATGTATTGCTCAGCTTCGCGGCGCGAACAGCTGGCCAGTCGCATCACACACTTCGACAATCGTTCCCCCGCGCTTGGGCGTTCAGCAGGATCCGATCGACCCGGTTTTGCAGATGGTTTTGGGGTAGGTCGTGCGGCCATGGTCATGGCTGCGATGGTAACGGCAGTGTCGCGCCGGTTTATTGGTACAGTACACGGCCCCGATGCTGGCGAGAAGGCAGCTCGGGTTCCCACAATTTTGCACATGGCGTGCCTACCCTGGAGATTTCGATGCGTCTGCTTTTTGCCCTGATCGCTTCCCTGGCCATGACGGCTGCCTTTGCCCAAAGTGGCAACAGCTCTGACGGCAATGTCAACAATAACGCGTTCAAGACGCTTGATAAAAACGCCGACGGCGGGCTGAGCAAAGACGAAGTGGCTGCAGACAAGGAAACCGCAAAACGCTTCACCAAGTTCGACGCCAACAAGGATGGCAAGTTGCAGGAGGCAGAGTACCTCAAGGCCGGGCAGGACAACGACAAACGGGTGCTGGCCGACTCCGCCATCACCACCAAGGTCAAAAGCAAATTTCTGATCACCAAAGGCATTCCGTCCACAGCGATTTCGGTCGAGACCTATGAAGGCACCGTGCAGTTGTCAGGCTTTGTGGACAGCAAGGAGCAGTTGGCATCGGCCGCCAAGGTCGCCAAATCGATCTCCGGGGTCAAGTCCGTGAAGAACAATCTGACGGTCAAGTAAATCGCAACTTGGCCTCACCAGCCGCGTGGATCCACCTGGTAATACTGGGTGAATTGCTGGTAGAGGGCCGGGTGTTCCTGCGCCATGGCGCCGGGTTGCTCAAAAAACACCTCGGATGCCACTGCAAAAAATTCAGCCGGGTCGGTGGCAGCATAGTCACCCAACAGACTGGGGGCGCCGCGCGTGACCCGCGCCTGCAGCGTTCTGAACTCTTCGCCTAACACCGCGGCCCAAGCCTGGTACTGCGAGGGGTGTGCCAGCTCTGGCGCGCCATTGGCCCAGCCGGTTTGCTGGTCGAGCTGATGGGCGAACTCATGGATGGCCACATTCTGCCCATCATCGGGAATGGCGGCACCGTCCACAGTGTCTTGCCAGGACAATACTACCTGGCCTTGCGACCAGGATTCACCCGCGAGAACCTGGCGCGCCCGATGCGCCACACCCACGCCGTCGGTGTGGTCACGCTGCACCACAAAACTGCCCGGGTACACCAGAATCTGCCGCAAGTTGGGGTAGTAAGCAGCGGGTCGGTTGAGTAACAGCAGGCCTGCATGTGCCGCAATGGTCACCCGCATGTCGTCGTCAATGGTCAGACCCTGACAGCCGGTAAACTGCTTTTCAGCCAGCAAAATCTGAATGTGCCCTTTGAGTTTTAGCTGCAGGTCGGTGGGCAGCTTTTGATAAAGCGGCACCCGCTGGCGCAGGATATGCCGCCAGGCTTCAGGAAATGGCTGACGGCGCAACGCCTGACGGCGCCGCTGACGCAGCCAGGGCTGCCCGATCAGCCAGGCCACCAGCAGCAAGGCCAAAACGGAGATGATGACGGCTGGCATGGCACATGGCCCGGGTTGGTTGCAACAGCGCCGTACTTGGGCACCCGGCGACAAATTTCAATCGTCGTGTCGATCAATCATCGATTCGATACGCGCCACATGGGCCAGCAGCGAGCGTTTCGCCACCGGCCACATGCGCGCAGGCACATCATCGTAAACCACGGCCAGCCAGTCATCCAGCGAGGCCTGGGGTTGTGCCTGCATGGCGCGCATCACCTTGGTTTCACGTTGCAGCCGGTGCTGCTTGAGGCGCAACAGCGCTGCCATCGCCTCGTCGTCCGGGCCGCCGATGGCATAACCATGGGCTGGCAGGATGAACTTGACCTGCTGTGCCTGACAGGCCGCGATCAACAGCTCAAGCGAATTCAGGTAGTCGTCCATGTCGCCGTCGGGCGGGTCGATTACCGTGGTGCTGCCGTTGAGAACATGGTCGCCTGAAAACAGCAAGCCGTCCTGCAGCAACAGCAGGCACAGGTGATTGGCAGCGTGCCCGGGCGTGTGAATGACCTGCAGCGTATGGCAGCTTTCATGCGAAGAATTGGCCTCTAGCCCAGGTGGGGAAAGGGTTAGCAGCTCTCCGTTCAAGAGCGACCTGTCGGGCGTGAAGGCGCTGGCCGCGCGCGCTGTGGCGGCACTGGCAAATCCCGCAATCGGCGGAGTGTTGGCGCATAGCGCCTGTAGCGGCTGCGCGCCGGGGGAGTGGTCGGGGTGTGAGTGGGTGCACACGATCAGGCGAATGTCGCCACCGGCGGCGCGATAAAGTTTGGCCAGATGCTCACCGTCCAGCGGGCCTGGGTCGATCACGATGTAGCCGGTGCTGGCATCACCCACCAGGTAGCTGTTGGTGCCGGGGCCGGTCATCACGCCCGGGTTGGATGCGGTCAGGCGCTGCACATTGTTGAGCAATGGCACCACCCGCTCGTGCTGCCAGTCCAAGGGGTGCACGATCTGGCCATCGGGACACACCAGGGCCAGTTCACCAAAAGCCGACTCATGCTCCATGTAACGCGCTTCGCGCCCGGCCAGCAGACCGGTGCGGGGGCAACTGGTCCACAAAGGCGCTTCGCTGACCGCGCAGGCCTGCAATACCGCCGCCACGTCGACAAAATCTAGCAGCCGTTCAAGCGTGCGGATGGTGGGGTAGATCATGAAGAAGCTACCCGACTTGTGGCGTGCCAGTGCATCGGCGGGTTTGACCCATACCGGCTCGAACTGTTCGGTTTCGTCGGCCACGGGCTGTTGATCAGGCGGCATTCGCGCCACCAGAAACGGGACATCAAAGCGTTTGGGCAGATCACGATCGGTGATCCAGCGCGCCAGCACAAACACGGCATCGGCCGCCAGCGTCAGGCCGGCGGCGCTGCATTGCGTGTGCAGATCGACTTGGCGGTCTAGTGCCTCGATGTCGGCCTGACTGGCCCAACGGCCGTCGGCATGGCGGGCCAGAAGCACGCCGAGTTCCTCGAAACTCTCGCGGATGGCAGCCACAGCCTGTGTCAGCTGCGTGCTGCTCTGGCTGATGCGCCGCTGCAACCTGGTGTGGCAGCCCGCATCTGCGACGTCCACACCGCCACCCGGAAACACATAGGCGCCTGGCACAAAACTGGCTGTGGCCGAGCGCCGGGTCATCAACACCTCCATGCCTTGATCGCCATCACGCAACAGCAACACGGTCGCAGCATCGCGCGCGGGAGCGGGCGGGCGGGCGGGGTACAGGAGCTGGGTTTGGCGTGGCATGGGGGAATTATCGGTGAGTCGATACAGTGCAAAGGTTTTTGCGTTGACGCACAATACGGCCCTCACCGCAGTCCATCTGGCGGCCCGTGGTGACATCAATTTCCTTGAACACCCCATGCGTTTGAAACATCGGACCGGAGGGTTTTTTGCGTATGAACCCTGAAGTTGTGGCATCGCCTGTGAGCATCTGGATGTATGTCAGTGTGGTCGCCATGGCGTTGGCCGTGCTGGGTTTTTCCCTGTATCGACGCGAGCTTCGGCGCAGCGAACGTTTGCTGGAGGATATTGAGCGCATGACTCAGCAGGCCTCCCAGGATCTGCTGCAGGAGCGCTCCAGTGGCCTGTTGACGCGTGCCGGGTTTGACGCGGCGCTGGACCAGGCCATGCATTCCGTGGACAGTCATGGCGGCACTTTCAGTGTGCTCTACATCGCACTGGACAATTTTGGGCTGCTGAACGATGCCTTCGGTCAGAGCATGGGTGACAAGGTGCTCAACGAGGTGTCGGTGCGTCTGGGCAAGGCATGTCGACAGACCTTGGGGTTGAGCCGCGTGACATCCGGCGAGTTTGCCCTCCTGGTCAGCGGAGATGCGACAGTGGCGCGCGCCGCGGCGATGCGGATTTCGACCTTGATGACCGAACCATTCGGGTTTGAGTCGTTCCCCGCGAGCGTGACATGCTCGGTTGGTGTCGCCACTTATCCCGAGCATGGCTCGCGCGCCAAGATCGTCTCCAACGCTGCCTTGGCCATGCGCAGTGTCAAACTCAATGGCGGTGCGGATTTCTGCATTTATGACCACAACATGGGCATGGAGCTGCGCGACCAGTCGATTCTGCTGCAGGACTTGCGAGGCGCACTGGAAAACGGCCAGCTGGAATTGTTTTTTCAACCCAAGATCGACGCACGCAGCCTGCAGGTGACGGCTGCTGAAGCCTTGTTGCGCTGGCACCATCCCGAACGTGGATCCGTCAGCCCGATGGTGTTCATACCACTGGCAGAGCGCTACGGGTTGATCGGCACCATTGGCAATTGGGTGATCGAGGAGGCATGCCGAACCGCCGCAGGTTGGCGTGAACGTGGTTTGCGAATGCGGGTGGCCGTCAATATTTCGGGTTACCAGATGCGCGAGGACGACCTGGTTGAGCGCATTGAGGCGGCGTTGTCACGTTTTGGCCTGCAGCCTGGGCGTTTTACCTGTGAAATCACGGAGTCCCTGGCCATGGAAGACACCAAAGTGACGCAAAGCACCTTGGAGAAGATGCGCCGATCCGGGTTTCATGTGTCGATCGACGATTTTGGCACGGGTTACTCCAGCCTGGCCACCCTGCGCCGCCTGAAGGCCGACGAGCTCAAGATAGACCGGGCTTTCGTCACGGACCTGGAGCACAGCGAGGATGCCCGCCTGATTGCCAACTCCATTGTTGGCATGGCACGTGCCCTGAAGTTGCGGGTTGTGGCCGAGGGCGTGGAAACGATCGCCCAGTGCAATCTGCTGGTCGAGATGGGTTGTGACGAGCTCCAGGGGTATTTGTTCTCGCGTCCGATCTGCGCGAAAGAGCTGGAACGTCTTGCGCTGGACGTGAAGGGGCCAGGCAGTGTCGCCTTCAGGGCATCGCTCTATTCAGCCACGGCCTACTTTGACGCGAGTTGAGTGCGCGCCGGTCGGTACCGGGCCTTCCCGTTACCATTGAACCCATGAAAGTCGCCAGCCTCTCATCAACCGCTCCATGTCCCTGCGGCAGTGGGCAAAGTTACGCCGCCTGCTGCGCCGTCTGGCACGATGGCTGGAACCAGGGCATTGACCCGCCCGACCCGCAGGTGCTGATGCGTGCGCGTTACAGTGCCTATGTTCTGGCTCGGGTTGACTATTTGCTGGCCACCTGGCATCCGGATACGGTGCCGGGAGAACTTGAGCTTGCGCCAGTCAAGTGGCTGGGCCTGGAGGTGCGTGACAGCCAGGCCAGCGTCGACGCAGGGGTGGTCGAGTTTGTGGCCCGTTACCGTGACAGGGGCCGCGGTGTCCGGATGCACGAAATCAGCCGGTTTGTACGGGAAAACGGTCGCTGGTTGTACGTCGATGGGCAGCAGCGGCTGGGCGACCCGCCCCAACCGGCTTGAACGGGCCTGACCGGTGTCTATGAGCTGCACACCAAGGCGTGCTGATCTGTCTGACCTGCAGCGGTCGCCAGTGTCACGGCCGGCGGCACTGGTCACCGGGGTATTGCATCTGGGTCTGCTGGTGCTGCTGCTGCAATCGGGCCCGGCCGTTCAGGTCAGCCAGCAGATTGTGCAGTATCTCAAGCCGATCACGCTGCCCCAGGAGCCACCGCCCAAGCCAGTGGTCCTACCCAAGCCTGAGCCGCCCCAATGGGACGCCAGGAAACCCACTGTCACGGTGACGGCACCGCCGCTTCAAAAGCGCATCACCGTGCCGCCGCCTGTCTTAGCACCACAGCCGCAGCCAGTCGTCCCAAAGCCGGTGCTACCGCCACCAGCACCGAAAAGCCCGCCAGAACCGGTTCCAACACCGGTGCTCACCGTGCCACCTGAACCCGTGCCACGGCAGGAGCCGATCACCAAGGCGTTGCCACAGGTGCCTGAGCCGGTGCCTGAACCCGTGCCGGTTGAAGTGCCAGTGGCCGAGCCCATGCCCATGCCGGTGGTGGCAACGCCTGTGCCAAAGGTGCCGCCGCTGCCGCAGCCGACCGCCCCCGCGTTGCGCGAGGCCAGCGAGCCGCCGGTGACGGCGACCGCCCCGGCTTTGCCAGCCCCGGCGCCGCGTGAGACGCCGGTTGAGCCGGTGGCAGCACTGCAGCCGCCGCCGGAAGTCAAGCCTGCACCGGCCCCCGCTGCGCCGGTGGGGCCGGCCCTGACGCCTGAGCGACTGCCACAGGTCGACCTGCGCCAGGCGCCTGTTGCAACTGCTGCACCGCCGCGTCCGGCTGCCATCACACCTGCCACACCGATCCAAAGTGCGCCTGTGCCATCGCTCGTCACTGGTCCAGCGGGGCCAGCAGCGACCGCCAGCAGCAGCAGTGTGGCCACTGCGGTTCCCGCCGGGCCGTCGATACGCAGTCCGCCGCGCAGCTTTCCCAATCTGATGCAGGCACGGCCTGGTCAACGCAGTCTGGCCGATTTGGCCAATGAGCAGATCAATGGCGGGCGCGCCCCGCGAGACCCGCTGGCTGACGGTGTGGCGGGTGCGGCCTTGCCGGATTGCATTGCCCCCAACCCAGGCGGCAGTCTGATCGGCTTGATCACCTTGCCGTATTCGGCGGCGACCGGCAAGTGCCGTATGCCCCGCTAATGTTCACTCTTCCCGAGGATTCATCCCATGATGCACCGTTTTGTTAACTTGGTCCGCTGGCGTATCGGCGCAGCGACTCTGGCATGTGCGCTGCTGCCGGCGCTGGTATTTGGGCAAACCGCCGGGCCGGCCGTTGCACCCGTGGCGGCGGTCTCGTCGCCGGTGTCAGCCGACACCCTGATTTCAGCGACCAGCCTGTCCAGCGCCGGTATCGTGGCGCCGGTGGCAGATGCGCCGGCACCACGTCAACCGTATGGGTTTCGGTCGGTATGGGCGCAGGGCGATGGGGTGGCTCGCCTGACCATCGTGGTGCTGCTGATCATGTCCTTGTTGAGCTGGTACATCATGGTGGCCAAGCTGATCGAGCAGCGGCGCCTGGCCGCCCAGTCATTGGCGGCGCAGCGGGTGCTCAGTGGCAGTGCACCGCTGACCAGCCGGGTGCAGACCTTGCCAGCCGGCAGCCCCTTTTACCTGCTGGTCGACTCGGCCTTGAAGGCAAGCGACCGCCATGCCGGTCTGTCCGGTCAGGTCGACCGGGCCAGCTGGCTGAGTCAGGACATCGTGGCGAGCGTGACCTCGTTGCAGATGCGCGCGCAGGACGGGCTGTCGGTGCTGGCAACGGTGGGTGCCACGGCTCCGTTTGTCGGTCTGTTTGGTACCGTCTGGGGCATCTACAACGCGCTGGTCACCATTGGTGTGTCCGGGCAGGCATCGATTGACAAGGTCGCAGGGCCGGTGGGCGAGGCCTTGATCATGACCGCGCTCGGCCTGGCGGTTGCGGTGCCCGCCGTATTGGGCTACAACTGGCTGGTGCGTCGCAACCGGGTCACGTTGCACGTCCTGCGCGGATTCGGGTCCGAGCTGCACACCCAGTTGCTGGAGGAGCTTGAACAACAAGCGCGCAACAATACCGAGCAGCAGGTGGCCTGAGCCATGGCCATCGTGTTCAAGGAGGGTGATCTGGCTGACGACACCATGCTGTCCGAAATCAACACGACACCCCTGGTGGACGTGATGCTGGTATTGCTCATCATCTTCCTGATCACCGTGCCCGTCATCAACACCTCGGTGGTGGTGCGTTTGCCCAGACAGGCCAACCAGCTGCAGCAGGGTGAGGCACAGGCGGTGTTGATTTCGGTGGATGCGCTGGGAGGCACCTACTGGTTTGACAGTCGTATCCAGGACCCGCAAACCCTGTCTGAGCGCTTGCGAGAGGTGGCGGCGCGCCAGCCACAACCGCCGATTCATATTCGTGGTGACGCGCGTGCCGACTACGCGGCGGTGGCGCGAGTGCTGCAGGCAGCGCAGGCGGCGGGTCTGGCGCGTGTCGGCTTTGTCACGGAACCACCTGGAGCGTCTGGCCATGGCGATTGACTATGCTGATCATGCCGATCTGGAGAACCTGAGCTTGTCTTCAGGCATCAACATCACACCCTTGATCGATGTGCTGCTGGTGTTGCTGGTGATGTTGATCATCACCATTCCGATCCAGCTCAACGCGGTTCATATGGAGCTGCCGGCGGGGGCACCGACGGCACCGACCCCGGTACCCCAAGTGGTCAGGCTTGAGGTGGGCGCCGACCACCAGATCAGCTGGAACGGCCAGGTCCTGTCAGATCGGGCCACTCTTTATGCACGCCTGCAGGCAGCGGCGGCACTGCCCGAGCCCCCTGAGATCCACGTCCGTGCACACGCCGCAGCCAAGTACGACACGGTGGCCGCGGTGCTGAGCGCAGCGCAGCGCATGGGACTGGAGAAGATCGGTGTGGTGGGGCTTGAGGCATATGCCCCCTGAATGGCAATTTTGACGCCATTGTGGGTTGAATTGTTTTAAAAAATATAGCAATAAAGTTCCGTGAATATTGGGCTAAAAGGCAATTTGACTCATAAAGTTGCCGTGGCGCCACGCATTGTGCTGTGCACGCTCAATGCCCGCTACATCCACGCTTCTCTGGGACTACGTTGTCTGTTGGCCAACCTGGATCGCCATGGTGGTGCGGGTCTGCGTGCACAGGCGGTGTTGCGCGAGTACACCGTTGCCCGACCAACACATGAGCTGCTGGCTGACTTGTTGCACTTGCTCGGCGATGAGCCGCAGGGTCCGGGCCAGACCTCGCAGGTGCTTGGTCTGGGCGTGTACATCTGGAACGTTGTGGCGACGACGGAGCTGTTGCGTCTGGTCAAACTGGCCCGGCCGCAGCTACGGGTGGTGCTGGGCGGCCCGGAAGTCAGCCACGAGACCGACGGGCAAGCGATTGTGGCGCTGGCTGACCATGTGATCACCGGTTGGGGTGAGGTGAGTTTTGCCTGCCTGTGCCGCGACCTGTTGCAAGGCGGACAGCCGCAGCCCAAGATCATGGCCGGGGTGCAGCCGGAACTGGCGCAGCTTGAATTGCCCTATGGCGAATACACCGGCGCTGACCTGGCGCATCGACTGCTGTATGTAGAGGCCTCACGAGGCTGCCCGTTTCACTGTGCATTCTGTCTGAGTGCGCTCGACAAAACCGCCTGGGCCTTTGATCTGACGCAGGTGCTGGCCGCACTGGAGGTGCTGTACCAGCGGGGTGCCCGGCACTTCAAGTTTGTCGACCGGACATTCAACCTGCGCCGGGACAACGCGCTGCGCATTTTGCAGTTCTTTCTCGACAAACAGGCCAGTGGGGCGCCCGGTCAGCCCGTGTCCCTGCATTTTGAGGTGGTTCCGGACCGCCTCGACCAGAGGCTGCGTGAGCACTTGGCACAGTTTGCTCCAGGTGTCCTGCAACTGGAGATGGGGGTGCAGAGCTTTAACCCGCAGGTGCAGCGCAACATCTCGCGCCGTCAGGACGATGAGGCGACTGCATTCAACATGCGCTGGCTGCTCGCACATAGCCATGCGCATCTGCATGCCGATCTGGTGTTCGGACTGCCCGGCGAAAGTCTGCAGAGTTTTGCGGAGGGTTTTGACCGCTTGTTGGCCATCGGCCCTCAGGAAATCCAGCTGGGTATTCTCAAGCGTTTGCGTGGTGCGCCGATGACCCGCCACGACCAGACCCATGGCACGGTGTATGCCTCGCAGCCGCCCTATCAGGTGACACAAACCGCATTGATCGATGCCGCCAGCATGCAGCGATTCGTCCGCTTCGCGCGGTACTGGGATCTGCTGGCGAATTCCGGTCGCTTTGTGCTCACCCTGTCCCTGTTGCTGGCAACAGGTGACCCAGCGACGGTACCGCAGGCAGTCGTGGCGGGCGGCGGGCCTGACGCGGCAACCGGGGCCAGGGCGGGTTCAGCGTTCTGGCGTTTCATGGATTTTTCGGACTGGTTGTGGCAACAGCTTGGCAGCACCCACCAACTGACACCGGAGCGGCTGGTGGATGCCCTGTTTGGCTACCTGTGCCAGGTCTTGCCGCTGCAAACGGTGCGTCAGGCCTTGCTGGCGGATTACGTGTCGAGCGGTGCACGCGCCAGCCCGCAGGCTTTGCGGGGCTGGTTGCCGCGCATGACTGACGGCACGGGCACCGTCGCGTCGACCCTGAAAGCGCGGCAACATCGCCATTCACGCTGAAGGCGGGTCGCCAGGCTGGTTTTGGGAGGTGCGCAAAGAAATGATCCAAACAAGCCACGAGCCCAGTATTCATCGACACTCATTGCTGTAAAAAGCAGAGTGACTGACGGCACTTCAGGGTGCGACAATCCGGGCATGGAATACCTGATTGTTTCGTTGGCCAGTCTGTTTGCCGGGTTTGTGGATTCGATTGTGGGAGGCGGTGGTCTGATTTTGGTGCCGGCATTGTTTGCCACCTTTCCCGCAGCGCATCCGGCCACCTTGTTTGGCACCAACAAAGGCGCCTCGGTTTGGGGTACGGCCTTTGCCACCTGGCAATACAGCCATCGGGTGGAGATGCGCTGGTCAGCACTTTGGCCCGCTGCCGCGGCAGGTTTGCTGGCGTCGTTGGCCGGTGCCTGGCTGGTGACGGTGATCTCACCCGATTTTTTGCGCCGCGTGCTGCCATTTGTGTTGCTGCTGGTGCTGCTCTACACCTTGTTGAAGAAGGACCTCGGGCGTTCACACCGACCCCAGTACGCGGGACGTCGCGAGCAGTCGATCGGCGTCGGCATCGGTTTGCTGATCGGGTTTTACGACGGGTTTTTCGGGCCCGGGGCCGGGAGTTTTCTGGTGTTCCTGTTTGTGCGTTTGATGGGTTACGACTTTCTCAACGCCTCTGCCGCCGCCAAGTTGATCAATACCGCCACCAATTTGTCGGCACTGCTGCTGTTCATTGCCAAGGGACACATCTGGTGGCATTTTGTATTGGTGATGGCGGCGGCCAATGTGCTGGGCAGTCTGCTGGGGACTCGCATGGCGCTGCGACATGGCACCGGTTTTGTCCGGGTGGTATTTCTGCTGGTGGTGTCTGCCCTGATTCTGAAAACGGGGGCAGATGCCTTTCTGAAATAGCGCAGTATCATTGCCCACCCCGATCGCCATGAACAAACCGCAGAAGTACACCCAGTCCAAGGAAAAAAGCGCCGAGTTGCTGCGCATTGTTCTGGCACGCATGGGGCAACATGATGCGGCGTTCAATCCACTCACTTTTACTGTCTGGTTTGAGTATGCGGCCGGGATCAACCATCAGCTGAACCAGGCCATTGATGCGTTGTTGCAGACGCAGCCGCGGCTTGGTGATATGGACTTGTGGAACCTGTACCACTCGCATGTAGCCGAGGTTGACCCACAGGCCATGCACCGTATCGGTGACGAGTTGCAACTGGTGATGAAAACGCTGGGGACGGCCGCCTCTGACACGGGTGGGCAGGCGGGAAAATTTGGCGCTCAACTGGAGAGTCTGGCGGCTGAACTGCAGGGTGTCAGTGACAAACTGGTGTCGCCTGCGATGACGCAGGCGATTGAAGGCACGACGCTGATGCGGCGTTCCGCGCAGGCACTGGAGTCTGAGGTGCGCAACAACCAGATTGAAATTCAACGGCTGCAAAGTGAGTTGAACCGGGTGCGTGATGAGTCGCTGGTGGACGCGCTGACGCAAGTGCTCAACCGCAAAGGGTTTGAAACCAAGCTGGCCGCCATGATGGGGCAGCCAACCGGCACGGACCGTGCCCACTGGCTGGTCATGTTTGACCTCGACCATTTCAAGAAGGTCAACGACACCCATGGCCATGTCATGGGTGACCGGGTTTTGCAGGCTTTGGGTGAAGTGCTCAAGAGTTGTCTGAGTGTGTGCCCGCACGCCAGTGTGGCTCGATACGGGGGGGAAGAATTTGCGCTGATGCTGCCCGACAGCAGCAAGGATGAATGCAGCAAAATGGCGGAACTGGTACGCACCCGGACCAAAGCCCTGAAAATCCGCGATCGGCGCACCCAGGAGGTGGTCCTGACCGTGACCATTTCCGGCGGTATGTCTGCCATGAAAGCTGATGACGACAGCCACAGCCTGGTGGCGCGGGCCGATGCGGCGCTTTACCAGTCCAAACAAGGTGGTCGTGACCGGATTACCTTTGCCTGAGTTTTGCGTCCGCGCCAGCAGGTGAGGATGCAGCAGCGTTCACCGGCGTCGATGCCGCAGGTGCCGGTGCGGCAAGGGGCTCGGAAGCACGGCTTGATGGCCATGCCATTTCGGCCGCCAGTCGCGGTTTGCCGATCGGGGCGGTGGCTTGACCCTTGCTGACGGCGTTCATGTCTTCCTCTGTGGGGTGCAGACCGAGTAACCAGTAATCGAAAACCCGACGCGCGATCGGCGCGGCCGATGCCGCGCCGAAACCGGCGTTTTCGACAATCGCTGCCAGGGCAATTTTCGGGTCATCTGCTGGCGCAAAAGCAATGTAGAGTGAGTGGTCACGATGCCGCTCGGCCATGCGTGCGGCGTTGTACTTCTCGTTCTTGCCCAGAGACACGGCTTGCGCGGTCCCTGTTTTGCCACCACTGAGGTAGGCTGCACCGGCAAAAACCCGGGTGGATGTGCCCCCTTGCGTCACCCCCACCATGGCTTGGCGCACCAGGTCAATGTCGGATTGGCGAAAGCCGAGGTTTTGCGCTGGCGTCGGTGCCACCGGGACACTGACCTGGGTGCTGGTGTCCTGAATCGCAATCACCAGATGGGGTACGTGTTTGATGCCGTTATTGGCCACCACGGCGGTGGCCTGTGCCATTTGCAGCATGGTGAAACTGTTGTAGCCCTGACCAATGCCGAGCGAAATGGTTTCGCCCGCATACCACTTCTGCTGTTCCGGACGTTTGTAATACCGTCGTTTCCAGTCTTGGCTGGGCAGCACACCGCGTACCTCGCCAAGGATATCGATACCGGTGATCTGGCCAAATCCCAGTGGTCTCATGAAGTCATGGATGGTGTCGACCCCCATTTCGTTGGCCAGCGAATAAAAGTAGACGTTGCTGGATTCCACGATGGCTCGGCGCATGTCCATGATGCCACCGCGCTCGTTCTCCGGACTGCCGAAGCGGTGTCCGCCAAACATGTAGTAGCCCGGATCATTGATCAGCACCGACGGCCCGCGGGTGCCGGTCTGCAAAGCGCCCAGCGCCATGAAGGGCTTGTAGGTCGAGCCGGGGGGGTAGGTGCCACGCAGCGCCCGGTTGAGCAAAGGGCGGTCGGGGGACTCATTGAGCAACTGCCAGTTCTCCTGGTCAATGCCTTCGACGAACAGGTTGGGATCAAACGTCGGCTTGCTGACAAAGGCCAGCACCTCACCCGATTTGGGGTCAATTGCCACCAATGCACCACGGCGCTCACCGTACATGTCTTCAATGAGCTTCTGCAGTTTGATGTCGATCGAAAGTCGGACGGTGTTGCCCGGCGTTGAGTCCTGGCTCGCCAGGCGTCGGGTGGCTCGCCCGCCGGCCGAGGTCTCCATGGCATCCACACCGGTAATGCCGTGCAACTGGCTCTCATAGCTTTGCTCGATGCCGAGCTTTCCGATGTAGTCGGTGCCCCGGTAGTTGGCCGGGTCATCCGACTCTTCAATGGCTTCTTTCTCGGCAGTGTTGATGCGACCGATATAGCCAATCACGTGGCTGGCCAGTTCACCGTAGGGGTAGTTCCGGAACAGGCGGGCTTTGATGTCAACGCCGGGAAAGCGCCAGCGCTGGGCGGCAAAGCGGGCCACTTCGTCGTCGCTCAGTCGGCTGCGCAGTGGCAGCGATTCAAAATTCCTGGCCTCATCGCGCAGTTTCTTGAAGTGCCTGCGGTCACGCGCAGTGATCTCCAGCACCTGCGACAACTCATCAATGGTCCGTTCCAGGTCAGTCACCCGCGACGGCGTGATCTCCAGTGTGTAGGCAGAGTAGTTGGTGGCCAGAACGATGCCATTGCGGTCCAGGATAAGCCCCCGGTTGGGCACGATGGGCACCACCGCCGTGCGGTTGTTCTCGGCCTGGGCTCGCAACTCGTCGTGACGCAGCACCTGCAGGTAAATCAGGCGGGCCACCACCAGTCCAAAACACACGGCCACGACGATGCTTGCGACCAGCACGCGCAACCGGAATCGTGATAACTCGGCCTGAACGTTGCGGATGACCGTCATCGTGTTTCACAGCGGGCGGTTGGCATCGGGATCGGGTGCCTGGCGCTGCGGCAGCAGCAGCAACACGCTGACGACCGGCCAAAGCAGGGCCTCGAGTACTGGAGCCAGCGCGATCCAGCCGCCGGGAAAGTCATCACCCGCAAGCAGGCGCACGCACAAGGTCAGTGCATGGGCCACCGCAAACAGCGGGAAAACCTGCGCCGCCTGGCTGGGGACACTGAACCACAGCAGTCGGCGGTGAATGCCGATCGCCAAAAAGACCAGTACCGTGTACGCCAGGGCATGTTGACCCAGCAAGGCGCTTTGATGCACATCCATACACAAGCCCAGCACGAAGGCCGCAGCCACCCCAATGCGCTGGGGTTGGTGGATGGTCCAGAAAACCAGCACCAGCGCCAGCAGTTCGGGCTGCCAGGCGGCGCGTCCCCATAGCGCCATGTTTTGCAGCATGTCCAGCGTCATCGCACTCAGCAGGCTGCCCCAGATAAAAACCGGGTTGGCCGGCAGCAGCAATTGCTGCCCTTTGGGCATGATCATGGCCTGGCTCCGGAATTCGGCGGGTTCCTGCCAGGAACGGGGTCCGGCGGAGGCGGGATCGACCCTGCCACGGGCTTGAGGACCAGGACATGCAGACTTCCCGCTGCCCGTGCCACCGGTTCACAATGTATGCGTGCGAATGCCGAGTCGGCGCGCCGTTCTATTTTGGCGATCCGCGCCACCGGTACCCCTGGTGGGTAAACCCCATCCACGCCACTGGTGGTCAACAGGTCTCCGTTTTGCATGTCGACATTGGCGTCCATGAACCTCAGCTCAAGCTGACCGCTACGCAACACGCTGTTGCCAAACGCCAGCCCGCGTGCGCCGGTCCGAACATTGAGGACCGGAATGGCCTGGTTGCGGTCGGTGATCAGCGTCACTTCGCTGAGCAGTGGATACACCCGTGTCACCTGACCCAGAATACCCGTCTCGTCAGCGACGGGTGAGCCGGCCTGCACGGCGGCGATTGAGCCTTTGTCGATGATCACTTTGCGGGTGTACGGGTCAGCGGCGTCGTACAGCACCTGCGCCGCCAGTGCCGGTGCAGCCACGCGCTCGCGCATCTCCAGCAAGGCACGCAGGCGCGTGTTCTCCAGGGTCAGTTGCTCCACCTGCAGCGCACGCTGGGACTGCAGTCCCAGCTTGAACTGCGCCGCAGCCTCACGGGTCTGTGATTGTGAAAGCGACTCGAAATAGTGGCTGGTGTTCTGAATCAGCCGCACCGGTTGCAAACCCAGCCATTGCAGCGGGTACAAAGCAGCTGCCACCGCCACCCGCAGCGGATCGGCGATCCGAAAGCGCAGGTCGGCGACCATCAATGCCACACAGATCAGGCTGAAAAAAACCAGCTTGCTGAGCGCCGATGGTCCCTGGCGGAAAAAAGGTGGCGGCGTGCCGTCCAGCGTACCCAGTGGCATCGCTGTACTGCCTGACTATTCGCTGGTGAAGATGGAGGACAGGCGCTCCATTTGCTCCAGCGCCATGCCACAGCCCCGCACCACGCAGGTGAGTGGGTCTTCGGCCACCAGCACCGGCAGGCCGGTTTCTTCGGCCAGCAGGCGGTCCAGGTCGCGCAGCAGGGCACCGCCACCGGTGAGCATCATGCCGCGGTCGGCAATGTCCGCACCCAACTCAGGCGGGGTTTGCTCCAGCGCGTTCTTGACGGCAGACACAATGTTGTTGATCGGGTCGGTGAGCGCTTCGAGGATCTCGTTGCTTGAAATTGTGAAACTGCGCGGCACGCCTTCTGAGAGGTTGCGTCCACGCACTTCCATCTCGCGCACCTCGCTGCCAGGGAAGGCACTGCCAATGTTTTTCTTGATGGCCTCTGCGGTGGGCTCGCCAATCAGCATGCCATAGTTGCGCCGGATGTAGTTGATGATGGCATCATCGAACCGGTCGCCACCCACACGTACGCTGCCTTTGTAGACCATGCCACCCAGCGAGATGACCCCAACTTCCGTTGTGCCACCGCCAATATCGACCACCATCGAGCCGGAGGCCTCGGACACAGGCAAACCAGCGCCAATGGCGGCCGCCATGGGTTCTTCGATCAAATAGACATCGCTGGCGCCGGCGCCAAGAGCCGACTCGCGGATGGCGCGGCGCTCCACCTGGGTTGAACCGCAGGGCACACAAATGATGATGCGCGGGCTGGGCCGGAATACGCTGCGCGGGTGCACCATCTTGATGAACTGCTTGAGCATCTGCTCGGTCACCGTGAAATCGGCAATCACACCGTCTTTCATGGGGCGGATCGCCTCGATGTTGCCGGGCACCTTGCCCAACATCGCCTTGGCTTCCTTGCCGACGGCCTGAATCGTCTTCTTGCCTTGCGGGCCGCCCTCATGGCGGATCGCCACCACCGAAGGTTCATCCAGTACGATGCCCTTGTCCCTGACGTAGATCAGGGTGTTGGCGGTGCCGAGGTCAATGGCCAGGTCAGTCGAGAAGTACTGACGGAAAGTTCCAAACATGCGAATATCCTCTGGGCACAAGGGGCGCTTCGGCCCGCATGTCGCCCTGTAATGTGTTCAAAATGGTGAATTTTCGGCAGTAAACCATGCCGATTCAGGCTGCAGCCCAAAGGCGGGATAATACCCTATTGCCTGTGTATAACTATTTCTGCGGATGGTCAACCATCACGATTACCTGATTGCTGCAATCAAAAAAAACCATGTCCCTGACCCTTACTGACATCGACCGGCTGGCCCATCTGGCCCGGCTGGGTCTTCAACCGGAGCAATCTGTACGGATGTGCTCGCAACTTAATGATTTTTTCGGCATTGTCGAGAAAATGCGTGCCGTCGACACCACCGGCATCGTGCCGCTGGCGCATCCGGTGGATGTGACCGGCACCATGGCCCTGCGCTTGCGCGACGATGTGGTCAGCGAGTCCAACCAGCGCGAGGCGAACCAGCAGAATGCACCGGCCGTGGAGTCAGGGCTTTTCCTGGTTCCCAAGGTTATCGAGTAAACCGGGGCGGCACCTACCATGACCATTGCTACCGATCTGCATGACCTGACGGTCACTGAACTGGCCAGCCAGCTGCGCCAGCGCAAAATTTCTGCCGTGGAGACCGCGCGGCACTTCCTGGGCCGCATGGAGGCCCATCGTGAACTGGGTGCTTTCCTGCATGTGTCGCCCGAAGTCACGCTGGCGCAAGCCCGGGCGGCCGATGGCCGTCTGGCGGATGGCACGGCCGGCGCGCTTGCCGGGGTGCCGATCGCGCACAAGGATATTTTTGTAACCCGGGACTTTGTCACCACCGCTGGATCAAAGATGCTGCAGGGGTACCGTTCGCCATTCAATGCCACCGTGGTGGAGCGGCTGGCACAGGCGGGTGCGGTGACCTTGGGCAAACTCAACTGTGACGAATTCGCCATGGGCTCGGCCAACGAAAACTCGGCCTATGGCCCTGTCAGGAACCCTTGGGACACGCATCGCACCCCAGGTGGCTCCTCGGGCGGCAGCGCGGCCGCAGTGGCTGCGCGCTTGACACCTGCCGCAACCGGTACCGATACCGGCGGCTCCATCCGTCAGCCGGCCTCCTTTTGTGGCATCACCGGCATCAAGCCGACCTACGGGCGCGCTTCAAGGTACGGAATGGTGGCATTTGCCTCCAGTCTCGACCAGGCTGGCCTGCTGGCGCGCAGTGCCGAGGATTGTGCGCTGCTGCTGTCGGTGATGTGTGGGCCTGATGCAGATCGCGACGCCACCTCACTGGATATTGCACCAGAAGACTATTCCAGCCAGCTCAACAGCAGCATTGACGGCCTGCGAATTGGTGTGCCCGACGAGTTTTTTGGTGAAGGTTTGAGCGCCGATGTCCGCGCCGCGGTGGATGCAGCGCTGAAAACTTACCAAAACCTGGGCGCGCGGCTGGTGCCGATCTCGCTGCCGCGCACCGAGCTGTCGATTCCGGTGTACTACATCATTGCGCCGGCCGAAGCATCCAGCAACCTGAGCCGGTTTGACGGGGTCAAGTTTGGCCACCGTGCCAAAGAATTCAAGGACTTGACCGGCATGTACGAGCAAACGCGGGCCGAGGGCTTTGGCGACGAGGTCAAGCGACGCATCATGATCGGCACCTATGTGCTCAGTCATGGCTATTACGATGCTTACTATCTGCAGGCGCAGAAGATCCGTCGCATGATTGCAGATGACTTCCAACAGGCGTTCCAGCAATGTGATGTGATTGCCGGCCCGGTGGCACCGACGGTGGCCTGGGCACTCGGCGGCCATGGCAACGACCCGCTGGCAGACTATCTGGCCGACATCTTTACCTTGCCGGCCTCACTGGCCGGTTTGCCGGGCATGAGTCTGCCGGTGGGTTTTGGGGACGGGAACATGCCAGTCGGAATGCAATTGATCGGCAACCACCTGACTGAGTCGCGCCTTCTCAATGTGGCGCATCGATTTCAGCAGGACACCCAATGGCACACCGTCAAGCCGGCGGTGCCAGCAACAGGAGTGCGTCCATGAGTACGCCAGCAGACACAAGCATCACAACAAAGTCCCTGCTGGTGCGGGGCTACGAGGTGGTCATCGGGTTTGAAACCCACGCCCAGCTCGCCACACAGTCCAAAATCTTCAGTCGGGCCGCGACCGCTTTTGGAGCCGAACCCAATACCCAAGCGTGTGCGGTGGACCTGGCCCTGCCTGGCACCCTACCGGTAATGAACAAGGGTGCAGTCGAATGTGCCATCAAGCTCGGCCTGGCGCTGGGCAGCACGATTGCGCCGCGCAGCATTTTTGCGCGCAAGAATTACTTTTACCCCGATTTGCCGAAGGGCTACCAGATCAGCCAGTTTGAGATTCCGGTGGTGCAGGGTGGCTCGGTTGAGTTTTACCTGGGCGACGAGAAAAAGTCAGTACGCTTGGTGCGCGCCCATCTGGAGGAAGATGCGGGCAAGTCCTTGCACGAAGACTTCATTGGTCAGACCGGTATCGACCTGAACCGGGCTGGTACACCCCTGCTCGAGATCGTGACCGAGCCCGACATGCGCTCCACCGCCGAGGCTGTGGCCTACGCCCGGGAGTTGCACAAGATCGTGACCTGGATCGGCATTTGTGATGGCAACATGCAGGAAGGCAGCTTCAGGTGTGACGCCAACGTGTCGGTGCGCAAGCCCGGTGCGCCGCTGGGCACACGGCGCGAGATCAAGAACCTTAACAGCTTCAAGTTCATGCAGCAGGCGATCGATTTTGAGATCCGCTGGCAGATTGACGAAATTGAAGACGGCCGTGCCATCCAACAGGCCACCGTGCTGTTCAATCCCGATACCGGCGAGACGCGTGCCATGCGCAGCAAGGAAGACGCGGCCGACTACCGCTACTTTCCCGACCCAGACTTGCCTCCGCTGGTGGTGGCGCCCGAGTGGGTGCAGCAAGTGCGTGCGGCGATGACCGAGCTGCCGCGTGTCATGGCTGCACGTTTTATCACTGCCTATGATTTATCGGATTATGATGCTTCAGCGCTTACCCAGAGCCGTGAGGTAGCTAGCTATTTTGAAGCGGCTGCAAAAGCCTGCGGGCAAGCCAAACTGGTCGGTAACTGGATCATGGGCGAGATCTCGCGTCGCCTCAACACCGCCGAGCAGGACATCAGCGCCTGCCCGGTCAAACCGGCGCAGTTGGCGCAGCTGATCGGGCGCATCCATGATGGCACCATCTCGAACAACGCCGCGCGTCAGGTCATGGATGCGCTGTGGGCAGACCCGCAAAGCGGGGTCGATGCGGTCATTGAGGCCAAGGGCCTCAGGCAGATGAACGACAGCAGCGCGCTGGAAAAGATTGTGGATGCCGTGCTGGCGGCCAACCCGAAGAATGTGGCCGAGTACCGTGGCGGCAACGCCAAGGCGCTGAATGCGCTGGTCGGCCAGATCATGAAAGGCAGCCAGGGCAAGGCCAACCCGCAGCAGGTCAATGAGGTGCTGCGTCAAAAACTGGGGTGAGGCGGGGTCGGGTGAAAGAGGTTATCAGGGCGACTGTCCCCCACTGTTTTCTGACATAAAGTGGCTCTAGCGCTTCTTGATATTGGGTTATTTGCTATACAAGTTAAAGCTTGACCGGCGACCGTACCTGCTGTGTAGTGGTTGGGCTGGTGCTGACGTGCACCGTGAATCTGCGCTCGAGGCTTCGTCCAAGGTCGGGCGAGGGTGTTCAAACATCAGAAGTCCAGTGACTGCTGTACCCGTGAGACCGGTCTTTCATTGGGATTGCCGTTGGTGAGCTTCGTGCCCATTGCTGTCAGTCAGGCTAGGGCCAGAAGCCAAAAACCTTCTTGAATAAGCCCTATTCCCGGCCTTGTTACCGCAACATTGCCAACAGCTGCGCCAGCAAACGGTCGCGCAAGCGGTAAAAATCCTCCATTCGCGCCAGCAACGCATCCGACTGGCCAGATGACTTCAGGCTGAACATCTCTGTCGCCAAAGCATGGATTTCGCTATGCAAAGGTTCAATCGCCGCGATGGCTGCTGAATGATCGGCATGCTGCTCGCGGGCGTGGCCAAGCCATTGCCCAACACGGCAGGTTTTGCAATCCAGGGGCGGCGAGTCGCTGCGTTCAGCGTTCAAGTAGCTCACAACATGCGCGATCCAGGCGCGATGTTCCACCCAGGCGTGCAAAATGGGCATGTCTTCGCGCCGGATCGGTGCACGGCCAAACCAGGCCACATCCGGACGCCAGGTTGCCAGCCAATTGGGTATGGCAGCAGCCGGCATGGGGCGCGCGATGGCATAGCCTTGTACCAGCGGGCAGCCGAGCTGCAGCAGGACCTCGCCATGGGCCAGGGTTTCCACCCCTTCGGCGATCGCCTGACGGCGAAATGCACTGGCCAGACCGAGTACGCCGTCCAGAATCGCCAGATCGTCGGGGTCTTCCAGCATGTCGCGCACAAAGCTCTGGTCAATTTTCAGCATGCCAGCAGGTAGACGCTTCAGATAGGTGAGCGAAGAATAGCCCGTACCAAAGTCATCGAGCGCGAACCCAACCCCCATCTCGTGACAAGCCAGGATCACGCCCGAAACATGGGCGATGTCTTGCAGTGCGCTGGTTTCCAGCACTTCGAGCTCCAGGTCGCCGGCCACGACCCCAGTGTGCCTCGACAGTTGCTGGCGCAAGCGCTCAACAAAATCCGCTTGCTCCAGCTGGATGGCATCAATGTTGACGCTGACCGGCAGCACCAGGCCGGCAGCCTTCCAGGTCTCGATCTGCGTCATGGCGACATCCAGCACCCATTCGCCAATCTCAATGGCCAGTGGATGCTCGGCAATCAGCGGCAAAAAGGTGACTGGTGGCAGCAAGCCCTTCTCTGGGTGCTGCCAGCGGATCAGGGCCTCAGCGCCGACAACGACACCCGTGCGCATGTTCACCTTGGGCTGGTAATACAGAACGAACTCCCGCTCGTCCAGCGCCTGCTTGATGCGCTCCAGGCTTTCGTGATGACCGCGCACGCTGCGATCGTGTTCGGTATCAAAGACGTGATAACGATTTTTCCCAGATTGCTTGGCCTGATACATCGCCTGATCGGCCTGACGCAGCAGTTGCTCGGCATCAATGGCATCCGCCTGTGGGTAAAAAGTGACCCCCAGGCTGGCCGAAACCCGCAGGGCATTGCCGTCTTCGTAAACCACTTCTGCCGCCGCTGCGATCAGGCGCGAAAGCAAGGGCGCTGAGGATTCGACATCCGACAGATCCAGGAGAATTGCGACGAATTCATCACCCCCCAAACGCGCCAGCGTATCGCCCTCCCTTAATGATGCTTTCATGTGGCCGGCGAGCGCGGTGAGCATGCGGTCCCCCACATCGTGACCGTATTGGTCATTGATCGCCTTGAATCCATCCAGATCAATATAGGCCACCGCCAGCACTTTGTTATGGCGCTGCGCTTGCGCCAGGGCCTGGTGCAGGCGGTCAGCCAGCAGGACACGATTGGGCAGAGCGGTCAGGGTATCGAAATGGGCAATGTGTTCGAGTTGCTTCTGGTGCGCCGCGCGCTCAGTGATGTCATGGCCAATCCCCAGAACACCCACCAGTCGGCCGTCTGGCATGCGCATCGGCGTTTTGGTGGTCTCCAGCAAAACGCGGCGGCCGTCGCTGGCACAGGTGGTCCATGCTTCGTTGCGGGTTGCCGCACCGCCAGCAATGGCGGCGCGGTCTTGTGCGCTATAGGAGTCGGCCAGCTCCTTGGACACGAAGTCGTAATCGGTTTTGCCGACAATGTCACTTTCAGTCACGTTGGCAAAACGTTCAAATTCCGGATTGCAGGCGAGATAGGTGCCGTCTCCCGCTTTCAGCCAGATCAGATCGGGGATGGTATTCACCAGGGTTTGCAGTTGCGTACGCTGAATTTCCATCGCCTGCTGTGTGCGGCGCTGCTCACTGATATCGAGGCCAACACCCAGCAGGTAGAGTTGATCACCAATGGTGCTACGGTGCCCTTGGAGGTGGTAGGGCAGTTTGCGTCCATCCTTGGTCTGGACATCCGCTTCGACTTCCGCCGTCCCTTGCGTGAAGACCCGGTGCATGGCTTCGACCACCTGCCGCCGGTCATCCCCGGCAAAAAAGTCAGTGGCCCGCATGCTTGCCAGTTCGACATCGGTATAGCCAGTCAGTTGGCTGAACTGATGATTCCAGCGCACAAAGCGGCCGGTCGCGTCAAACATGTAGAAAACGCCGGGCAGGGCATTCAGGGAATCTTCTGAAAACTGCTTTTCGTGAAGCAGCGCGATTGCCGCCTGCTTGCGCTCGGTAATGTCAGCCGAATAGCCTGCTGCGAACAGAGGGCGCCCCACAGAATCACGCTGCACCACCCGGCCCACCGTTTGCAGCCATCGGTAGCCGCCAGCGTGGTCGTCGAAGCGGTACTCAAAATCGAAGCCGCGGGTGTCGTCCGGTTGCAGAGCCCGCGCTATTTTCTCGGTGAATCGCGTGCGGTCATCGGAGTGCACCCGCGCCTGCCAGCCTGCCAGCGTATCAGGGGCATCGGCCTTATCCAGGCCTAGATCGATCATGTCGCTGCTGTCGTAGCCCAGTTTGCCGGTGGTGAAGTCCATTTCCCAAATCAGGATCTTCGACGCGTCCAAAGCCAGGGCGAGACGACGTTGCTCCCGTTTTTGCTCGGAGACGTCGCGAGCAAATCCGACACTGCCTACCACGCCACCGGTACCGTCGAAAACCGGGGCTTTGTAGGTCTCAAACCATTTTCGCGTCCCGTCGGCATCGACGATCTCTTCCTCGACGTTCTTCTTGTTCCCGGAAGCGAGCACGGCCCGGTCGTCGCTCCGGTAGCCCTCGGCCAAATCAGCGGGTGCAATGTCGAAGTCGTTCTTGCCGACCAGGTCGGCAGAGTGGCGTTGGCCGAACAACTGCGCGAACCCCTGGTTGACGGCGAGAAAACGGCTCTTGGTGTCCTTGAGCCAGACAGCGAAAGGGAAGTTGTCGAGCAAGGCACGCTGATATTGCTCGCGCTGCTGCAGTTCGTGCTCTTTTTGCTTGCGCTCGGTGATGTCCTCGCCAGCTGACAGGCCACCAATGATGTTGCCGTCCTTGTCGCGTATGGTGCTGTTGTGCCAGGCAATCAGGCGCTCGTCATTGCTGCGTGTACGTACCGGATTCTCAAAGTACTCGGAACCAGCCAGGTCGCCCGCCAACGCCATTTGGAACACCTTGCGCACCTGGTTGACATCGATTCTGTGGGGCAGGCAGGTGGCAAACCAATCCTGACCGATCAACTCGTCTTCGGTGTAGCCCAAGAGCTGGCACGCCTTGCGGTTGGCCAGCGTGATGCGTCCTTCGGTGTCAAGCGCGACAATCATCGCTTCCACCGTCGCCAGAATGTTGCGGGTGCTGTCGCGCTCAAATCGAAGCGCCTGTTCTTTCCTGATCTCTTCGGTGATATCCAGGCTTAACCCGACCAGCGCCACCGGGCGTTGATCGCCATCCCGCTTGACGGCCTTGATGACGCGCAGGTCATGGATCTGACCATCAACGAATGGCAGGCGCTGGTGCGTGACGCTGACGTCGGCACTGGCCAAAGCCTTGGCATCAGAGTCCAGACATTGCGGCCGGAACTCCGGCGCAATCAGCTCGCCGTAATGGTCAACCGACCGAAACTGCGCCTCCGAAATCCCGGTGGCCTGACAAAACGCCTTATTGACGAAGGCCATCTTGCCCTGGCCATCCTGAAGCCAGATTCCGATCGGCGCATAGTCCAAAATCAGTTGCAGCGATTCCCGCTCACGCCGCAATGCCTGTTCGGCCCTGACTTGATCGGTGATCACGCGGGCGATGCCAAACAGACCGGTAATCTCACTCTGCGCATTCCTGATCGGATGCTTGCGGTTGTCAACCCACCCTTTGGAGCCGTCAAGGGTCGCGTATTCCTGAATCTCATGCGCCACCGTCATTCCCGCGAACACCTGCTTCTCCAGGCGGTAATAGATATCGGCATACTCCTCGGGGAACACGTCGTAATCTGTTTGTCCGATCAGGTCGGTCCAGTGCGTCGAGGGCTCGGTTACGCTGACCAGGGTTTGGCTGGCGCCGGTAAAAACGTGGTGTCGATCCTTGAAAAAAATGAAATCATTGGTGCTTTCCATCATCGAGCGAAAACCGGGGTTGGCAGCCAGTGCATCCGTCGGGTCAAACAGGCTTTTGGCATCGCGCAGACGCAGGTTGAGAACCGCACCAGCCGCCGTCAACTGGTGGTCATATTCGGCAACCAGACAGCGGATACGGCCATTTGCCTGGCGCATGCGCAAGTTGCTGACGTGGGTTTGTGGCTGGGCGGCAGACGGCGGCTCAATGCACAACATGGCATCCAGCACATCCTGATCGTCAGGGTGGACCAGAGCCATGATCGACACCTTCCCTTGCAGAAGCAGGCTGGCGTTGTAACCGAGCATCGACTCGACATCGCCTGCAACCGATAAAACGGTGTGTGGCGCAACCGGCAGAAACTTCAACCTGGCTTCGAGTTGAATTGGAGTAAGCATGAGATCTGTTATGCGCTGAACCAGCGGCAATTTACCGTCCATTCT
This sequence comes from Rhodoferax sp., assembly GCF_018063565.1. GTDB lineage: Bacteria > Pseudomonadota > Gammaproteobacteria > Burkholderiales > Burkholderiaceae_C > Rhodoferax. The sequence goes on from NZ_JAGPBB010000012.1 coordinate 59,982, forward strand.
ATTGATGACAGGCAAGGCCCGGTTGCCTCAATCGCTCGGCTGGACCTTGGCCTTAGATGTTTTCTCAGGGGCCTGCAGGCGATGCCCTTGCAAGCCGGCAAGACCAGGCTGTTTTTGCGGCCCGTCGATGCAAACATCAGCCCGCGGGGCCACAAAATCAACGTCCGATCTGGTGGCATCTCGAACATGCGGCAGGCCGTTGGCTTGTCGAGTGCCAGTTCAACACCATCCCTACGGCAACTCGGTGGTTTGCGCATTCATGGTGCTGTCACAAGCCACCCACAAAGTTTGTCACTACTCAGAAACACAGGGGGCGTGGCGATAACCAATTTCCGAATCATTGACAGTGCGAGGATGGCTTCACAGCCCCGTCGCCCGTGTGCCACGCAAGGCCAAAAAAACTGGAAAATAGGCCCCTAGCGCTTGACCATATTCAATCCAGTGCTATGAAAAATATCCAGGCGCAGTCAATCAGTCACACCGTACCGTGCCCGGTAGGCCAGCACCCGCTGGTGGGCGCTCGCCAATGCCGGCGTATCCTGATGCTGTAAAAACTGCATCAGGTCGTCTAGCCGGGCAATCGCCGCCACCTTCAGCCCCAGCGTGCCACGTACGTACTGCACTGCGCTGTGCGGCACGTCCTGACCGCCTTCGGTTGCCTTCTCCTGCCGGTCCAGCGCAATCACCACCGCGTGGGGTCGGGCACCCGCAGACTCAATCAGCGCAATCGACTCCCGCACGGCGGTGCCGGCTGACATCACATCGTCAACAATCAGCACCCGCCCCTGCAACGGTGCCCCCACCAGCGTGCCGCCTTCGCCGTGGTCCTTGGCTTCCTTTCGGTTATAGGCAAAAGGCACACTGCGACCGCGCCGCGCCAGCTCCGCGGCCAGTACGGCGCCAAGGGGGATACCCTTGTAGGCAGGGCCAAAAATCATGTCGAATTCGATCGGGCTGGCCAGCAGCCGCTGGGCATAAAATTGTGCCAGCCGGTCAAGTTTGGCGCCATCGTCAAACAGCCCGGCGTTAAAGAAGTAGGGGCTCATACGCCCCGCTTTGGTTTTGAACTCGCCAAAACGCAACACACCACAGTCCACCGCAAACTGCACAAATGCCTGCGCCAGCGGATCCTGAACCTGCTCTGATGACATGGGGAATTCCTTGTTTAAACTGACCACACTCAACCTCAATGGCATCCGGTCCGCAACCAGCAAGGGCCTTGAAGCCTGGCTGGCCGAAAGTGCGCCAGAT
>NZ_JAGPBB010000076.1 GCF_018063565.1 Rhodoferax sp.
CAATACCTTGATGCTGGCGGGCCTACTCATGACCGTGCTGGCACTGTGCGTGATTGCACTGGCCGCCTATCGGCTGACCCTGCCTATGCGTGCATTGGCGCGCACCGCGCGCCAGATCGGTAAAGGTGATTTGTCTGCCCGGGCACTCCTGCCGCCCAATGAATCACGTGAAATCCTGACCCTCGCGCAGGCGTTTAACGACATGGCGGGCAACATCGAGCAGGGGCACTTGACGCTGGAGTCGGCCGTTCTGGAGCGCACGCTGGAGCTGGCCGGCGAGCGCGACCGGGCGCAGTGCTACCTTGACATTGCTCGGGTCATGCTGATTGCGCTGGATGCAGATGGCTGCATTGCCATGGTCAACGCAGCAGGTGCCAAGCTGCTGGGTTACCAGGAGTCGACACTGATCGGTATGGACTGGTTCGACACCTTCGTTCCCGCCAAAAATCGGGGGCACATGCGCCATGTTTATGGATCCTTCATGCGCGGCGAAGCAGAGGCCCATATCCAATATGAAAACGCGATCGTGAATGCTGCAGGAGAGGTTCACATCCTGTCCTGGAACAACGCGCTGCTGCGCGATAACGATGGTCTGCCCATTGGCACCTTGTCTTCGGCAGAAGACATCACCGAACGCAAAGCCGCCGAGGCAGAGTTGCGCGTGGCCGCCATTGCATTTGAGTCGCAGCAAGGCATGTACGTGTCCGATTCGGACTGGCGCATCCTGCGCGTCAACCAAGCCTTTACCGACATCACCGGCTACTGCGCCGCCCGGCGGACCTGTTGGCATCGGCGCACTCGGACGAAGCGTTTTATGTGACGCTCAACAAGGACTTGCGCACCCGCGGCACCTGGCAGGGCGAAACCTGGGATCGTGGCAAAGACGGCAGCATCTTCCCAGTGTGGTTGATCATCAGCACGGTTACCAACACCGAAGGCCTGGTCACACACTACGTGGTGTCCATGACCGACATAACTGCACGCAAGGCCACCGAAGACGAAATCCGCAGACTGGCGTTTTACGACCCGCTCACCGGCCTACCCAACCGGCGCCTGCTGATGGACCGCCTTGGCCAAGCCATGGCCAGCGCAAGCTCGGCGCGCTTCTGTTTGTAGACCTGGACCATTTCAAAATCCTCAACGACACGCTAGGTCACGACAAAGGCGACCTGCTGCTGGAGCAGGTCGCGGCCCGACTGCGCAGCTGCGTCCGCGAGGTGGATACCGTGGCCCGACTGGGCGGAGACGAGTTTGTGGTGCTGCTTGAAGATCTAAGCGAGAGCACCCTGGAAGCGGCCAGCCAGGCCGAAGCTGTAGGTGAAAAAATTGTGGTCGTACTCAACCAACCCTACGAGATCGCAGGCTACACGCACCACAGCTCTCCCAGCATTGGCATCACGGTGCTGGGCGAACATGCAGAGGCCATTGAAGAGCCGCTCAAACGCGCCGATGTGGCAATGTACCAGGCCAAAGCTGCGGGGCGCAACACGCTGCGCTTTTTCGACCCGAAGACCCAGGTCGCCGTGGCAGCGCGGGCCGAAATGGAAGACGCACTGCGCGAAGCCGTGCAGGCGCAACAGCTCGCCGTGCACTACCAGGCGCAGGTCAATGCGTTTGGAAATACCGTGGGGGCCGAAGTACTGGTACGCTGGATTCACCCGCAGCACGGAATGATGCCACCTGCCGCTTTTATCCCGCTGGCCGAAGAGACCGATGTGGTTTTGCCGCTGGGCCGTTGGGTGCTGGATACCGCCTGCACCCAGCTACAGCGCTGGGCCTCTGAGCCCCGCATGGCGCACCTCACGCTGTCGGTCAACGTGAGTGCCCGCGAATTTCTGGACCGCAACTATGCAGACCATGTGCTCCAGACCCTGGGGCGCACGGGTGCCAACCCCCTGCTGCTCAAACTGGAGCTGACCGAAAGCCTGCTGGTGGCCAATGTGGAGGACGTCATCGCCAAGATGAATGTCCTGAAGGACGTGGGCATAGGCTTTTCGCTGGACGACTTCGGCACCGGATATTCGTCCCTCTCGTACCTCAAGCGCCTGCCGCTGGACCAGCTCAAAATCGACCAAGGCTTTGTGCGGGACATTCTGGACGACCCCAACGACGCGGCGATTGCCAAGATGGTGGTGGCTCTGGCAGATAGCATGGGCCTGAACGTGATTGCTGAAGGTGTAGAAACCCAGGAACAGCGAGATATGCTTGCACAACTAGGGTGCCTGAGCTACCAGGGATATCTGTTCAGCAAGCCGCTGGCGCTGGATGAGTTTGAGTCCTTTGTGAAACGGGCTTAACGGCAACTCGATGGCTGCTAATGGGCGTCCAGTTTGCTCAATCGAAAGTCGGGTACGGGCACGAAGTTCACGTTCAATATTCTGCAATGAACGACAGGTATCAAAGGTGCTGCGGTCACTGGACTTCAGATGTTGTGTGCCTGTTGACGGGTCATAAGCTGACACTGGTAACAAGCTGTTTTTCGCATGGTGTTGTGAGCGGATCGGCATCTGCCAAACGACGCGGAGTTTGAGTCACAGCCCCGTGCCATGATCATCGATAGGTCGGCAAAATGATTGAGCGGTTGACCATGACGTTGAATGCCATGCCGGGTCGAACTTGCAGCGTGGGTGAAATGTTCAAGCTCTTTTGCAAAATCTTCGAGCTCACGTCGCTCAAGGAATTCATGGCCGCAGCCGAGGCTTGAGCCGAGCCGGAGGGTGTATTGAATGCACCCTGGTTATGCGGTTGCGACTGTTGCGCAGCAACACCCAAAAACGACACCAACAGCGCCGATGACCAGGTTTTCCAGAAGTGGTTATTCACCTGATCCTCCATGCCGGATTGACCTTGACCGTCAGCCGCAGACATGCCGCGCAAGGAAATCCGCGAACCATTGGGCAAGATCAGTTCATCCCAAGCCGCCAGCACCCGTGATTGACCAAAGGCAACATCGGCCGAGTACCTGCCAACCAGACGCGAACCCTGTGGAATGACCACCGTGTCAGGGTCGTGGGTGGCATAGACCGTTTGACGGGTCTGCGCAACGATGGTGCCAGGCAGATCAGAATTGATGCCTGACAGCATCACGGCAGGGATGATGGAGCCCGCCGTCAACTCAAATTCGCCCAGCTTGGGTTTGAGCCATTCTGGCAGGTAGCCACTGTCAGCCGCTTCCTTCATGAAGGCCTTGTTGCGCGCTTGGACCGCCACGGCAGGGTCAAGGGCAGCGGAACCGCCACCAGCCAGAGTGGCAGGTGAATTGCCTGAACTACTGCTGGTGGCTGTCAGACTGGCTGGCAAATTCGCCATGCGCATCGCATTGGCAGTGGCAGTCGCACGAGCACTCGCAGCCCGCCCATGGGCGGCTGAAAGCTTTTGATTCACACCGCCGTCCAAGTCTTCAACATCAGCACGCGCGTCCATGATGCCGCCTGCACCCGATCTGGCGGCCAGCGCAGCACCACCTTTGCTGATGTCTGCCGTCTCGGCCGAGTCAGACGCCATGATTTGGCCCTGAAGACGCTCATACTTGCGTTTTTGCAGCCACAACCGATGGGCCTCAGCGGGCGAGGGCGGTGAGGCACCACCATTGGCAGTTCCGGTGCCGCCAGAGGTCCCAGCGGCATTGGATGAGCGGCTGGCCAAAGGACCGATTTGCTGACCATCAGCCGTTTGAAGGGTGACTTGATGTCCAATTGCTGCCGCGGCAACCGTTGCCCTGCGCTGGATGTCCTCCACGTTTTCTTTGTACGGGGCCGTTTGGCCTGGGGCGTCGCTGGCGGTCAGCTGATTTTGTGACTCAGCATCACCACCACGCTTGCCGCTGATCATCACCCCAATCAGGATGGCCGATGCCACCGTGGAGGCGCCGCCTAAAAGCAGAAACTGGCCCTTTTTGGACAGTCGCTTGGTCCCAGGCGGCGGTGGCTGAAGCTCTAGCGGCTGCCCCGGGCCATCAATTGCCGCCACCTCAATGTCTGCAGCATCGTCCGCCTGGGACTTTTTGCCGAATCTGAATTTCATTGGCCACCCCAGCGAAACAAACTGTCGGGTTGTGATTTTTGGCACTGAACGGTTTGGGCCTTGTCACCGACCCCCAGCACCAGACTGAGTTTCGCAGGCTTGCCATCGACGATGTAGTAGCCATTCACCAGCCGGGAATTCAGCAACTCGGTCTCATTATTGGAGACATTGAACACTGCCGGTGCATCGCTGGACGATGTACCGGGTGGCATCTGAATAAACGTGTGCGTGTCATTGGCAAAAACACGAGTCGGCTTGAATGCTGCTTCACCATTGCAGGTGTAGCCAAAATCCAGCGTTGTCGGATCAAGCTTGCCGACCGACTGGTCGGCCACGATCCGTTGGGCTTTGGCTTGTTCGGCGGCCATCTTGGTAGCAGCCATCGATGCCTCAAGTTCCGCTTGCTGCCGAGCTGACGCTTGCGCCTGGGCACTCAAATCGCGGGTCATGGCAGACGGGTCATACCAGCTCACCATCGGGACATACTCGGATTTACTCGACACTAGGTGCATGTAATAGATACGGCCTTTGTCTGTGGTCACCACCAGATTGGTTGACAGGCCTGCCTGTGTCGGTTTGACCATCATCACCGGCTTCGATCCAGCCGTGGCAGTTTGCAACAGCCATCGCACCGTGTCGCCTATCGACACGCTGGTGACAGCTTCACCTGCTTGCAGTGCAATCGAGCAGACGTGCAAAGGCGCACATGTGATCGTGGGACGTGAATAGCCATAGGGGTATTCGACAACGCCACCGGCACCGACCAAGGCCTCGGTCACACCCGTTTGTTCCCAGCGTTGCACTGCAGCCAATTTGGCAGCCTCGGCGGCAGAAAGTTTTTTGACCTGGGCTTTGGCTGTTGGCAGCATGGGGGAGGGCGCCAACACGTCTGGCGATGCCGTGACCTGTTGCTTGGCCGGGGTGGGCTGCAAGGTGATGGCTTCAACTGCTGGGTTTTGAGCGGTGGCGGGCGGCTTGGCTGCTGAGGCGGCATCGGTTGACTGTGCGAATGCGCCGCCAGCCAAGGTGAGTGCGGCCAGGGTGATGAGGGTGTTGAGGGGGGTGAAGTGTTTTTTCATGATGACGGCCTTTACAGAACTTCTTTGGCCCAGGAGATGGATTTGACGTAGATGCCAAACGGGTTCCAGAGCGCGACCTTGGGGTTTTCTGCCAGCTTGGCGTCAATCCCGACCGTGAGGACGGCTTTCCAGTGCTGTGCCACAGCCGTCGCACCGGGCCTGGCTTTGGTTTCCACCCACGACACCTGGTAGGTTTCACCGCCTTGGGGAATGACAGAGGAAACCTCGACGCGGGTGACCGAGCCATCGACGGAGAAAGGCGAGTTGTCTTTGAAAAACTCATTCAAGAAGGCAGCCACATCGCGTCCCGCCATGGCGTACACCCGGTTGAGCGTGACCTGCTGGGCAACCGCATCGGGCAGCATGGAGCGCACATCCTTGATGAAGGCCGCAAGTTGGGCCACCATCAGCCGCTTGTCAAAGTCAGCCCTGGCTACCGGTGCTGGACGGGCGACAGCAACTGGCGAGCCGAGTTGGTCGGTGACCACCACAAACGGCTGGATCTTGGATTGGGATCCGACAAACGCAATTCCTATCACAGCCACCACCGCGACCGCCAAGGAGCCAGCAGCCATCAGTTGCCAATTGCGCGCGCGTGAGATCAATCCACCGTAGCGCTCATCCCACTCCCGGCGGGCGTTGAGGTAGGGATTTTGTTCTGACATTCAGGCGTCCTTTTTGAGTGCTGTTGCCAGATACCGATCTGGCGCAAGCAACACAAATTGGACGTCGATCGCTCTGGCAAGCCGCGCCGTGCCAAACGACGAGAAAGCTATCCTTTGAGGGGCAAAAGAATTGCAGCAATTGCGGCAATTTCGGGGACCAAGCAGATCAAGCTAAAACCGCTCTCTTGCACGTTGCGCGTTGGGTATCAAAAATTCGGCGAGGTCTGTCACCACCGCCTCAAGAGCCGGGATGTTGATGGCCAAATCGCGAACGAAGGCAGCCCACTGTCGCTGCTTGCCTGAGTCCAATGCAAAAGCCTGCGTCAATGCCATGGGCGCCTCAAGCGGAATGGCTGTGTCACGCCGTTCAAACGTCGCTGCGATGGCCCGAGGCAGGCGGTCATCCTCAAATGCATAGCTCCGACTCAGAATCCACACGTCATAGAAGTCCTTCATACGGCTGTTGGCCAATCCGAGCATGACCATGGCCTGAAATTTTTCGGCAATCACCGTCTCGCGGGCATAGACGCGCAGCCTGGGCTGCGGCAGATCGAGCAGGACCGGCAGATCGACCTCGTCAAGGCCGGGCTCAATGGCGTCGCCAAAGCCGATGTCAATGATGACGGTCATACGCGCACCGGCGAGCCCCCCGGTTGTGCGAAGACGCAAGCCACCATACTCAAGTTCTTCGCGGATCAACTCCACGCGCAGCGCATCGATGTCGAACATCATTCCGTCGTTGACCTCAATGGCGCAAATCTCACGAAACGTGACGAGCATCGCATCCGGAGCCGAATCGCCGTAACCCAGAAAATCCACGTCGCGTGTCGGACGGTGAGGATCATCGAACCAAGTCGTCATCAACATCGCACCCTTGAGTACGAAGCGATCGCGATGGGGCGATAAGCTGAGCCGATGCAGAAGTCGCTCATTGGCATAGCGCGTCAGCAAAAGCTCAAAGGACTGCCCCTTCTGGCGTGCCAGCGTCAGCAGGCGCGCCCGCACCGAAGTGCCGACATCTCGCGGTTTCTTGGGCTCAGCCATGGGATGTCAACGCACTCATGTACGGCGCCATGATTTTCCAGACTTTGGCGTCAACTGCCTCTCTCGCTATGTCGGCGGGCGAAGCCTTTTTTTGTCTGAGTGCCTCGCGCAGTCCTTCCAGCGCCACGTTGATGCCCACGGTCTGCCGATACCGAAACAAGTCGGCAATGGTTTTAGACACACCGAAGATCGGCACCGATACCCCATCAATCACGTGGCTTTCAACACCCTGTAGCAGGCGTTGCCCTGAAAACCGAGCGAAACGCACCGGCGGATATGCAAAGGTGGGGTGCCAGTCTTTGGAACCAATAGCCATCCAGACCTGGGCAGGAATCTGGTCAGTCAAATCGTGGAACGCCAGGGACGACGTCAGACAGATGACCCCCTTGGGAACAAGTTTGGAGGCCTCGGCAAGAGTGTGATTTGCATCGAGAGGCGCGTCTGCCAACTGATACAGCCCTCGAGCAAGGCGAACGATAGCGCCCTCTCGCTCAAGGCGCGACACCGTCGCTGCAGTAATACCCTTTGCCGTCAATTCACTCAGTCGCGACATACCCGCGGCCTGCAGATGGGACAAAGCACGATTGCGCTGGGATGGTTGATTATTGGGATTCACTGATACAAAACATTGGATAAAAAGAATAATAACCTATGTTTCATATCATTTCTTACTCACCATCAACCGACAAATGCCCAGCAAACCAAGCGGCTTGTGACCTGAACACCCACCTATTCACCGAACGGTCTGTTGGTGTCTGGTTTCACCGTTCGAGTTCAGGCTCAGCGGCCAGTTGAATTCTTTTGACAGGCAGAAAAATGTCGGCCCTCGCATTCTCCGCTTCCGCAGCTGACGCAGCGCTCGCGATGAAGTCACGTACTGTCTGCGGACCGCCCTGACCGAGCAAATCCCGCGCATCGGTGCCAACCGGACTGGTCTCGGGCGGAATTGCCAAAGCAAATCCAGTTACCTTGGCAGCCTTCAAGGCACGCGGGATGGCATTCGATTTGAGTCTTCCCACAGCATCACGACCAATGTCGTGATCGGTTGCAATGACGACACTTGGAAACACGTCCGACAGGCCGGTTTCCTTGACCCATTTGGCGACCGCCATCACATTGTTAGACGATAAGGCGCAAAGTGTGTTGCCCGCACCACTTTGTTGAATCGCAAGTCCTGTTGCCACCCCTTCGCAGATCACGAGGGGCTTGTTTTTGTCTGCGACTGCCAGCCACTCTTGAAATGGAGCCAGCGAATCGCCGGTAATTGCTCGCATTAATGAATCAGGAGCGGGAAAAGTCACAAATGCGCCGATCGTTCGCGAGCCTTTGGCCATGATCTTGTCAGTGTCGAAAGTAACTTTGGGCATCAGGTGTTGCACACCGCACAACTCCACCATGCCCGGCATGCCCAGCGGATCAGGGCGAAACATGGGCGCCAGCATCGTGTCGGCAAATCTATGATCTCTGGGATACACCCGCAAATCCGAGCCGTCCAGATCGGCATGAGCTTTGACAAGGTGCCGATGATCAGCGGGCGGTGTTTCAGCAGCTGTCCATGCATGGAGGGTGTCTCGACACAGGTCCAGATCGACCGGATGACTTTCAGATGCTGTTGCCAAGCGCGGTGAAGCCTTTGAGGACCGAGGTGGTGCAAGATCGCCATCCAGCCCCAGGTCGCCTCCTGTCACGAACATGGCTTTCCTGCCATCACGGGTTGGTCTGCCTTGCCGCCATGGCGCAGGCAGATCAATGTCACCCCGGAATGAAAAAGCGGTTGCAAGGCCATCTTTGGACACCAGCAGCTTGTAGACGGGCTTCTGATCTGTGCCATCGTGATAGCGCCCGTGCAAGCGTGTTGGCATCAACCCCGCCGACTGCAGAGAAGCGTCGGCCGCCCGCCACACTTGTTCGGGGTCATACGAACGCTGTAGCCCGGGTATAAACGAAAATTTGGGCACTTTGGCCAGTGGCGTCAGCTCTGGGTGCACTGTCAGCTGGTCGACATGCGCCCGAAGCGCCGGGGTCGATTTGTCTCCAAGCGGGATTTCGCCAGCGGCAAGCCAGGGCAGGCCTGCTGCCAGCCCTTTTTCTGCGTAGCGATGCCACATCGTCAAAGTGCCGTCTCGTGCCAGGGAAAGCCGCCCACCGGGCGTTCGACTGGTTTCACCGGGCAGACGAAATTCGATCAAATGGTCTTTGATCTTATGGATATCGCAACCTCGGGCAACGAGGTAGTTCTCCGCTTGGTGCAATGCATCCATGGCGCTGCCTCAAGCGTCGAGCCCCATGCGCAAGCCTGGCGCGTGACCCAGATGGCCATCATTGACCCAATGCGGTTTCCGGCGATCGGCTGCGTGTTGCAGCCGCTTCGAAAAGCTGTTGAACTTATCTGCCATACCGGCGGGTTTGGTTGTGTAGTCGGCCTCAAAGCGTTGTTGGAACGACCGTGCCTCAAAAGTATCAGCTGAGGTGCCGCCGGTTTCATTCGTGCTTTGCTTGGCGCCACTCCCTTGCATGGCAGACGGATCAAAACGTGGATTAACAAAACCGGGGGCTTGGGCTTGCCCCATAGTTGGACGGCTTGCGTTGCTTGCATGACTTGCGTTCATGCTGGGTCCGCCTCTTTGACGTTCAGACGAGCTGGGTGTCGCGCCAGGAGAACCAGGGACTGCATCAGGCGCACGAGTCCCGTCAGAGGGGCGGGTCGGGATCGCTGCAATGGATAAGTCAGGTAAACCCGAAGACACCATTGAAGACGCCCTAGGAGTGCCTTCGCTATTTGTACTGCTGGTAATGCTGGCACTGCTCGCACGCCCGGGCTTGCTTGGTGCAGAAGCAGACGAAAAGGAATGGCTAGGACTGACTGGGTTGACGGGACTGACTGGGTTAACCGCGCCGACCGAACCACTGATGCCACCTGCGAAGCCAGCGCCCGCCGATGTGCCACCAATGGCTCCGGCAGCTCTTTGAACTGGCAGCAATGCACCGATGGCACCACCTGCAAGCCCCAAAGCACGCGTACCTGCAGCACTGCTGGCCAATGCCGCCGCCACCGGCGTACCACCCACCATGCCAGCGGCCGTGCCAGCGCTTTGCAGCGACATCGCCACCGTGCCATTGAGCATTGATCCCGCCAGGCCCGGTGCCATGTAGCCGGTCACGCCATAGAACAGCGACGCTCCCCCCACACCCAAATAGTCACCAAAACTCGGACCTTCAGGGTGCGCTGCGTACGCTGCCGCAATGGTGTCTTTCAGCGCCTGGGTGAAGCTGTCACCAAAGCCGATGATCAAGTAGATCGTGAACAGCTTGACGCCGACGGAGATCGCATAGCCAAAGTATTTCTCGGACAAATTGTGCGTCCATCGCGAGCCAGAAAACCCCAGCATCAAGGCACCACCGCCAATGATCAAATACGACTCGACCAGCGTGATCAGCAGTTGAACGGCAATCAGGCCGTAGCCAAGGATGATGAACACCGAGGCCACGCCCACAATGATGGCGCTCAACATGAACTTGCCAAGGCCCTGACCAGAGTTGGTCAAGGTGTTGATGATCATGCTGCCGGTGCTTGGAGCTGCGTCGTTCGAAAACTGCATCAGACTGGCGGCCACTTGCAAGCCCTGGTCAAACACGGCAGATGGCGACAAGACAGAACTGCCGCCCACACCGGCGCCCGCGACCTTGAAGGAATTGATGATGGCGGGAATCCACTCGGGTGCCTTGATCAGGACCATGGCAAAAAACGAAAGCGACATGACCTTGAACAAGGTCCCGACCATGATCTCGGAAAGTTCAGATTTTTTGAGGGTGAGCTGAATGGATGACCAGGCGAATTCAAGCGCCGCCAAGCCAAAGAACAAGTTGGTGGCATAGCCCAGCGCCGTCGACATCCAGCCACCGGAGGCACTTTGAACCTGACTGACCAGCGTGTCCATCATGCCAGCAGCATGCGCCAATGGCGCGAGACCAAACAGCAGCAGGAAAAGCGTTGCACGCATCGCCAGCACGCCGCTCAGTATTGGCCGGAGTGGTTGCGAAAGAAGTTGCGGTACAGGAGCTCGTCCTGGTACTTCTCGTTTTCCTGCTTGGCTATGGCATTGAGCCGTGCTTGTTCGGCCGCAATGATGGTGCCGTGCAACGCCTGGGTTTCATTGACCAGGATGCCGGCGATTTGATTGCCAGCCTGAATTGCCTGCAGGCGGCCAGCTGCAGACTGTGATGCGAGCTGAATTTGCTGCAAGGCACTTTGCGTCGTCGAAAAGTTGTTCGCGTTCAAGCCCAGTTGCTGCAATGCCGCGCCGATCTGGTTGTTGAGGCCTTTGCTCCAGTCCACCAGGTTTTGCTGGTGGTTCGCCAGCAAATGGCCATTGCCAAAGGTGGTTTGCATGTTGGAGATGGCATTCACGGTTGCATTCACAATCCCTTGGGTGTTCTGAATCGTGCTGACCAGCGAATTCAACCTGCTGACGATGCTGTTCCAGGCCTGGATCGGAATGCCCAGCGTGTTTTGGTACATGTTCAGGTACATCTGGATTTGCTGCTGTAGCTGTTCGATGTTGTTGGCATAAATACTGACCAGTTCAGCGTTGTTCATCAACTGTGTCGACTCCATTGCGCCCACGAATCCGCCGCCACCGGCATGCGCTGCGGGCATAGACGCCAAAACCAGGGCCACCGCCATTGAAGCGCTGGTCATCGGCTTATGAAGCTTCATGGGGATGTCCTTTTTTGAATTCGGTTGCCCCATACCGGTCGCTCGCAAGTTGGCGATGGGCATCTTGTGAAAATGGCCCTCCCACGGTCAAACAACCTGTAAAACCGTGGTGACACAGGGGGAGTTCTGTGAGAGCGTCGGGCCAGGCGCTCTGGTGCTGACCTGTCACAGTCAATAGGACTCCCACAAACGCGCGGCATCGAACTGCCCGCGCTCACGCAGCCAGGCCGATGGCCAGCCGCGCGCATCCAGCTTTTGCAGATGCCGAATCCGCGCCAAATCCTCACGTCCACTTGCCCCAACAAAGGCCATTTCCGGCGGCGTCAGTCCCAGCTCAAAGACGCGTGAGCCGTCCGGGTGCAGGTGGTAATACTGGCGCTTTGGCACGGCATTACTGACGATCCGGATTTGCCGCCGGTTGAGTCCAATCGCCTGGTACAGGCCGCTTAAGGCTTCGGTTTGGGCTTGTGGACTGGGCAACAGGATTTTTGAAGGGCAAGACTCAAAAATCACATCGTCGATGCCACTGTGCGACAAATCGCTCAGGGATTGGGTGGCAAAGATGACCGACACATTCGATTTGCGCAGCACCTTGAGCCACTCGCGCAGCTTGGCTCTGAAGGCGGTGTGTTCCAGCATGACCCAGGCTTCATCCAGCACCAACAAGGTCGGTTGCCCCTCAAAACGCTGTTCAAGTCGGTGAAACAGGTAAGCCAGGACCGGCAAAACAATCTTCTCGCCGCGCGACATCAGGTGCTCCAGCTCAAACACCTGGAAGATGTCGCTCTGAATGCCGTCACTTTCGGCATCCAGCAACCGACCCGCAACGCCGCGCAGCGAGTAGTACTCCAGCGCTTCACGCAGCCGGTTGTCCTGCAAGGTCAGCAGAAAGTTGGACAGCGTGCGCTGCTGTGCGCTGTCCGTTGATGCCGCCAACTGGTTGACTGCCCGAAAAAGCTCCTTGCGCAATTCCGGCGACATGGCCACGCCCTGCAATTCGGCCAGGATTTCCAGCCACTCAGCCGCCCAGTTGCGCTCACCGTCATCGTCAATCTGACCCAGCGGGCAAAAGGTGATGTGGTCAGCTTCGCCTGCGATGTCGTAATGCTGGCCACCGGCAGCCGCCACCAGGGGAAACATGGAATAGCCCTTGTCAAAAACAAAGGCTTGCGCACCCGGATAGCGGAAATGTTGCGCCACCAGCGTGGCCAGCAGGGTGGACTTGCCCGAGCCTGTTGGACCAATGATGGCGGTATGACCCAGATCGCCCGCGTGCAGACAAAGCCGGTAAGGTGTGGCGCCATCGGTCTTGGCCTGCAGCAAGGGTGCTGATTGCTCCGGATAAAAAGGACACGGGTGGACATCCGGTCCAGCCCAAATCGCTGTCAGGGGCAGCAAGTGCGCCAGATTCAAGGTGTTGACCAGCGGGCGGCGTACATTGGCAAACAGGTTGCCGGGCATGCTGCCCAAATAGGCCTCCACCGCATTGACGGATTCGACCCGTGCAGAGAAGCCGGCATTGGCAATCGTTTTGATGACAAACTGAGCTGCCTCTCGCAATGGCTGCACCTGGCTGCTGGAGAGCAAGACGACGCTGGTGTAGTAGCCAAAACGCACCAGGCCGCTGCTGGCCTCGGCCATGGCGGCAACCGCATCGGTGGCCATCTCATCCGCATCCGCATTCACGTGCGTGATATCGCCACCCTGGCTTGAGCGCATCAAGTTCATCAGGGACAGTCGCTTTTGCGCCCACTTGGAGCGGTACTTGCCCAGCTCCTTTTCCGCCTCACGCACCGGCATGAAGATAAACCGATTTGACCAGCGGTATTCAACAGGCAGGCGTGACAGGAAGTCCAGGATGCCAGGAAAGCTGGATCCAGGAAAGCCTGTCACGGCAATGCAAATGGCTGTTTTGCCGTCAATCTGTGGCTCAAAGCCGGTGACGAAGTCGTGTTGACCTAGCACCGAGTCCAGATACATGGGCACCGTGCCCATGGCGAAACTGGAGCGGGGCTCCAGCGCGACACAGGCCGCCAGATGCGCCAGAAGTGGACTTCTTACCACCCCGGTTTCGGGGTCGACCGTGTCTTGCAGGCGACGAATCTTGAGCGTACTGGCCAGCCGTGCTTCGATTTCGGTCAGCATGGTTTTGAATCGGATCAGACTGCGCTGAGCAACACCGGCCTTTTGTGCGCCATCGACAAACAGCATCTCCGTTTTGGCTGCAGCATCCGGGTCGGGATGCCAGCACATGACCAGCTTGTAGTCACTTTGAAACCCGGCCCATTCGCCTTCATGTGCGAGGCGGCGGCAATCGTCCAGCAGCCGGGTGGTGCGGTCTGGAAACGCGCCATCCAATGGGTACCCAGGGGATTGACGACGCACGGCATCCACATGCAGGCTCCAGCCGTCATCGAGTGCCAGGGCGGCGTTGATGCGCGCTGATACGGCCGCCAACTCTTCTTTGGTGGCACTGTCCAGATCCGGACCACGGTATTCAAAACCTGCCAGCAATCCGCCCGATTTTGTGAGCACCACGCCGTTATCGATCAGCGCTGCCCAGGGCAGCAGATCTGGCAAGCCCTGTGCATGGCTGCGAAATTCATTCAAGATCATGCTCAGCCCCCATATCTGCGAGGCGAGGCAAACGGGGTCGCCGCGCTCTTGTAGAGCGTGCGGTAACGCAAACTGCGCCCGAAGGTCTTGGAGAGTAGGGGATCGAAACTCGCCGCACGCGTCAACACCCAGGCGCCAACAGCCCACAAGACCAGGCCAAAAATAGCGGCCCAGAGTTGAAACAAAGACACAATGAACACCCCGGCCACGATGCCCAGTGCCAGGATCAGTTCGCGCTCAGCGCCCAAGAGCAGCATTGGCCTGAGAAGGGATTGGTGCAGCGGCACAGAAAAGTGGCTGTTGTTCTCTGAACTTTGATGAACCATGATGGGCTGTCAGAGCGGCAATGTCAGATGAGTGCACCGCTGTTGACCAGGCCGATCATGCTCAGGAAGTTGGCACCAAAGACGATCAACGCCACACCGAGCACCACGTACAGCAGCTTCTTTGCAATCCCACCCAAATCGTCTCCGCCAAAAATCAGGGCAGCACCCGCTGCCAGAAAGGCCACGGTCGAAATGCCGGTGGCCACCGGGCCAGTCAGATTGTTGACCACGGTGGTGATGGGGCCGTCCCAGGGCAGGGCGGGACCAGCATAGGCCAGCTCAGTGGACAGGGCAGCCAGGCCCGAGATGACCGGTGTGGTCAGCTTGTCCAGGGACTGGGCGAGCTTGGTTGTTTGAATATGCACGATCTACTCCAGTTGCAAAAAGACACCGGCCTGTTTGGCTGGTGCTTGATACCGCTGGCGTGCAAGTGAGAAAAAAAGCCGGTTTGCGCTGAGGTGGCGCAGCAAGAGGTCAGGGTGCCTGCCTTGTTTGCATCCTGAACCGATGCCGTGGTTGTGAGCGTCGACAGATTAAAGAAGATTAAAGACAGATTAGCAACTTTTTGGTACTTTCGTAACCTATTGAATTGATTAGTAAAATTTGTCACTTTTGATCATTCTCGGTATCTGCAATGCCGTGCTTTGGTACCTGCAATGCCGTGATTTGGTATGCGCTATGCCGTGTCGGTATCTGCAATGCCGTGGTCAGCGGTACCTGCCATGCCGTGCCCTGTGGATAACTTTTACTGTCGTTCAAGGGTGGCCGCCCGACTGCCAGGGTGCCAGGCTTACAGCTGATCCACTGGGTCGCAGTGACTTGAATTGACGGGAGAAAAGTTTCATGATCTGCAGGTTGATGCAGACCATGAAAGTTAATGCGGGGACTCAATGCGATTCGCCGGAACGCTTGCGCTTGAGCAGGTGCCTTGACTGACTCGCCGTTGGCAGTTTGGACAGGTGCACCAAGTCTGAAACATCGATTTCCCAGGTCCAGTGGGTGACATCAACCAGTCTGTCCAGGGCCTCCCTCAGGTCCTGCCGGAATCCCTTGAGCGCGTGGTTATGGCTGCCACACAGCCGCTGAAGCGTTACCACCTTCACCGGAAAGGGTCTGGCATGGGAGCTGTAATACCCATGCAACCACTGGGCCAAGGGGCGCCTCTTGAGCGCCATGCGTTGACCAAATTCCACACTCGACCAACCATCCAACCCATAAAGCTCGACAATTTTTGGATTCATCTCTATCACGTAGCGGCCAGTCTGATCATCCCGGCCGCCATGGCTCAGAAGCGATCCGAAGTAGGTCCGGCGGCCATCCTTGATTTCCACCACGCTGGCCGCTAACCGTGCAAACGCGCCTTTCAACCACTCATGCTGGCTTTTGCCGCTGCTGCGCCCGATGCTCTTCAAGAATTGTGACGCTGTGAACTGAATCCTGCACCCCAGACCGCCCGTTCTGGCCAACTGCAGGGCTTGTTCCCAAACATCCAGATCGGCTTGATCGAGTTGCGGTCCAGTGTGAATGATCTTGATGCCATCCACGCTGGCTTTTTCCACACGCTGTTGGAAAGACCGCTGTCCATGGCGCACCAGTCCAAAAAGGGCAGATCTCAGAATGCTATTGGGCACCCCCCGGCAGACTTCCGCCCACAGTGGCAGCTGGAGGTCACCGGGCAGGTGCGCGAACCTCGCCCGTAGTGACCCAGCGGGTTGCCCACGGGCTTTGGCCAGCGCCAGGTTTTCTTCAAAAGTCCGTTTTGGACGCATTAACCTGACGCGCCAGTCTGGTTCTTGCGCGGCCGACCTCGGCCACGCACCGGCTTGACCAGCATCAACGCACTTGGCGCCGCTTGCGGCAGTCCAGGCATGGGGATCCGTCCGGTGGTCGACGGCGGCAAACCCGCAATGAACAATTCGATGTCGGATGATCGCCAGCGGACCGATGCACCAATCTTGACTGGGGGAGGGAAGCCAACGGGCGATTTTTTGCGTCCGTAATGCCAGTTCCAAACGGATGAACCACTAATCTTGAGAATGACTGCCACATCTTCGGCAGTCAAAAGTTCCAAACTTTGCATATTGATCAACTTTGAGAGTTGATCCCTGCGAGAACGGATGGAGGTTTCGCGCGCCCACGCAGCCAGCGAACGGGATCGATAACCCGCCAGTGCTTACGCGCGGGCAATTGGCGGGCACGGAAAAAGCCTCGGTGTGAGCGTTTCGGTCACAGCGCACAGGACCGATTTGACGATGGAGCGCACTTGCAGTTCAGCTGCAAGGATGGCTTTTATGGCAGACCAAACACCCGATGTCTGAGCCCAAACCCGGGCGGCTGCGGCTCGGCGCAAAACGCCGTTGATTTTTTGACGGTGAGCATCTTCAGCCCTGTATTTTTGTTGGCTGGCTTTCTCCATCTGAGCAGCCCGGCCGATCCCTTTGAGTGTGGCGAGGTGTGCCAACTTGACCAACACCATGCCAACCACAAGACACGCTGACTGGCCATAAGCATGACCCACCAGCACCTCAAATTGTAAGAGGCTGACAATCACGAACTCGCAAGCTAACATCGCTCGCCCATATGTTTTATGAAAAAAGACCGTCAAAATATGAATATCAGAATTCTGGTTGGGTTTCATAGGGTATGAGTCTGGACATGAGTATGGGTGTAGACATGAAACGAGTATGTGGTGTCAAAGAGGTGAATATCCGCTGGATATAAAGTAGATATTGGGAGAACTCACTTTGCAGTTGAATTTACCCAAGCTGCCTCAGTTCGAAGCCGACGGCACTTGACCAATGAGTGACTTCGGCAACTTCATCAATAATTCGACCTGTAGAATTTCGATGAATCGACACGACGATATTGACTGCCTCACTGATTAATTCAGGCGCAGCTGGCACACCTGCTTCCTGAATGAGCTGACCAATACGGATCAAGGCTGCGCCAGTCGAATTGGCATGAACCGTGCCAATCCCGCCGGGATGGCCTGTATTCCATGCCTTGAGCAAGGCTAAAGCCGATTTATCTCTGACTTCACCGACAATAATTCGGTCAGGCCTTAATCTGAGCGTTGCTCGCAGCAAGCTGAATTGATCAACATGAGGCGATGTCCTTAAAAACACCGTATTTCTGACGCT
>NZ_JAGPBB010000077.1 GCF_018063565.1 Rhodoferax sp.
ACCACCTGGCGCACATTGGCCTGTCGTTCGTCCATGATCAGCGTGCGCTCCGACCAGAGAAGGGCACCTGCCAGCACGGCGATACCCAACACCACACTACCGACCAGCATCGACAAGCGGCCGGTGATGCTCATGTGTTTCAGCTGCAACATACGCTCAACCCTCCAATGTGATTGGTTTCGCTACAGGCAATTATTATGCCCACACAAGATGTCAGGGTAATTCACGTAAACCCGCGTCATGTCCCCAAGGGGGTGAAGTGTCACCACGCCGGGTTCAGGCGAAATGATCAAATGATCGGTAGTGGTTGGGTAGGAGTTGGCCGTGGTCGTCCAGCAGGCGTAGGCCCGACTGTTGTTCGATGTGGCCAATACGCGTGACGCGGGTTTTCGTCTGGCGCGACAATTTTGCGACCATCTGGCGTTGAGGCACCGGTGCGGTGAACAGCAGCTCATAGTCGTCGCCTCCAGAAAGCGCCAGGTGGCGCCTTTGTTCCACAGTCAGATGGGCATTTAATTGATGCGTAGCACTTTCTCCGTATGGAATTGATGCTATCAAAGATGCACAAACATCGGCGTCAATCGTCGCGCCAACCCTGGAGCTGTCCAGCACGTGCTGCAAATCACCGAGCAGTCCATCACTCAGATCAATCGCCGCGCTGGCAATGCCTCGCAAGGCCACGCCCAGCGCGACCCGGGGGGTGGGTTGCTCAAGTCTGACACGCGCCAGCGTGAGCACATCCTCTGCCAGTTGCAGCTTGCCTTGCAGCGCTTCGAGCGCCAATCGTGCATCACCCAGGTTGCCGCTGACGTAAATGTCGTGACCGGCTTTGGCGCCTGAACGTAACAGCGCCTGACTTTGGCCGTTGACCAGCGTCACCTCACCCATCACGGTGATACAGATATTGAGCGGACCACGCGTGGTATCGCCCCCTACCAGCTCGCAGTCGTGGGCATCGGCCAGGCGAAGGAGACCCTTCGAAAACGGTTCCAGCCATTCAACATCGGCGTGGGGCAACGCCAGCGCCAGGGTAAAGGCCCTGGGTTGGGCACCGCATGCAGCCAGATCGCTGAGGTTCACCGCCAGGGCTTTGTGGCCCAGCTTGTAGGGGTCCACGTCCGCGAAAAAATGCCGATCCTGCACCAGCATGTCGCTGGAAATCGCCATTTGGGTATTGGCAGCGGGTTGCAAAAGTGCGCAGTCGTCGCCGACACCGAGCGCGGCCCGGCGCACCGGGCGCTGGAAATAGCGTTTGATCAGGTCAAACTCACCCACATCAGGGCTCGGGTTTGGGCCAGAGAAAGCTTATCAAGGCCGTACGCAAACGATGTCTGAGGGCGGTGTAGATATGTTCGCGTTGCACCCCCACCACGTTGTGGGCGCGCAGGGCCAGCTGGAACGCCAGGTAAAAGCTCACCCCCACATTCAAGACACCGGTGAAGGCCAAGCCCAGCACACACCACCAGAAGGCGCTCTGATGAAAAACCGTCACCCCCAGGCTGGCTGCCGCAGCAGCAAGTTGACCGGTGGACAGGGTCACGTGGCGCACTTCCAGTCCGAGTCCAAAAAATACCGCGAACGCTGGCACCAGCCCCAGCATCAGCCCCAGCGACAGGTTGGCGGCCAGTCCCGAGATGTTGTGACGCATGAAATTCGCCCAGCGATCCGCTCGGCAAGGACCCAGCACACGGGTAATTTTCGGGTTGTAGCGCAACGCAGAATCGAGCCGGTGCAATACAAACCAGTTTTCCACCCAACCTGCGATGATGCTGGATGCAAACAGCAGCACCCCGGTGCCGGCGGCGAACAGGGCGGTGGGACCCAGAAAGGTCAGGTCATGCAACACGTGTAGGGCAGTGGCGCTGTCAATCATGGGATGACCCAGACCAAACTGCATGGTCAGGCTGATCAGCAACACGCAGGGGATGACCAGCGCCAGATTGCCGACCACCGCGGCGACTTGTGAGCGCACCAGATGCGTCACCTCGTCAACAAAGCCTTCCACCGCCTCGGGGTTACCCAGCTCTTTGAGCTTGGCGGCCATGGCAGGGGCGGTCATGGCGGGTTGCTTGGTGGCCACGGTCCAATGCAGCAGTTGCACCAGAACAAAGCTCAAGGCGTAGTTCATGCCGGCAAAAAAGCCACCCCAGAACGCAGACAAGCCCATCGACAGGATGGCGAACTTCAGAAGGGTGGTGAGCGACATCACAGCGCCACCACCCGCTGCCTGGCGCAGCATGGTTCGGTACTCGGCCCGGTCGCGGGTGATGTAGTGTTCACCGGTCTCGGAGCTGCGCTCGGCCACTTTGGCCGCCAGCATCGATGAGTTGGCCGTCACCAGCGCACGCAGGCTGAGACGGTCCTGACCCACCTGCACCAAATGTGCCATCAAGGCGGCAACCTGCCGGTGGGGTTGCGCCGACAGCAGGCAGTCCAGCAGTGCGTGAATGCGCTGCACCCGCGCACGCAACTGGCGCAACTGGAACACCAGACCGACCGAAATACCGTGCGCGTCCAGATGCGTGTACACCGTTGCCGCTGCATGGCGGCAGGCATCGAGTTGTTTGGCGAAGTGCTCCTGTGCTCGCTGAAGTGCCACCGGGTCATTGCTGCCTTGACCTGGCAGCGCCGCAAACAGCGCCTCCAGGTCATGAGCCAAGGCGTGAAACGGGCTGCCCAGACGGGCCGGACCATTCATGCGCTGCCGCAACTCCGGCGAAAAACCGGTGGCGCGGATCTGACTGGTGCAGAAAGTGATGGCTTCCATCAGGGTACGTTGCCAGGGCGTCGGTTCGGCGCTTGCTGACGATCGATCGCGCACAACAGGCGCATACAGCAGCTCGGCCAGGCGCGCCAGCAGGGCCGAATCGAGGGCGCTGATCCACTGGGCGTCAAAGCGCTGGTTCAAGGTGAGCGAGAACAACATCGCGGCGTCCGTCGTCTCGGGCGTGCCTGGCATCAGCTTGAGGCGCAAACGTTCGAAAAACTCGCTGATGAAGGCGCTGCGCGAGGCAAAGCCAAAGTCCGCCAATAACGCGGTGGCGTCCACCGTGTCGAGCAGGACCTGCCACCAGGCTTGCAGCTGGCTGCGAGTGGCTGGACGCTGCTGCAGGGCGTCAACCAGCAGGGTCAAGCGTGAAACGGTGGCACTCACCGAGCTGGCATCACCGCGCAGCCAGTGCAGCAAATCGATCAGCCACAGGTGGCGATCCACGACACGGGCGCTACTGTCCAGTGAGTCCAGCAGGGCGGCGAGGTCGCGCTGAGGAAACGTCGCCATCATCAATGCAGGGTGCGCGTCCCACCACTGGCGCTCAGCGCGTCAAGCACAAAAATGGGCACGTCGACGTCGAACTTTTCACCATCTTCGGCGACACAAAAAAAACTGCCGTGCATGGTTCCGGTGGGTGTGCGCAGTCGCGTGCCGCTGCTGTACTCGAAAGACTCCCCCGGTTGCAGCAAGGGCTGTCGCCCTACCACGCCCAGGCCTTTGACCTTTTCGGTGTGGCCATTGGCGTCGTTGACATTCCACGTGCGCGAGATCAATTGCGCAGCAACCCGGCCGGTGTTGCGAATGGTGATGGTGTACGCAAAAAAATACAGCCCTTGCGTGGGAGCAGACTGCTCAGGCAGGTAGCGCGGCTGTACTTTGATTTGAAATTGGTAATCAGACATGGTCGGATGCTATCCGGGATTCCCCAGGTTTGACGCCGCAGCGGTGGCGCATTGTCCGCACAACACTTGCGGCTTCTGCACGGGCTTGCTGCAACGGGTCGGAACCAGCGCCGCAAAACCGCAGCAAATACCTGACCAGTGCTGGCGCTGGATCTTGATGCATCGCTTAGAATTCAAGAAGAATAGACCTCCAGCGCATACAGGCAGGCTATTGTTTGATACATTTTTAATAGCAAATTGGCTGTATTTGAAGGCAGCTGGGCACGATGGATAATGGAGCCCAGCCGTGATTTCAGAGAAAATCCATTCCAGTCACCAAAACATACCGGAGAGTTCATGTTTTCAGAATACCGCGAACAAGTCGCCCAGCTCAAGGCCGAAGATGCGCATTTTGCGCAGATTTTTGACGAGCATGATGCACTGGACGCCAAGATCAAACGTATGGAAGCCCATGTTGAACCCGCGACCCATCTGGAAATTGAACAGCTGAAAAAACAGAAGTTACACCTCAAAGACGAGGTCTACATTCGCTTGCTCAAAGCCAAACAGACCGCAGCCTGACACCGGTCGCTGCGGCCTACCCGTTCAGGCCAAGGCAGATCGGGCCAGGCGCTCGCTGCGCCAGTACACATCATCCCCGGGCTGACCGTCGTCGCGGTGGCGGTTGAGGACCCGGGCCAACACAAACATCAGATCGGACAGACGGTTCAGGTAGTGGCGTGGTGTGTCTTTGAGCGCGTCCTGCGCACCCAGTGCCACCACGGCGCGCTCGGCGCGCCGCGCGACCGTGCGGCACACATGGGCCAGACTGGCGGCCCGGTTGCCGGCCGGCAAGATGAATTCCTCAAGGCGCGGCAGTGTGGCATTGTGCTGTGCCAAGGCGTCATCGAGCGCGGCCACCGCGTCCGCCTTGAGCAACTCAAAACCGGGAATGGAAAGCTCACCGCCCAAGTTGAACAGCTGGTGCTGAATCTCCACCAGCAGATCGCGCACACCAGCGGGCATGCTTTCACACAACAGCACCCCGATGTGGCTATTGAGTTCGTCAACGTCGCCCATGGCGTGTACGCGCAGGCTGTTTTTTGCAACCCGGGTGTTGTCACCCAGTCCGGTAGTGCCGTCGTCACCGGTACGGGTGGCGATTTGTGTGAGTCGATTGGCCATGGTGTGTGGTGGTGTTGAGCCCTCAGGTGCCCGCTGGGATGGCCTGAAAATTGTGCCGCGGCAAGGTGACCGTCAAGGTGGTGCAGTTGTTTTTGTCGTCGGTCACCATGCTGACCTGACCGTTTTGTGCCCGCGCCAGCAATTGCGCCGAATAGGTGCCAATACCGCTGCCACCGGGTTTGCCGCTGGTGGCGAACTTGTCAAAAAAGCGCTCACGCATGTCGGCGGGCACCGCGCCCATATTGCTGATCAGGATGCGCAGCGGCGACTCATCGCGCAGCAGCACTTCTACGCGTGTTCCTGCGGGGGCGGCCTCACAGGCGTTCTTGATCAGGTTCTGGAACAGTGAATAACACAACATGGCATCGGCCTCCACCCGGGGCAACTCGGTGCCCACAGGCAAGTCGGTATCGACCGAAATGGTGAGCTGCTTGTCGTCGAAACTGCTGCGCGACAGGTCGACAATGCGGTGCAGGATATCGCCAATGTCGACCGGCACGGCTTTGAGCTTGAAGCGACCCATCTCGATCTTGTACAACTCGCCTGACAGGTTGACCATGTTCATCACCTGTTGAGCCGTCTGCTCGACCAGGCGCAACTGTGCCGCGTGCTTCGGATGCATGTCATCGTCATTGACCAGGCTTTGCACCATGCCCACAATGCCTGCCAGTGAGCCTTTGAGGTCGTGGCGGGTCATGTTGTCAGCGTCTTCACGCATACGCGCCGCGTCCAGCATGGCGTCGTAGTCCAGTTGCAACTTGCGGCGCATGTCAACAAAGGTGATGAAGTTGCGCACCCGCGCGCGCAGCGCCTTGGGGTCACTCGTTTTCGAGACAAAATCGACCGCGCCAAGCTCCATGCCCTTGATGCGTGCCTCGTCATCGGTCAGTCCAGTGACGAAAATCACCGGAATTTGCGCGGTAGCGGGCCTCTGGCGGAGTCGGCGCACCACTTCAAAACCATCCATACCCGGCATCAGCACATCCATCAACACCAGATCAGGAAGTGGATCGGCCTCACACAGGGCCAGCGCCGCGGCACCGTCGGTGGCGGTCATCACCTGGTATTCATCCTTGAACAGTTTTTCCAGCAGTTTCAGGCTCACCGGGTAGTCGTCCACCACCAGAATACGCGACGGAGACAGTGCCGCACCGGGGTCAGAGACAGCATCGCTGCGCGCTCCCGCTGCGGCGACTGGTGCCAGTTTGGGCACGGCGCGGGTTTGCGGGTTGAGCATACGGTCCAGGCGCGCCTGCAAACTCCCGGCGTTATAAGGTTTGACCAGCAGACCATTCACGCCCGCCGAAATCACCTCTTCGATGCGCTGGCGCTCGGCTTCGGCGGTGATCATCAGAAACGGCAACTTGGCCAGTTTGGCGTCTGCACGCACCGCTTTGAGCAGTTCCAGTCCGTTCATCACCGGCATGTTCCAGTCGGACAGGACGGCATCAAACTTGAATGCGCGCAACATTTCCAGCGCCTCAGCCCCGTTTCGCGCGACCTTGATCTTTTCATAACCCATGCCGCGAAGCTGGTTCACCGTGACGGCGCGCATCAGCTCCAGGTCGTCAACGACCAGGTAATTCAGAAGGTGCGGGTTCATGGATGCGGATTATCGCGAAGTGCCGCCCCGCCTGCCAGCCAAGGGCTCTGCATTGACCCGGTCGGGCCGGGGGCTGACAATGCAAACCGATACCCAAGGCCAATCGCCTGGGTCTGCAAGCTTTGGAGGTGTGAATGCAAACGGTACGCCCGGCTGCCGTGGCCGGTCACTTCTACCCGGCACAGGCGCTCGCGTTGAAACAGCAGGTTCAGGTGCTGCTTCAACAAGCGCTGGGGACTGCCCTTGGGATGGCGGCCGATATTCCGAAAGCGATCATCGTGCCCCATGCGGGCTACGCCTATTCTGGTGCCACAGCCGCCCTGGCCTACGCCCGATTGATACCCGGGCGCAAGCGTATCCATCGGGTGCTGTTGCTGGGGCCGGTGCACCGTGTGCCGGTGCGGGGACTGGCGCTGCCCGGTGTGCACAGTTTTGCCACTCCGCTGGGGCAGGTGGCGCTTGACCATGAGGCGATGCACAGGCTTGCAGATTTGCCCCAGGTCATCACCAGCACTGCTGCACATGCACAGGAGCATTCGCTGGAGGTGCAATTGCCATTTCTGCAGTGTGTGCTGGATAGCTTCACGCTGTTGCCGCTGGCGGTGGGCGACGCAAGTGCTGCGGCAGTGGCTGAAGTGATCAACCGGCTGTGGGGTGGCGATGAAACCTTGATCGTGATCAGCTCTGACCTGTCGCACTTTCTGCCCTATGCCCAGGCACAGCTGACCGACCTGGAAACCGTGCAGCGCATCCTGCAACTCGACGCGACGCTGTCGCATCAGCAGGCGTGTGGTGGCACACCCGTCAATGGCTTCTTGCAGGCCGCGCGTGAGCATCGGCTGCAGCCACAACTGCTGGGCATGTGCAACTCGGGAGACTCGGCGGGTGACAAGCGGCGCGTGGTGGGTTACGCCTCGGTCGCGTTTGTGTCGGCGGTGCATGATGCGAACTGACTCGACGGGATCTCAAAAAGCCCCGGTCGGGCCAGTGTTGCTGGACATTGCCCGTGCCGCCATCGCTGGCGCTCTGGGCGAACCTCGCGTGACCATTCCGCAGGCACCGTGGCTGCTGGAACCGGGTGCCAGTTTTGTCACCTTGACCCAGCGTGGGCGACTGCGTGGTTGCATAGGCTCTTTGGTGGCGCGGCGGACCTTGCTGGCGGACGTGCAGGCCAACGCAGTCGCGGCTGCGCTACAGGACAGTCGCTTTGCGCCGCTGGCTCGGGCTGAACTGGCCGCCACCCAAGTTGAGGTGTCCGTACTGTCGGCACTGCAACCCCTGTTGTTTGACAGCCAGGCACAGGCGCTGACGCGCCTGCGACCTGGGGTCGATGGCGTGGTGCTGGAGTGCGGGGGCTTGCGCAGCACCTTTTTGCCGCAGGTCTGGGAACAACTGCCAACCGCCGAGGTCTTCATGGCGCATCTGAAACAAAAGGCTGGTCTGTCCGCTGACTTCTGGTCTCCCGAGCTTCGCCTGTCTTGCTACACGGTCGCCAAATACCAGGAGTCAGACCGCGCATGAGCACCGATGCCAGCTTTGTCGCGCGTTATTGGCATGCCCTGGACGATGGCCGCTTGCAATGCGACCTGTGCCCGCGCGACTGCCGGTTGCATGACGGCCAGCGCGGCGCCTGCTTTGTGCGCCAGCGGGTGGGCGAGCAGGTGCTGCTGGCGACCTACGGGCGCTCCAGCGGCTTCTGCATCGACCCGATCGAGAAGAAACCGCTGCACCAGTTTTACCCAGGCAGCAGCGTTCTTTCCTTTGGCACGGCAGGCTGCAACCTGAGCTGCAAATTCTGCCAAAACTGGGATATCAGCAAATCGCGCGATATGGACCGTCTGATGGATTCGGCCACGCCCGAAGCCATTGCCCGGGCGGCGCAACAGCACGGCTGCAAAAGCGTGGCATTCACCTACAACGACCCGGTTATCTTTGCCGAATATGCCATCGACGTGGCCCATGCGTGCCATGCACTCGGAGTCAAAACGGTCGCGGTGACGGCCGGCTACATCCGGGCGAAACCGCGGCGCGATTTTTTTGCCGTGATGGACGCCACCAATGTTGACCTGAAAGCGTTTACCGAGAACTTTTACTGGCAGCAGACCGGCGGGCACTTGAACGACGTGCTTGACACGCTTTTGTATTTGAAGCATGAGACTCAAGTTTGGATTGAGCTGACGACACTCTTGATTCCAGGACTCAACGACGGGGACGCAGAGCTGGAGGCGTTGACGGCTTGGGTGGCCGAGGCACTTGGTCCCCAGGTGCCACTGCATTTTTCTGCGTTTCACCCGGACCACCGGTTGCGCGATGTACCCGCCACACCGGTGGCGACGCTGTTGCGCGCCCGGCGCATCGGTTTGCAGGCGGGGCTGCAGCACGTCTATACCGGCAATGTGCACCACGCCGAGGGCGACACGACTTACTGCGCAGGCTGTGGCGCTGTGTTGATCGAACGCGATTGGTATCAGATCAAGCGCTACCGGCTCGACGCCTTGGCGCTTTGCCCGGACTGTGGTCTCGTGCTGGCCGGGCATTTTGACGACACTTGCAGCTACTTTGGACGCAAGCGCATTCCGGTGCCGATACGCTCCGCAGCCGCCGTGTGATGACAACGGTCGATAATGTTCAGCCCATTTTCGGAGATGTTTCATGAATGCAGGCGTCGTTCCAAGCCATCTGCTGCCCGAGGTTCAGCTGCGCGAGGTGCCGCTGGCGCTGGTGGAGGCATTGCGCCAGCGTTTTGCAGCTCAGTTTTCCACCGCGCAAGTGGTGCGCGACCAGCATGGACGTGATGAATCGGCCTTCAGTGTGCGCCCGCCCGACGGTGTGGTGTTTGCCCATTGCACGCAGGATGTGAGTGATGCGGTCAAGCTGGCGGCGCAGTTCAAAGTGCCCGTGATCGCCTTTGGCATTGGTTCGTCATTGGAAGGGCACCTGCTGGCGGTGCAAGGGGGCATCAGCATCGATGTGAGCCGCATGAACCAGGTGCTGAGCATCAATGCCGAAGACCTGACGGTGACGGTGCAGCCTGGCGTGACGCGCACCCAGCTCAATGCTGCGGTCAAATCCACCGGCCTCTTTTTCCCGATTGACCCTGGTGCCGACGCTACCATTGGTGGCATGGCCGCCACCCGCGCCAGCGGTACCAACGCGGTGCGCTATGGCACGATGCGCGAAAACGTTCTGGCGCTTGAGGTGATCACGGCCAGCGGCGAGGTCATTCGCACCGGCACCCGCGCCAGAAAGTCCAGCGCCGGCTACGACTTGACGCGTCTGCTGGTCGGCAGCGAGGGCACGCTGGGGATCATGACCGAAATCACGGTCAAACTCTTTCCGCTGCCCGAGGCGGTGATGGCCGCCACCTGCAGCTTTGCCACCCTGGCCGATGCGGTCAACACCACCATCCAGATCATCCAGATGGGGGTGCCCATTGCACGCTGCGAGCTGCTCGATGCCAACACCATCCGCATCGTCAACAGGTATTCGCACCTGAGTCTGACAGAGGGTGCGATGCTGTTGATGGAGTTCCACGGCTCACCCGCCGGGGTGCAGGAGCAGGTCGAAATGGTGCAGGCGATTGCGGCCGAGCTGGGTGGCCAGACCTTCGAGTGGGCCAAAACGCCCGAGGAGCGCACCCGCCTGTGGACGGCGCGACACAACGCCTACTTTGCCGGGGTGCAGTCGGTGCCGGGCTGCAAAGCCATCACCACCGACACCTGTGTGCCCATTTCCAGTCTGGCTGATGCGCTGCTGGACTCGGTGACAGAGGTGCAGCAAAGCGGCCTTCCCTACTTTCTGGTTGGCCATGTGGGTGACGGCAACTTCCACATGGGCTACCTGATCGATCCGACCAAACCCGAGGAACGCGAAACCGCCGAGCGCCTGAACACACAACTGGTGCAGCGTGCGCTCAAGCTGGGCGGCACTTGCACCGGTGAACACGGCGTCGGTCTGCACAAGATGGGTTTTTTGCTGGAAGAAACCGGCAGCGGTGCGGTGGCCATGATGCGCGCCATCAAACAGGCGCTCGATCCGGACAACATTCTGAACCCGGGCAAAATTTTCGCACTGTAGCGTCGACAAGGGCTGATAATCTTAAGAAAAAAGCACTTCAGCCCAATAAATACGTATGTTTAGTGCTATTGATTTTATTAACTTGACAGTGGTTTCAGCAGTTCTACCAGATCACTTTCACTGAACAGTGGTTGCTTGCGTCCGACCGAGCCACTGTACATGCTCTCGGCCAGCGCCGCCTTGCGTTCCTGCAGCGCCAGAATACGCTCCTCAATGGTGCCTTGTGCTACCAGCTTGACCACCCACACGCTTTGTGTCTGGCCGATGCGGTGGGCGCGGTCGGTGGCCTGGTTTTCCACCGCCGGGTTCCACCACGGGTCATAGTGGATCACCGTATCGGCCTGCGGCAGATTCAAGCCCACACCGCCGGCCTTCAGGCTGATGAGAAACAGGGGTACGGTAGCGCCGGTGAATTGCTCGATCAGCTGGTCGCGGTTCTGGCTCTGGCCGGTCAGTTTGACCCAGCGAATGTTGCGCTGTTTGAGTTCAGCTTCGATCAGCGTGAGCATGCTGGTGAACTGCGAAAACAACAAAATGCGTCGCCCTTCGGCCAGCATCTCTGGCAGCATCTCCATCAACCGCTCCAGTTTTGCCGAGGTCTTGACCTTACCCGCCGCCTGCAGCTTGAGCAGACGGGGGTCGCAACAGACCTGCCGCAGTTTGAGCAATGCGTCCAGGATGGTAATTTGTGACTTGGCCAGGCCACGTGTTGACAGTGCCTCACGCACCGTTTTTTCCATGCCCAAGCGAATGGTTTCATACAGGTCGGCCTGTTTTCCCACCAGTTCCACCGGCATCACACTTTCCACTTTGGGCGGCAGTTCGTGCGCCACCAGCGCCTTGGTGCGGCGCAACATGAAGGGGGTCACGCGCGCCCGCAATTGCTGCGTGGCCTCGGGGTCACCCTGTTTTTCAATCGGTTTGCGAAACAACTCGTTGAAGCGTTTCTGGCTGCCCAGAAAGCCCGGCATCAAAAAGTGAAACAGGCTCCACAACTCGCCCAGATTGTTTTCCATCGGCGTGCCTGACAGGCACAACCTGTGGGCCGCCTGCAGTTCACCAACCAGCTGCGCCGCGTTGGTGTTGGCGTTCTTGATGTTTTGTGCCTCATCAAGCACCAGCAAATGCCACTTCACTGGCAGCCAGCGCTCACGATCACGGTGCAGCAGTGAGTAGGGGGTGATCACCACATCGTGGTCGCTGATGCTGTCGGCCACCCCATGACGGTCTGAGCCGTGCAGCACCAGGCAGCGCAATTGCGGGCAAAACCGTGCCGCCTCACGGCGCCAGTTGCCCATCAGGCTGACCGGGGCAACGATCAGCACCGGATGGTTCAGGCGGCCTGCATCTTTTTCGATCTGGATGTGCACCAGCGTTTGCAGCGTTTTGCCCAGACCCATGTCATCAGCCAGGATGCCCGAGAGACTGCATTCGCGCAAGAACTGCAGCCAGTTGACACCTTGTTGCTGGTAGGGGCGCAGGTCGGCAATGACACTGGCGGGCAGTGTTACCTCGGGCAGTTCGGCCCGTCCCTGCAGGCGTCTCACGATGTCGCTCAAATGCTGGGTGCCGTTCCACACCGCCCCGTCACCCAGCGAGGCCGTGGTACGCAGCGCGTCAAAGCGCGACAGTTTGAGACTGGACGCGGAAAAGTCGTGCGCGCGGTCGCCCACCAGTTCCAGCAACGCGCCCAGCCAGGGCTGCAGGTTGTCGGTGGGCAAGCGGACAAAACCGCCGCCCGGGTTGGGAAGATAGACAAAGGGCGGCAGTTGCGGCAGTCCGGTGTTCACGTCGCGTGGGCTGTTGGCGGTGCCGGCGATCAGCGCGGGCAACAACGGCAGGATGTTGTGGCGCTCGCCTTCGATCTCCATGCCAAGCGACAGGTCAAACCAGGGTGATGTGACGTCGTCCTCGCCCTGCGACGACAGACTGACTTGCAACCGGTCGGCGCGACGAACCAGACCCTGCAGCTCAGTATCCAGGGTGATCTCAAAGCCCGCTTCACGCAGCGGTGCATAGTCGCAGTCGGCAAGCTGCAGCCAGCGCAACTGCGCCGTCTCGCCCCTGAGTCCATAGAGGTCGCGTCCATCGCTGGTAAAGCCCTGCTCCCGCAGCGCCATGATGGCTTCGAGTTCGGCTTGCGGGTCGCGCTGCAACATCGCACGGCCATGCGCGCGCTCGACCAGGACCGTGCTGCCCTGACCGGCCCACCAGCCGCGATACCCGTCGTAGTCAAAACTCAGCCGCGCCAGCATCAGACCCCACTGATGCACCTGCTCTGATGACACCGCTTGCAGATGCAGACAGGCCTTGGGCGTGATGTCCTTGAGGGTGATGAGAGGCTCCAGGATCGGTGGCAACGGGACCGGCCCCAGCCGCGTGATCAGCTCGGGCTGGTACTTTTTGAGGGCCTCGGCGCGCAATGCCGGTGCCCGCAGCATGACCGCTGCCTGGCCAACGGCCAGCCCTTGCAAATCGACCTGGCCACACACGCCTTGCCGGGTATCCAGATAAAGCGCCGGTGTATTGAGGCACAGATGGACACCGGCATGTTCAAACTTGGGGCGCGGTACCCAGCCGCTGGCGCCGCTGTTGGCCGGGGTGACTTCGTGCCAAAGCCAGTTCAGGGTCTGCGGCGGCCCCCAGGTCAGCGCAGCGATGGGCTGGCTTTGCGCATCACCGATGAACATCCGCTCGGTGCTTGCCGCGATTTGTAGCGCCAGCACGCCAAACTTGCCTTCCAGCACCACTTTGTGCCGGCTGTTGTAACCGTAGTAACTGTATTGGGTGCTACCGGGCATGGCGCGCATGAGTTGCAACACATCACGGTCGGCCTCGGTCGCGAGGTCAAAAATGGCTTGGCCACGTTCCGGCTGAAACTTCATGACCTTGGCTTTGGCCCAGTCGCCGTTGGTTTTCTGGTAACAACTCACCACCTCCAGATTGAGCTGCGGATAGTCTTTCTGGCCATATTTGTTGTTGACGGAAACCAGGTATAGAAAGTACTCCCGCTTGGTGGGTGCCGGGCTGTTTCGCCAATGCGTGGCGCTCACCGCGTCCGGTTCGACCGTCGGGTGGCTGGCACGGTCAAGGTCGGACAACCAGAGCTGAACCGTCTTTTCGGCCTCCACGGCTTCGATCGCACGCAGGCGCTCGGTCTCGGCCTGGCGTTGGGCTGCGATCTCTTCGGCAGTGAGCGCCGGCGTGGCCACGCTGATGCCAGCCTCCTGCAAAATGCCAAAGCCGCGATAGGCGGCCTTGATCAGCAGTGCTACGCCATGTTTGCACTGGTCACCTACCGGGCAGGAGCACTGGCTGTCCCAAGCCAGCACCTGACCGTTGAAACTACGCTTGAGCTCGATCTCAACCTGGTAAGGCTGGCGCTCGGTCCCCTGTACGTTGCCGCGAAGTTGCCAATAGTCTTGCACGGGTTGGATGTGCAGATCCAGCACCTTTTGGTTACGGTACAGCTCCAGCGCCCGACCAAACACCGCTGAGTCGCAGCGCTGCACCAGCGATGCCACGTCCAGCCAGAGACCTGAAGGTGCATTAGTTTTTTGCACAAAATGAGCTTTAGCGCTTGTGTTGTTTAACTTTATTGCTATATTTTTAGAATATTCATTGTGGGCGGCCGTGCAGGACTTGACTGGCCTGCTGGTCGGCGTGGTAACTTGAACGCACCATGGCGCCGACAGCGGCGTGGCTGAAACCCATCTTGTAGGCTTCGGCCTCGAGCATTTTGAAGGCGTCCGGGTGGACGTAACGCTTGACCGTCAGATGGCTGGTGGACGGCGCGAGGTACTGTCCGATAGTCAGCATGTTGATGCCGTGATCGCGCATGTCGCGCATGGTTTGCAAAATCTCCTCGTCGGTTTCGCCCAAACCCACCATCAAGCCACTTTTGGTCGGAATGGCGGGAAACAGCGACTTGAATTTTTTCAGCAGGTTCAGGCTGAATTGGTAGTCGGAGCCGGGGCGTGCCTCCTTGTACAGTCGCGGGATGGTCTCCAGGTTGTGATTCATCACATCGGGTGGGGCGGCCTTGAGGATGTCCAGCGCCCGATCGTCGCGGCCACGGAAGTCAGGCACCAGCACCTCGATTTGCGTTTGCGGTGATTTGGCGCGAATCTGCTCGATGCATGCAACAAAATGCCCGGCACCGCCATCGCGCAGGTCGTCGCGGTCGACACTGGTGATGACCACGTATTTCAGTTTGAGCTGGGCAATGGTGTTGGCCAGGTTGACCGGTTCATTGGCGTCGAGCGGATCGGGCCGACCGTGGCCGACATCACAAAAAGGGCAACGGCGAGTGCATTTGTCTCCCATGATCATGAAGGTGGCGGTGCCTTTGCCAAAACACTCGCCAATATTGGGACAGCTGGCTTCCTCGCAGACCGTGACCAGTTGATGGCTGCGAAGTACCTCCTTGATCTCGTAAAAACGCGTGCTGGGGCTGCCCGCCTTGACGCGAATCCATTCGGGTTTACGCAGAATCTCGCCGGGCTGCACTTTCACCGGGATCCGCGACAACTTGGCAGCTGCTTTTTGTTTGGCCAGTGGGTTGTAGTCGGCTTGTGACTGGGCTTCACGCACGGTGGGATTCTGGGTAGCGGTGGTGTCGGGAGTAATTTGGCGCATGTAGCTTCTGTGCGAGTGATTAGGTGAGATAACTGGCGAGCTTTTGACTCAAAACCCGTGCGGCTTCGTCCCAGCTGGTGGAGACACCGATTGTAAAAAGGTCAACTGTTTGCAGTCCGGGGTAGCCGCAGGGGTTGATACGTGCGTAGGGTTCCAGCTCCATCGCGACGTTCAACGCCACGCCGTGGTAGGTGCAGTTGCGACTGACCTTGATCCCCAAAGCAGCGATTTTCCCTAAACCGGTAAAGTCAGGTTGCCGCAGAGTGGTGGCTTGCGTCGATGCGAAGTCCGAATTTTTTTTCTGGGGCCGTTGCGCCAGTAACGCGTGCGAGCAAGGATCGTCCAGTCGCACGTAAATCCCTGGCGCACCGCCAACGCGGTGCCCGGTCACCCCAAAATGCATCAAGGTGCGAATCACGGCCTCTTCGATGCGATGAACATATTCCTTGACAAAATAGCCCACCCTCTTCAGGTCAAGCAGCGGGTAGGCAACCACCTGTCCGGGGCCATGGTAAGTGACTTGGCCACCACGGTTGGTGGCGACAACCGGGATGTCTGCGGCGTCAAAAATATGCTCTTCTTTCCCAGCCAGACCTTGTGTATAAACAGAATTATGCTCACATAACCAGAGTTCATCGGGCGTATTTTCAGTGCGTTGCGCCGTGAAGGTCTGCATGGCGGCATAGGTCGTCAAGTAGTCGACCCGACCCAGGTTCCGGATGGCGACAGACATGGTCAGAGTACGACCTTGACCATGGGATGTGTCGACAAGGTGCGGTAAACCTCATCGAGCTGCTCCCGACTAATGGCGGTGATGGTGATGGTGACACCCAAGTAGTTTCCTGCTTTACTGGGGCGCAACTCGATCGTGGCGGCGTCAAATCCCGGGTCAAACTGCTTGGCAATATGGGTGATTGCAGCAACCAGACCGTCCTGGTTGTGCCCCATGACTTTGATCGGAAACTGGCATGGATAGCTGATCAGCGATGCGCTGTGGTCGTTGTCTTGAGTGGGTAATTGGGTGGTCATCGGGATGAGTGGCGCTGAATTGAACGGGGGTCAGTCATTGGGTCAGGGGTGATGGGCTCTCTTCTTGTTGACATCGGCTGTTGCAGTTTCTGGATCTTTCTATCTATAATCAAAGGCTTATCTGTTTGGCCTGGCTGTAAAGTAGTCGTAATTTAAATGGGGACAATAGCAGCTTTGAGAATACCTGTGGCTGAGTTGGACGACGAAACTTTTGAATTTGTTCCGTTGACTGCGGAGCAGGCGAGGCAGGTGAAGGCGGCAAACCCCTCAACGTCACCCTGGTCGGTCGTGGGTGGACAGATAGTAGTAGGGGGTGCGGCGGTGCTGCTGGCTTGGGGAATGTTTGGCGACTTGATTGCCAAGTCGCTTGCGTGTGGTGTGTTGGCGGTGGTTGTTCCGGCTGCATTGTTTGCGCGGGGATTGACCGGTCAGTTTGCCAGAGCGAACCCGGGTACCGCTGTATTGAGCTTCTTTGTATGGGAGCTGGTAAAGATTTTGGTGACGGTGGGCATGTTATTGGCTGCGCATCGTCTGGTAAGTGGTTTGAGTTGGCCAGCCATGCTGGTTGGTCTGGTCCTTACCATCAAGGTGTATTGGCTGGCGCTGGCGTATAGACGCAAGGCTGCTGGTCCGGTGTGAAAATTAACGCTTAACGGCACAAGTAACTGATCTGAGAGTAACTGATGGCTACCGAAGAACACGCTGCGCAGCAAGGCCCGACGGCCGGAGAGTACATTGGTCACCATTTGACCCACTTGCAAACCAGCAAGCAGTCCGGTGTGATCGATATGTCGGTTTTTAACCTGGACTCAATTTTTTGGTCGGTGTTGTTGGGTGTGCTGGGTTTGTATGTGATGTGGCGTGTCGCCAAAAGTGTCACTTCGGGTGTGCCGGGGCGGATGCAGGCGGCGGTTGAAATTCTTCTGGAGATGGTGGACAGCCAAGCCAAGGGCATCATCCACAACGCCGAGTCACGCAAGTTTGTCGGTCCTCTGGCGTTGACAGTGTTCATGTGGGTGTTTTTGATGAACTCCATGGACTTTTTGCCGGTGGATCTGATCCCGCTGATCTGGGAGATGATTTACGCGGCGGCTGGCCACGATGCCCATCATGCTTATATGCGGGTCGTGCCAACGGCTGATCTGTCGACCACACTGGCGATGTCCTGTTCGGTGTTGCTGGTCTGCCTGTACTACAACGTCAAGATCAAGGGTGCGGGTGGCTGGGCGCATGAACTGGTGACAGCACCCTTTGGCACCAGCAAGAATCCGCTCTTTGCGTTGATCCTGGGGGTACTCAATTTCGGCATGGAAATGATCGAATTTACCGCCAAGACGGTGTCGCATGGCATGCGGTTGTTTGGCAATATGTATGCTGGCGAACTGGTCTTCATGTTGATTGCGCTGATGGGTGCCGTT
>NZ_JAGPBB010000151.1 GCF_018063565.1 Rhodoferax sp.
TTCAGCGCAGCGGCACCTGGGACAAGGGTAAAGGCTGCGACAGCTTTGGCCCGCTCGGGCCTTGGCTGGTCACCGCCGATGAGGTGCCAGACCCTCAAAATCTCGACTTATGGCTCGAAGTGGACGGCAAACGCTATCAAAACGGCAATACCAAGACCATGGTTTATAAAGTGCCGTTCCTGATTCATTACCTGAGCCAGTTCATGAGCCTGCAGCCTGGCGACGTGATTTCAACCGGCACGCCTCCCGGCGTCGGTATGGGCCAAAAACCGCCGGTGTACCTGAAAGCCGGGCAAACCATGCGGCTCGGGGTGCACGGGCTGGGTGAACAGACGCAGCGGGTGGTGTCAGCTTGAGGTCAGGCTGTCTTTGACAAACTGTACAAGTTCGTCACCAGGCATGGGCCTGGCATAGTTGTAACCCTGCCCCACATCGCAGCCCTGGGCCCGGAGCCATTGTGCGGTCATCGGGTCTTCGATGCCCTCCGCAACCACCTGCAGCTTAAAGTTGTGGGCCAAGGCAACGGTTGACGCCACAATCGCCTGATCACCCGGGCTCGAGAGGAGTTTGCGGACAAAGGTCTGGTCGATTTTTAACTCGTCGATTGGCAGGCTCTTCAGATAAGCCAGCGAGGAATAGCCGGTGCCATAGTCGTCGATCGACAGTCTGAAGCCCCACTCATGCAAATTGCGCAACATCGCCATGGCCCGTTGCGGGGAGGCCATAAAGCAGCTTTCGGTGATCTCCAGATTGACGTACTGCGCTGCCAGACCGGTATCGCTCAGTGCGGCCTGCAGGGCATCCGGTAACTCCGGGTCGAGCAGGTTCAGTGCAGACAGGTTGATGGAAACACTCAGCATCAGGCCCGCCTGATGCCAGCGGGCACACTCGCGCATCGACGCTGACAGCACCCAGATGGTCAGCGGTCGGATCAGCCCGGACTCCTCCGCCACTGGAATGAAGGCCATG
Organism: Rhodoferax sp.; assembly: GCF_018063565.1. Classification (GTDB taxonomy): domain Bacteria; phylum Pseudomonadota; class Gammaproteobacteria; order Burkholderiales; family Burkholderiaceae_C; genus Rhodoferax. The sequence continues at coordinate 970 of NZ_JAGPBB010000151.1, forward strand.
GGAGAGATCATGCCTTCGCTGGGGTCAGGCCAGCGCACCAGAGCTTCGGCACCCACTACTTGTCCTGTGACCAGATCGATCTGTGGCTGGTAATACATGGTCAGGCAGTCTTCATGCAAGGCGTCGCGCAGCTTGCCAAAAAGCAGATGATGGCGGGTGAATAACTTGTCTTGCTGCTCGTCATAGACAAACCAGCGCTGCGCTTGCTTGCGCGCCTGCAGCAATGCCTGTTCGGCTTTCTTCAGCAGCGTGGGGGCATCGGTTCCATGGTCCGGGAGCAAGCTCAGACCGAGTGTGAGTTCGATGTAGAGTGACAGCCCCTGCTCCTGCACCGCCAGGTTCTGGCGAGCGATAAAACGCCCCAATCCCTGCACATCGAACTGCGCCTTATCGATCCGGTAACTGATGGTGAACTCGTCGCGTCGCCCGCGCGACAGCACCCCATGGCCAGCCACTATGCTGGCCAGTTGGCTGGCCACCTGCTTGACTACGCTGTCGACACCGGCAAGCCCCAGCACATTGCCAAACTCCTGCAGCCGTTCCAGCCGCAAATTACATACCGCCAGGCGCTGGCCATGTTGCTGCACCTCGGCGATTTCCTGCCTCAGCAGTTCGACCAATTGGGTCTGGTTGGGCAGACCGGTGGTTTCGTCGTGTGTGGCCAGGTACTGCATCTGACTCAACAGCGCTTGCGCGTCGGCAGTACGGGCGGCCACCCGCTGGGTCAGCTTGTCTTCAAAGCGGCTGCGCAGCAGATTGAAATTGGCCGCCAGCAGTGTGTAAAAGGCCAGCGACAGAAGGTAATGTAATGCGGCGTCGCTCGGGTAATGGTAGGCAAAGGGAAGGCTTTGCCCACCGGCGACAAAGTAGCCCGTCACCAGCAACATAAAGCCCAGGCTGTACCACCAGCCGCGGCGTTGGCCTTTGAGGAAAAAGACCAGGAATGGGGCGGTGTAGGTCCAGTACAGCCCGGTTCCGGCGATACCGCCAAAAACAATCAGGGCAGAAAATATCACCAGCGCCGCCAGCAGCAGAAGCCTTTCGGCAAGATCGATCCAACGGCCTCCTTGCACCAGCAAAGCGGCTGGTACCAGCAGCGCCAAAACCGCCAGCAGTTCCACCTGGCCCAGTGTGCCCATACCTGGGGTCAAGAGGTTGAAAATGGCGAAGGTTGTCCCTACCACGATCCCGATCCAGATGGTGATGCGGATCTGCCAGCGTCGCTCGGCGGGCTCGACCAGACTGTCGTAATGAAGTCCCAGCACCTCGGTCAGGTGGCGCTGCAGGCGTTGCAAAGTGCTGCTGATGCTCATTGGGGGGTGAGCTTGGTGTTTTTCTGGCTCACGCTATCTTCCCACGCAAGCTCGAGGGTGCCCTGGTCGAGCAGGTCATGAAAGTCGTCGGGGGTGATGGTGACACGCTCCAGCACCTTGAAGCGGGTATTCAGAGGCACCAACGGGTACAGCGCGTGCGCCAGCGGCTGCAGTTGCAAGGCGCCCCAGACGCCCCGCAGGCAGTAATACACCAGTTCGGCACAGCTGAAACGGTTAAATTCTTTGGTGTCACTGCAATCAAAGTCGTAGGCTTCGCCAATTTTCTCAAGCGCCGAGGTGCGCGCCGCTTGCACCACTTGCGCCCGTGTGACCGCAGCGCCGCTTTGCAACTGCAGCAGCAGCTCGGCGACCAGCGGGTCGGAAAAACTCGGTGGTTTGGTGTGTGATCGGGCCGAGCGATGGTCTGCCGTCGCCCCGGGGGGAAGCGACAGCTCCGCCGGCACCCGCAGCACAGCAAGGTAATCACAACGCAGAAAGGTCAGGATGTCTTCAGCATGGACACCCTTGGCCATGGAATGAATCACCTGTTGTGGGCCGGTGGCAAAGTACTCAGCGCGTTGTTGAAACCTGGGTGGGACCAGCGCCCGGTCAGCCTCGGTCAGCTCGCCGACGTACAGCGCCGCATGGGTATACCAGCCCGGTCGGAAACCATGCTGTGATGTGACCGATGAACGCCGAATAAAGGCACCGTCGACATAGCCTTCATAGGCACGCAGCAGGATATCGCCGGGCTGCAATGTTTGAATGATGGCGCGCATGTTGGCACCCGAGATGCTGTAACCACGCGGGTTTTCCACCAGATAACTGGATGGCCAGAACAGCTTGACAGCGGGTGCACCACGGGTGTTCTTGAACTTTTTCAGTGTCCCAAACCACGACAGGAACGCGCTTTGACCGGGGTTGGGGTCCTTGGGTTCATCCGTGAGGCGGAGTGCGTCGGGCGTTTTTTTGTTGTAAACAAACAGCACGGCATAAGTCGCCGCCAGCAGATACAGCGCCAGCAGTGCCCAGAAACTGCGAAACAGCCACGGGCTGCTGGCTTCATCACTGGCCCACAACGCAACACCACCTGCAACCAGCGCCAGCGGAAACAACCAACACCACAGAGAATAGGCCAGGTACGCGGTGCGAACCAGCCCAAGCAGTACCGGCCAGACAAATTTCATGATGTCCCCCTTGCGATTGAGCCGGGAGACTACCTCAAAAATGCCCCCAACGCACCCAGGATCAGGGTTGGGGTCAAAAAAATCAGGCGCTGGTTGGTGCCGCAGGCTCCATGGCCTCCCAGGCGGCAATGGCTTCAGCGGCTTCCATCAGGCCAGGGCCGCCAGCCATATAAACGCACAGCGCCAGCACTTCATCAAGTTCGGCGCGGGTTGCGCCCAGGCGACGCAACACCTTGACGTGAAACGCGATGCAACCCGAACAATGCTGGGTGATGCCGATGGCCAGCGCAATCATTTCCTTGTGTTTGGCGCTGATGGCGCCCTCGGCCATGGCGGCCTTGGACATCTGGCCAAAACCGTTCATCACCTCCGATTGCGACTTGCGAAACGGTGCCAGATTCTCGTTGATGCTTTTCATCAAACCGATGGCGTCGTACGAACTCATGAAACCTCCTTGTGAAGAAAAATCAGATCAGCCAAATTTGGCGAACAGCTTGCTGTAAGGGCCTTTGAGTTTGCCCATCGCATCCTTCACGGCGGCCATGTCCTGCGCCAGCAACGCGTTTTGCAGGTCCAGTGTGGCACCGTTGACGGCATCGACCATCGCAGCAAACTCGCTTTTGCCAAGCAGCTCAGCCGGCGCCTGGGTGCGCAGTCGATTGGCCAGGTAAGACAGAGCACCGACCTGAGCGGTGACCTGCAGCATACCTTTTGGTTGTTCAAGCATGGCTTTGCCGTCAATCAGCACCGTTTCCATCTGCAGGTGATAGGCATGAATCTGGTCGGCATAAACAACAACGTTGCTGCGGCGACGCAGATCAGCGATCACGCTACGCACTTCTTTCAGGGCAGTGTGGGCGGCACCAGCTTGGCCTGCGGCCAGTTCGCTCTGTGCTTTGGAGAAAATGGCACTGACTTTGGCCACCGAGGCGGCAAATTCGGCATCCCTGTCGTAGGGCGCACCTGGCTTGCTGCCAACCTGATTACGGAAGCTGTCCCATGCTTTCTGGGCTGCTGTCAACGCCTCGGTGGCTTCGGGCAGCGACTGGCCACTGAGCTTGAACATGGCAACCCGGTAACTTGCGCTGGTGCCCTGCATCGCGTCTGTGACCGGATCTGCCGCAAACGCCATGCCAGCCGTCAGTAAAACAACGCCTAGCGCTGTGGCTGTGAGGGTTCGACGCAGAGAATTCAACATAATAGTTTCCTTGGTGGGTTGATTGGATGACCAGTGTGCGTCGAGTTCGTAAAGCCGATCCGATTGATGCGTGACGACATTGTAAAGATCAGCATTGGCTGATGTTTCGATTCATTTGCATGGTGGGATGTCCAGAAATAATCAAGATTCATAGCTATCAGCGCTTCACTCATATGCGCCAGTGCCACTTTTCATCGCAGATTCAAGCACGAAGTGCATCAGTGGGTAGTTTAATAGCTGTCGTTTCCAAGTGATAAAAGACCTCATGCGGGGTGCGATAGTCCAAGCATTTGCGAGGCCGATGGTTGAGGCGATACAG
>NZ_JAGPBB010000152.1 GCF_018063565.1 Rhodoferax sp.
GACGCTGCCCCGCCAGATGTTCACCGGCATTCGGGAAAACATCAACCCGACCATCGCGGCGGTGGCCACGCTGCTGATCATTTTTACCACGGCGTTGATGCTGGGATTGGAGTGGTTAAGAGGGAGTCGGCGCTGATCTTCCCCCACTCCCCCCAACCCCCTCGCCCCGCCGGGCGAGGGGGGCTTTAACCGCCCATTTGGCCGGTTTCCCCGTCGAAGAGTGTGATCGACATCCTCGTAAAGATTGACAGAGATGACAAGTCGATGTGGTTTTGAAAGCTCAGATTCGATCAATCCGGCCGAATCCCGTTTGAACATGAAAGGCTTTAAAGCTCTTTGAATGAAGACAAGGATGTCGACAACACCGCTCGGAGAGTTAAGCGGCCACATGGGCGGTTCAGGCTCCCTCTTCCGCCCGGCGGGGCGGGAGAGGGCGGGGGGAGTGAGTGGGGGAAAGAAAGAGTTAAGAATAGATATCAAAGAATGCAGGCCTATCAAGCGCTGCAAGGCAATTAGTTCGTAATTTGGTTTGCGAAAGCCACCTTTCGCCAAGAAATGCAAGACAACCGCAAAACAACCAACCAGCCCCTGTCAGGCAACGCCATGCCGCGTTTCGGCGGCATCGCCAGCATGATGCGACTGCCTGTCGTCACGTCGGCGCAAGGGCTTGACGCCGCGTTTATCGGTGTGCCGCTGGACATCGGCACCAGCCACCGCCCCGGCACGCGCTTTGGCCCGCGCCAGATCCGTGCCGAGTCGAGCCTTATCCGTCCCTACAACATGGCGACCGGTGCCGCCCCGTTTGACACGCTGCAGGTGGCAGACCTGGGCGATGTGCCGATCAACACCTATTCGCTGGAAAAATCCCTGGGCATCATTCTGGGCTTTTATGAGTCGGTGCTCGATGCCGACTGCATCCCGCTCACCCTGGGCGGTGACCATACCATTGCGCTGCCCATTCTGCGCGCCATGGCGGCCAAGCATGGTCCGGTGGCGCTGGTGCATGTGGATGCGCACGCCGATGTCAACCCAGAGATGTTTGGCGAGCGCATTGCCCACGGTACGCCGTTTCGTCGTGCGGTTGAAGAAGGCCTGCTCGATTGCGACCGGGTATTCCAGATTGGCCTGCGTGGCAGCGGCTATGCGGCAGACGACTTTGACTGGCCGCGCCAGCAGGGCTTTACCATCATTCCCGCCCATGAGATCTGGTACCAGTCACTCGCTCCGTGGATGCAGCGTGTGCGCGACACCATTGGCAACACGCCGTGTTACCTGAGTTTTGACATTGATGGCATTGACCCGGCCTACGCCGGTGGCACGGGTACGCCAGAAATCGGCGGCTTGAGTGTGCCGCAAGCGCTGGAGATCATTCGCGGCTGCGCCGGGTTGAACCTGGTGGGTGCGGATCTGGTCGAGGTGTCGCCGCCGTATGATGCCTCCGGCAACACCGCGCTGCTGGGCGCCAACCTTTTGTTCGAGATGTTGTGTGTGCTGCCCGGCGTGTTGACGCGCTAGTTAGTTTGTAGCTTCCAGCGTTTATTGTATAAGGGCTGGACGCATCTTTGTTGATAAATAAATGGAGTTTATATGTCTGCTTCACCACTGGCCCTGCTCAAAGACCCCAGCCTGCTGAAAACCGATGCGCTGATCAACGGTGTTTGGTTGTCCGGTAGCAGCCGTTTTGCCGTGACCGACCCCGCCACTGGCGCGCACCTGGCCGACGTGGCCAATCTGGGCGCAGCCGATGCCGAAATCGCCATCGCCGCCGCCAACGCCGCCTGGCCGGCCTGGCGTAACAAGACGGCCAAAGAGCGCAGCATCATCCTGCGCAAGTGGTTTGATTTGCTGATGGCCAATCAGGACGACCTGGGTCGCATCATGACCGCCGAGCAAGGCAAGCCACTGGCGGAGGCCAAAGGCGAGGTGGCCTATGGTGCGAGTTTTGTCGAATGGTTTGCCGAAGAAGCCAAACGCATCAACGGCGAAACGCTGCCGCAGTTTGACAACAACCGCCGTCTGCTGGTGCTGCGCCAGCCCATTGGCGTGTGCGCGGCCATCACGCCGTGGAACTTTCCGATTGCCATGATCACCCGCAAGGTCGCGCCAGCGCTGGCCGCGGGCTGCCCGGTGATCATCAAGCCGGCCGAACTCACCCCCCTGACTGCCCTGGCGGCGGCTGAACTGGCGATCCGAGCGGGCATTCCGGCCGGTGTGCTCAACATGGTCACCGCCGACGCCGACAACTCCATCGCCGTGGGCAAGGTGCTGTGCGCCAGTGACGTGGTGCGTCACATCAGCTTTACCGGCAGCACCGAAGTCGGTCGCATCCTGATGGCACAAAGCGCTCCCACGGTCAAAAAAATGTCGCTCGAACTCGGTGGCAATGCACCCTTCATTGTGTTTGACGATGCCGACATCGACAGCGCCGTGGAAGGTGCTTTTGCCTCGAAGTACCGAAACGCCGGGCAGACCTGCGTGTGCTCCAACCGGCTGTACGTGCAGGCCGGTGTCTATGACGAATTTGTCACGAAGTTTGCCGCCAAGGTGAGTACTGCCAAGGTGGGTAACGGCTTTGAGGACGGCGTGAACCAGGGTCCGCTGATCGAAGAAGCCGCTATTCAAAAAGTAGAGCGACACGTGCAAGACGCCATTGGCAAAGGCGCACGATTATTGTGTGGTGGGCAGCGCCTGAGCGGCACGGGCAGCGGCCAGTTTTATGCCCCGACCGTGGTCGCCGATGCCACACCCGAGATGCTGTGTGCGCGCGAAGAAACCTTTGGGCCGTTTGCCCCGGTGTTCAAGTTTGAGACCGAAGCCGAAGCCATATTTGCCGCCAACAACACCGAGTTTGGCCTGGCCAGTTATTTCTACAGCCGCGACATCGGCCGCATCTGGCGCGTCAGTGAAGCGCTTGAGTACGGCATGGTGGGGGTGAACGTGGGCATTCTGGCCACCGAGCATGTGCCTTTTGGCGGCGTCAAACAGTCCGGCCTGGGCCGCGAAGGCTCGCACCACGGCATAGACGACTACGTGGAAATCAAGTACCTGTGCATCGGGGACATTCTTCAATAACGACCAACGCTGTCTACCGCATGGCAAACGCCGGGCCACCCAGTTTGCTGCCGGCCTTGAGCCCCTTTTTGGCAAACCAGCCCTGGTTCATTTCGAGCACGTAGCGCACCGGCTTGCTGGAGCAATGTGACTCGGTGCTCAACGGCTTCATGTCGACCAGGTTGACGATGGTGCCATCATCGGCGACGAAGGCTGCCGTGAGTGGCAACAGCGTGTTTTTCATCCAGAAACACTGCTGCGCCGGCTGCTCGAAGGCGAACAACATCCCCTCGCCAAGGGGCATCTGCTGGCGAAACATCAGTCCGGTGGCGCGCTGCTCCGGGGTGGCTGCCACCTGGGCGCTGATCAGGTACATGCCAGCGGTGATCTGGGTGCGTGGCAGGTCCAGCTGGGGTGAATTCTGCGCATGGGCGCAGACGTTGGCCACAACAGCCAGCGCAAAGAGAACAGGTGCAGAGAGGTTCATGAGCACATTTTGCCGCAGCGACAGGCGCCGGGTTGAATCGCCATGCGCCTGTCGAGTCGGTCGCGCCGATTGTGTTGACTTTGGTGCACGCATCGGTTGCAGCGAAATTGAATAGGACTAGAATAAAAATTGAGAAAAGTCATTACTCTCGATCCACTTAACGGAGACCCGTTGTCATGTACCAACACATCAAAATTCCTGCCGCCGGCCAAAAAATTACCGTCAACGCCGACATGTCGCTGAATGTGCCCGACGAGCCAATCATCCCCTTCATCGAGGGCGATGGCACCGGTTTGGACATCACGCCGGTGATGATCAAGGTGGTGGATGCTGCCGTGGCAAAGGCCTATGGCGGCAAGAAGAAGATCCACTGGATGGAAGTCTACGCCGGTGAAAAGTCCACCAAAGTCTATGGCCCTGACGTCTGGCTGCCCGAGGAAACCCTGGCGGCGCTGCGCGAATACGTGGTGTCAATCAAAGGTCCACTGACCACGCCGGTGGGCGGCGGCATCCGTTCGCTCAATGTTGCACTTCGCCAGGAGCTTGACCTGTATGTGTGCCTGCGTCCGGTCCAGTATTTTGCCGGCGTGCCCAGTCCGGTGAAGGAGCCGCATAAAACCAATATGGTGATTTTCCGCGAGAACTCGGAAGACATCTATGCGGGCATCGAGTATGAGGCTGAAACCGAGAAAGCGAAAAAAGTCATCAAGTTCCTGATCGAAGAGATGGGTGTGACCAAAATCCGTTTTCCCAATACCTCCGGCATTGGCATCAAGCCGGTCAGCCGCGAAGGCACCGAACGCCTGGTGCGCAAGGCCATCCAGTACGCCATTGACAACGACAAGCCCAGCGTGACCATTGTGCACAAGGGCAACATCATGAAGTACACCGAGGGTGGCTTTCGCGACTGGGCGTATGGTCTGGCGCAGAAGGAATTTGGTGCCGAACTGATTGACGGTGGCCCATGGTGCAGGTTCAAGAATCCCAAGACGGGCAAAGAAATCATCGTCAAGGACAGCATTGCCGACGCCTTCCTGCAGCAGATCCTGCTGCGTCCGGCCGAGTACAGCGTGATTGCCACCCTGAATCTGAATGGTGACTACATTTCTGACGCACTCGCTGCCCAAGTGGGTGGCATCGGCATTGCCCCGGGTGCCAACCTGTCGGATACCGTGGCGTGTTTTGAAGCGACCCATGGCACAGCACCCAAGTATGCGGGCAAGGATTATGTGAACCCCGGCTCCGAGATCCTGTCAGCCGAGATGATGTTGCGGCACATGGGCTGGGTTGAGGCGGCCGACGCCATTCTGGCGTCCATGGGCCGTTCCATCGCCAGCAAGAAGGTGACCTATGACTTTGCCCGTCTGATGGACGGTGCCACGCAGGTCAGCTGCTCGGGATTCGGACAGGTCATGATTGACCA
>NZ_JAGPBB010000013.1 GCF_018063565.1 Rhodoferax sp.
CGGCAATGTACATCGCGATTCTGTTGCCCGCCAGCAAGCTGGTACGTCGACTGGAGTCCAAACGCTCGGAGTAGGCGGGTTCTTTGGACATGAAGCACGCGAAACGGAACAGCATGATTGAAATCAACGGTTTAAAGAAGCACTTTGGTGACCATGTGGTGCTCAAGGACATCAACATGTGCGTGAATAAGGGCTCAGTGGTCGCCCTGCTTGGCCCTTCAGGCTCGGGCAAATCGACTTTATTGCGCTGCATCAATTTGCTCACCTTGCCAGACAAGGGCGCGATTCGTGTCGGAACACATCAAGTTCAGTTCGCAGGTGCGGCGACGCGGCTTCCCAATGACCGAGAATTGGCGCGTTTTCGGGCCAATACGGGTATGGTGTTTCAGCATTTCAACCTTTTCCCGCATATGACCACATTGCAAAATGTCATGGAGGGTCCAGTCACCGTCCTACGAACGCGCAAGGACCTTGCACGTTCGCAGGCGCTGGCGCTATTGGAAAAGGTTGGTCTGCAAGACAAAAGCGGTCAATATCCGGCACAGCTATCAGGCGGGCAAAAGCAACGCGTTGCCATTGCCCGTGCATTGGCGATGCAACCACAAGTAATGCTGTTTGACGAGGTGACCTCCGCACTGGATCCAGAACTCGTTGGTGAAGTGCTGGCGGTGATTCGCAACCTCGCCCGAGATGGCATGACGATGATACTGGTGACCCATGAAATGTCATTTGCACGAGAGGTCGCTGACGAAGTATTTTTTATGAGAGAGGGCGTGATTCTGGAGAGTGGCCCACCTCGGGAGGTCATTGACCACCCCAAACACAGTGCGACTCGACAATTTGTTGCAAGATACCTTGCTGGTCAAGCCATGCATTTCCTCCCATGCAGCAAATAGACGTGATGTGTAGCCTGACTTGTTGGTGTTGTGCAGCGAACTTTACAAGCGCAAAGGGCCACTGACAAGTTCACTTAACGGAACGCGCGCCGCCTGTTCATCGGCGCGCAGTTTGACCACCAGCACCGACAAGTGTTGCTCCAACTGTGCCAGCACTTCCGGGGGCAGGTCAGCCAGCGCGTGGGGCAACACACCGTTCACGGGCCCTGGCGCTCGGCTGACTGCCAGCAAGCCCGCCGCTGTGATGGACAGCTGCACATTGCGCTTGTCCAGTCCGTTGCGGCTGACTTCGACCATGCCACGTTTCAACAACGTTTTTACCAGATTACTAGCGGTTGGCTGCCGTACATTCAACCGGGCAGCGAGATCATTGATGCCAAGGCCGACCTGATCCCGAATCACCGATAGTGCCCAAAGCTGTGCTCCGCTCACACCGACTTGTTCTTCAAGCTTGTGAAAATTGGTTCTTACAGCGCTAAATACCTGCCTAAACTGTGCCAGCACCCGCATTGCACCTTCATTTTGTCGGGTATTAGTGATAGTTTCAGGTGATGGTGTCGACATAACATGGTCGCTGTAAGTATCTAAATATATGGTTTCCACTTTAACGTGGAATGCCGATGATAGACAGTCCAACGTCAAAAAGCGGCGATAAACGCTTTCGCCGGATCAGGCGAGCGACAGTTGTTCTCTGAGTTTTTTCATCAACAAGTCTTCAAAGGTATAAAAGCCAACATCGCGCAGGGCTAATTCACCCAAGGCAAAAGCAGCTCCAGTGCCAAATGCCTCCCGTTTGATGGAGTCATGGGTCAACCGCACTGTCTGGTACGGAAAACCAAAGATCACCTCATGGTGTCCCACAATGCCGCCCAGTCGCAAAGAGGTTATTTTTTCCGAGCCCAACTCCAGGCTTTCCGCGATTTTTTTGGCAGTGCCGGAAACCTCGGACTTTTCCTTGAAGTGCTGCTCCAGAATTTCAACGTCGGCAAAAGGTGCAATGTTTCTGAGCAACTTCGCCGCCATGATCAGGAAGTTGATGCCTAGTGTGATGTTGGGCGAACAAAGAACGCGGGTGTCTTGCCCCAAACTGCGCGCATAACGGAGTTGCTCAGCGTCGTAGGCCGAGATGGCACTGACCAACATGAGTTTTCGCCGCCTTACCTCCTCGCCATACACCGCCAAGGACTGCGGCGCGGAAAAATCAACGATGGCATCCACTGGTCGGATGTCAAGCCATCCTGAAAAATTAGCAGCATCCAGGCCAACAATGGGAATCTCACTGTCAGCTAGTGTTTGGGCTCCGATGACAGAGCTGCGCTTGGCAATCCAGCGCAGATCAAAACGCGGATCCGCACTCAAAACCTGGGCCACTGCGCTGCCAGCTTTGCCGAAGCCTATCAGTCCAATTTTGATCATCGCGTTGTCTCCGTTTTGTTATTTCATCAAGTGGAATAATACATTTGTTTCAATGTATTATGATTTGAGCTGACTAGCATTTCAAAACCCCAGACCCTTTCCAGCCGTAAAAAATGCAGCCACATCCTCACACACCCGCAGCACTAAGGAAGGAACTCTCCGACTGGCACCTGTGGACTGGGCGCGGTGTGGTGATTGCGTTTGCAGCCTTGGCCGGACTATCCGTGGTGGTGTTTACCTGGCTTGCGGATCACGCACTGGCGCAGTTTTTCAGGTTTCAGCAGTCGTATTGGTGGGGGCCACTGTTCTGGACACCCCTGTCTACCGCCGCCATCGTTTGGTTAACCTTGCGGTTTGCGCCAGGTGCTGCGGGCTCTGGTATTCCCCAGGTCATGGCAGCACTTGACCCTCAGGCCAGTGGTCCGGTGCGCCAGTTGTATGTATCGATCAAACTGACAATTGCCAAAATTTTGTTGACAACCTGGGGCTTGCTGGCCGGACTGTCCCTCGGGCGCGAAGGCCCATCGGTTCAGGTGGCGGCCGGGGTCATGCACAATGCCCGGCGTTGGATACCCAAACGTGCACACATCTCGGAGCACAGCCTGCTCATCGCCGGGGGCGCCGCAGGCATTGCCGCCGCCTTCAATACGCCGCTGGGGGGTGTCATGTTTGCCATTGAGGAGTTGTCCAAAAAGGCAGATCAACGCAGTAACAGTTTGATCCTGGTAGCGATCGTGCTGGGGGGGCTGATGGGGGTATCGGCTTATGGCAATGCGAGCTATTTTGGTGTGATTCGAATTGAGAATTTTGGCTTTGCCTTGATTTTTCCGGCCATTTTGGTGGCGTTAACCAGCGGCGTTGCTGGTGGACTCTTCTCGCGGCTGTTGATCGTGTCACTCTCAGGCAACTCAAGCGATTGGTTTAGCAGGTGTCGCAAGAGCTTTCCGGTACGGTTTGCTGCAGGTTGTGGACTTGTGGTCGCGATTCTTGGGGTGGTTAGCCATGGCGACACCTTTGGCAGTGGGTATGAGCACAACCGTGCCATGCTGGAGAACAACAGCGACACGTCTTCCCTGTATGTGCTCCTGAAATTTGTAGCGACTTGGGTGACTACATGGGCCGGTGTACCTGCCGGTATCTTCGCCCCCTCGCTGGCCATTGGTGGGGCATTGGGCAATGACCTAGCGCAACTGACATCTTATGCCAACGCCCCCACCTTGATCGCTCTTGGTATGGCAGGTTTCTTGGCAGCCGTCACCCAAGCACCCCTGACTGCCTTCATCATCGTGATGGAAATGGTGGATGGCCACGCCTTGGTGTTGAGCCTGATGGCCACCGCCATGGTGGCCAGCGGTGTGTCGAAGCTGATCAGTGCGCCCTTGTACTCGTCGTTGGCTGAACTGCAGTTACATCGTTTGAAAAACTGGGCGGGCCCCGTCACACCCGCTGATAAGCGTCAATAAAGGCGATTCGGCAAAAAAGGAGCCCCGAAGGGCTCCAAAGGTCTCTCGTTGCCAGCCCGCTGCTGAATTCAGACTGACCCGTAAATTATATTCAAGCAAATGTATTCTGGGAACAATGCAGACAGATGAATGTTGGCCTGCTCCACAAAAAAAGCTGGCACTGATGGCAAAGCCTCCAGTTAGCGCAAGATCGGCACCGGCACATCACTGACCCGCGCAACCAGGTTCTGGTGGCGCTGACCGCAATCACCTGTTTAAACCACGAATCGCTAAACCAAGCAGGTCAGCTTACTGAATCCCTTGCACGAGTCCGAATGACTGCTTCCTCAAGCGGTGGCCGACCGTTATGGGCACGAAGCCGAATACCACGAACGACTCCTGAACGGGTTTGAACTGGGCCACCCCAAAGCTGACGGACGTGTATGCCAGCTACCAGATATTGCGGGCGTCCAGCATCGCCTGCTTCAACGTCAGGATTCACCAAAGGTTACCTGTCATCTATTGTCAGATCGGGTTATGCCAATGTCGAACAACTTCTTTGCAATCTTCAGCAACATGATCTTCCCAATAGGCACGATCACGAAATTCTGATCATCATCAGTTGCGATCACTGCGTTTTCGGCATCGTTGATAGTCCAGCGGTCCGGGTATCGGCAAAGTGGTGTCGATGTCAGAGTGGGGGTCATAGAGGTGCTTTCGTGGTGGGTTTGGATTCGTGGATCAAAACCGATCTTGGTAGTCGACCCACAGAGCCATCCCAGCGCCACAGCGCACCCCGCGACCTTGTCCTGCAGATTTGCAGGCAGTGCAGCTAAAGTGGTGCTTGTGGTACGCCTCAGCCGCCGCGTGCCAATCAGCCTCAATGTGCTTCGTTTCTGGCGGCCTGGGTGGTGGTGGCGGCTCGACCTGAGTCGGCGCAATTTGTGGCTCTGGCTCGGATGCTCGTTTAAGCCTGAATCCTCGCAAGATGTCAGCCACCAATATTTCGGCGTCCAACTCCATTGATGCCAGCAGCAATTTTTTGCTCAAGCCGTGCGGCCTGATGGTTGGGTCACTTTTGAGCAGGGCAACCAGTTGCGGCTTGTGCGCCCGAATCAACGCCCGTATTTCGTCGGTGATTCGATCACGCGGCCAAACTTCGATCTTGTCGTCGTTGAGCACGCCAACATTCAATCCAGCCTCGCGTATTTTTTCGATTACTGAAGAGTCCATTAGAAAGTCTCCATTTGCTCAAAAGAATGATCTCCAACGATGCCGATCTCTGCTTTTTCTAAATCGCCGTGCGAAGTATGCGAAGTAAGCGAAGAATCAATGTTGGCGTGGCTTTGCGGCGGTTTTTTGTCTGTGCGAAGTATGCGAAGTTTGCTTAGTAACTCATCGCCGCTGCCAGTTACTTCGCTTTCTTCGCTTTCTTCGCAATTGCCAAAATCTGGCGCTAACCCGCATGAATGCTCATTCTTCGCATTCTTCGCATTCTTCGCGCCAGTAAGTTGATAAAACTTTGTCGGTCTACCGGGTGAACTTCGATCTTCACGAACAGTTATGCGCGGTGGGTTGCTCGATAGAAGCTCATCAAGTGCTGCGTCAAGGCGTGTCTTGCTTGCATGCCCGTTGAAACACTTTGCAGTCAACTCCCATCTTGATGCGTCTCCGTTGTCTGCCAAAAACTTGACGATCTTGGTGGCAATATCGTTTGTCTCGGAAACAGCAACCTCGTCAATTGAACTTGAAAAGACAAACTTGATTGAGTCAACAGAAAACCGAATCCAAGCCAATGCAGCCTCGATGTGTTTTGGCTCGACTACCGTTACCAGATCACATAAGGCAAATAGCATCGCCAATCGCAGCAGCATTGGTGCTCGGCGCTCGATCAGGGCGGTGATCCTTTCACCGGCACTGGTATCGTTCAACTCGGTCCGATACAACTTGTCATAAAGTCGCCTTGCCTCGTCAGATAGCGTTACTAGCGTGTGGTCCTTGTTTGCAAACTCTGGTGACCTGCAAAACATCAAAACATCCTGCACGCGTTTTGCCAACGCGAGAACATCGTTTTTTGATGTGGTCCTAGGGAATGGCACCATGCGTGTGCGCTCTGCCCAGATCATCAGGAACCGATTTGCAAAGCCGTTGGTCAACTCACGCGACTGCATCAGCGAATGAAGCTCAGTCGGCGTGATTGCCGCGCTCAGATTGACATGCGGGTCAGTAGCGTAGAGACGGTTTGATTTGGTGGCTGGCTTCAGCGAAACACCGTCCCAACAATCCCGTAGCGCTGGCGACAATGTGTTGCCGTCACGCTTTCCCTGATGTAGCACATTGGCAAACTCTGACTCGACAACCCAAAGGCGCTTATCGTGGATTGGATCAACCTCGGTTTTGCCTTCTTTGTAACCATCATGAATCAAGAAAATCAGCCCCTCACGGCTCGATAAGCCACCACGGTGCACTTGTGGTGCAGCGTATTCATCCAGCTCGCGTAGAGCGTATTGGATGCGGCTAATGAGGCTTATTGCGTCACCTTTTCGCCCACGCGAAGATCGACCAATGTGCATCGTGAATGCACGGCAGTGGTGCCAAGTGTTGCCAATTGCCATGTAAGGACCACGCCCGATTGATGCTGACATAAAGGCGATAGCGTTGGCAGCAATAGCGAACGGGTTGGTTTCGTTGTCCTGGCTGCCAGCCGCCGCAATGTCGCCAATCAAACCGTATAGACAGCGTTGGTCAGGCGTTGGTGCGTTGCGGTGATGATCAACCTCCGCATTCGCGGCTGCCTCATCAACTTCGCGAAGTAACTTGTCATCAAGCATAGTGCCTCCGGGACTGTTCGTGGATCAATCCAATGCGCCCGGCTGCAAGGCGCAGTCGCTCGGTGTCTTGCGGTGATAGGGTGATACCGTGCAAGTAGTTGGTCAGTGCAACAGCGACTAGCAAAGTTTCATTTGCCAGTAGCTCAAGTGCCTGCCCCGTAGTCAGCAGATTTGCTATCTTCTTTGGCGCACCTGAATGCTTGTCACGCGGTGGGAACAGGTCGGTTAACTCAAGTCCCATCGCGCCGACAACTTCATCAGTGGTGCATCCAGCAAAGCAGTGGATCAGAACGGCACCATCAGGTGTTTCTCTGACTGATAGGCTCGGGCCTTTGTCGTCGTGAGCTGGGCAACATGCGCTCCACTGCCCAGGTTGACGCCTCTTTACTTTCTCCAGGCGGCTCAGTGCATTTTCGATTGGGGTCATTTCACACCTCGCTGCATATTGGCTTGCCATTCCTGATGGAAACGCTTCATGCTTTCAACTTCAACGGCCTCGATGTGCTTCGCGTGCTCCCAGGCAGGCAAATTCAGCCTAGTCTCAATTTGCTCACGCACGCGTTGACGCAAGTCGTTAGGGTCGATAGCGTCCAGCTCCCAACACGTCTGCCCGTAGTTTTCAACAAACCATTCGTAACGCTTGTCACTGGCCTTGGTCGATGCGTCGAATGACGGCAATTTTTTGGTGTCGGACTTCAGTACCGCGATGCGTTGGAATTGCCACTGCGAGCCGTAGCGCTTGAGCCGGGCAGGTAGATCAATCTCGCTCATAAACATGCCGGACGGATCGAAGTCGCCGATATACAAAACAATCGGGTTTTGATGGTCTGGCACGTCGAGCGAATCTTCAGCCGCTTGCCGCACAGATGTAAAACTACCAAATCCTTTTTGCACACGAAACGTCACGCCAAACTCGTCTAGCACTGGCGCAAGTAGCCCTGCAACGGTTGATTTTTCGCTCCAGACTTCGATCAGAGTCGGTTGGTCTTGCCAGTAGTTGCGGCGATAGCCACGCACTGCCGCATCAATAATCTGGCTTGGATTTCTCCAGGTGCTGATACGGTCAACCGCCCGTGTACCGTCCACAATCTGTGTCCAGTCAAGTGCGCCGATTTCGCGCATAGCCGTCATCACACGAGACACCTTTTGAGTGTTGTTTGTGGCCATGTTTTCGATTAGCCCACGGGTGAACAGCGCATACGCCACTCCACGCACAGTGATGGGCGCACGCTCTGCAACGATTGCCAGAATCGCCGCCTCAAAGACGGTTGTCCTTTTGGCTTTGCCGCGAGTGTTGGTCGATTTGGCTTTGCTCTTGCGTGGCGCTTTTTTAGCCGTGGTATTCATGCTGCACCAACTTTCTTTGCGAATGCCACCATCGCTGTGAAGTCGGCACAGTAACGTGTCAATCCGAATTTGCAGCAAGTGAACCCGCCGTCGGGCGACCTGTGGACCGTGTGCCCGGCCAGCGCCAGTTTGGCCATCAACGTGGCAACGGTTTTTCCAGCATCTTGCGGGATCTGCCCAGGGCTGGCAGAATCTTGCTTGGTGGTGCCATCCGCCTGGCCTCCGAAGTTTGCCGCTTCGGGGGCTTTTCTTATGGTGAGCATGGTGGTGTGCTCCCCTTAGATCGTTGCGGCCAGTTCGGCGCGTTGGGCGTGCAGCTTGGTCACCAAGGCGCGAAGCTGGTCGTCGTTGTAGCCAGCGACACGAGCATTTGCCAAAGCTTGACATTCATAATCAGGCCATCCCTTTGAACGCAGGCCAATCGGAATGCCCTTCGTCAGCGTGCCGTCCCTTTGCGCTTCATACAACGACGTGTCGGAAGGCCAGCCAAACACGTCCTTCACCCCAGGCGCTCGCAAAAACTTCATCGTCAAAACTCCTTTTTGTTTCCCGCTGAACCTCTTCGGCGGGTGAGGGAATTCGATCAGTTTTCGCGGTGTTTGGGGTACCCTTAGCACACTTGGGGGTGCCGCTAGCAAACTAGCGGTACTCTGATTTAATAGCAGCTATTGCTTAATCCACTTGGCTTTCAGGTGCTTTTCGATCACGCGTTGTAAATCGTCCAACTTGCCGTTGAAATGCTTCGGTGACCGGCTGGCCAATCGTCGTGCAATAGCGCGTGCGCCGCCCTCTCTGGCCTCAAGTGGCGCGGTCATTTGGGCATCAACCCATGCTTTCAATTGGGTTGCAGCAGCGTTCCTCGGGTTGGATCGGCCACCAAGCGCACCGGCTTTGCGCTTACGCAGCTTCTGCCCGGCAAACGTCGTCCTGAACGACATGGTGCTTCTGATCAGCAAGCGGAACAACTCGACCTGAGTCACCAACGGGTTTTGGCCAAGGAACGCCACAAGCTCGTCATCCGTGGCATCGACCGGTGGCGGGTACGCCAGCACGGCCATGTATTGCCGGTGCAACTCCGCGCGGTAATCATCGGTCACCGCCGTCAGGAACTCCTCAACCCGTGCGGCATCTTCGGGTGCCCCTGTCCGTTGGGCCACTTCCTGCACCGCCGTCAGGTAGCGCCTTTGCGTGTCGTTCAAGATCGGTGCTGCCTTGCCTGTGAAGCCACGCAGGCCGAATCCTTTTTGTGTTGCCATCCCGTCCCCCCACACGCCCTGAAATGAACCAGCGCCAGGCAGATCAGGGGTAATCTGCTTTTCGCCCTTGGGGATCAGCCTCGGGCTAGGCGTGGTCAAAAACTGTTACGCCGCCTTGAACTTGATCACGTCGCCACCCTTGGCCAGCTTGTCCAAGTAGTCGGCCCATACTTGCAGCATTGCCGTCCTGTCCTCAAGGTGCGTGGTTCTGTCGTATGCGCCGCCGTGCGTGATCTGGCCTGTGTGGGCCAACTGCGCTTCAATCACATCCTTGGGGTACTTCAGCACTTGGCGCAAGATAGTGCGCCCTGTTGCCCGGTAGCCGTGCCAGGTGTGAATGCCTTTGTAGCCCATGGCCGCAAGCGCTGCACTCACCCCCGCCTCAGACATTGGGGCGCGCCAGTCACGCAGACCCGGGAACACAAACTCGCGCTCACCTGTGAGCTTGTGCAGGTCGCGCAGTACCTCAACAGCCTGTCGCGGCAACGGGACTACATGGGGCTGTCCATTGATCTTTTCGGCCTTGGTGCGCTTCATAGCCTCGCTGGGTATCGACCACAGCGCCCTATCCATATCCACATCAGCCCACCGCATCGTGCGCAGGTTGCCCGGCCGCTGGAACAGGATTGGTGCCAACTTCAGCGCGGCACGGACCGTTGGCCCACCCTGATAGGCGTCGCTGGCGCGCAGCAGTTCACCCAGCTTCACCGGGTCGATGATGGCTGGCAGGTTCTCCTTGATATGCGGCCTCAAGGCTTTCTTAATGTCCTGCGAAATATCGCGCTCTGCCCGGCCTGTCGCTACAGCATGGCACCACACGCCGTGCGCCGTGATCAGGACCCTGTGCGCCACGTCCAGGCTACCTCGGGCCTCCACCTTCTGAATCACCGCCAGTAGCTCGATCGGCTTGATGCTGGCAATCACCCGCTTGCCCAGGTACGGCATCAGGTCCTTGGTGATGTTGCGCCGCTCACGGACATAGTGGGTTTCGCTCCAATTGGGCTTACCGCGTTCCAGCCAATCGCTGGCGGTGGCGGTCAAGGTGTCCCCGCTGCCCACAGATTCCTTGAGCCGTTCGACCTGACGGGCCTGGAGTGGGTCGATACCATCGGCCTTCTGGATCTTGGCCGCATCCCGGGCTTTGCGTGCCGCCGTCAGTGTCACATCCGGGTAGCTGCCCAGCGCCAGTTGCTTTTCTTTGCCGTCCACACGGTACTTCAGAAACCAGCGCTTCGAGCCAGCCGGGCTAACTTGCAGATACATGCCGCCAGAATCAGCAAAACGGGCTTGTTTGCGTTCAGGTGGGCATTTTGCGTTGCGGCATTGGGCATCGGTCAGCATGAGGGGGCAACTCCAGCGGTAGGGGGGTGTAAACAGTGTTTTTCATTGGGAAACGGGGGTGCGTACCCCCACTTTTTCAAGAAAACTCAAAATCTCCCCCCATTTGTACCCCCGATTTGTCCCGGCTGTCAATGTATCTCCCCGTATCTCCCTGGAGTGTATTTAGGTGCTTTCCCAATGAAAAAGGCCACCAAGAGTATGTCTTTGGTGGCCTTTGTATGAATGACTGGTGCCGATTATCGGATTCGAACTGATGACCTACCGCTTACAAGGCGGTTGCTCTACCAACTGAGCTAAATCGGCAACGGGCCAAATTCTACATGACGCAGAAACTACCCCAGCACGGTCACTTGATGCGGGTCAGCGTTGGTTTGCCAGACGATTTGACCGGCTTCGGCTTGTGCGCGGCTGGCTCATGCGATTGATCCGAGTCGGCAACTTCTTTCGGCAACTGTTCCTTTGCCTGGGCTTTGGCCGCCACATCTGCGAGCTTGACGGCGGGTCGAGCGGCTGATGTGCTGCCAGGACGCGTCAGAGCAGGGCGATCCGGTTTGGGGAACGCCATACCCTGGCCGTTTTCACGCGCAAAGATCGCGATAACCTGCTCCATCGGCACGATGATTTCCCGCACCGCGCCGGAAAACCGCGCTTTGAACTCAAGGTAATCGTTGCCCATGCGCAAAGCGGTGGTCGCATCCATCCCGATATTGAGCACGATCTCGTCGTTCTTGACGTATTCCAGCGGGACCTGAACAGATCCGTCAACCGCCACCGTGACATAGGGAGTCAACCCATTGTCACTGCACCATTCGTGCAACGCCCGGATCAGGTAGGGCCGTGTGGAGCTGGGTTCATCCTCTTGTTTGGCTGCCATAGTGACCGGCGCTTACTTGCGCATCACTTTCTCAGACGGGGTGAGCGCCTCAATATAGGCCGGACGCGAGAAGATTCGCTCAGCATACTTGAGCAACGGTGCCGCATTCTTGCTAAGTTCAATGCCGTAGTAGTCCAAACGCCACAACAAAGGCGCAATTGCCACATCGAGCATCGAAAACCCGTCGCCAAGCATGAACTTGTTCTTGAGAAACACCGGTGCCAGTTGGGTTAGCCGATCACGGATGTGAGCGCGGGCCTTCTCCAGCGCCTTTTCATTGGATTTGGCGGTGCGAGACTCCAGAATCGACACATGGACAAACAGTTCTTTCTCGAAATTGAGCAAGAACAAGCGCACACGTGCCCGGTCCACCGGGTCGCCCGGCATGAGTTGGGGATGCGGAAAACGCTCATCGATGTACTCGTTGATGATGTTGGACTCATAAAGAATCAAATCACGCTCGACCAGAATCGGCACTTGCCCATACGGATTCATCACACTGATGTCTTCGGGCTTGTTGTAAAGGTCAACGTCCCGAATTTCAAAATCCATGCCCTTCTCAAACAAGACAAAACGGCAACGGTGGGAAAAAGGACAGGTTGTTCCTGAATAAAGCACCATCATGGTTGCAGGCTCCTAAAAAAATAAAAGAGCGGGAGCTGTCAGGCATCCCACTCTGAAGAATCTGCGCATCACCCTAAGGGCGCGCAGATCGATGATCGCCAACTACTTGATGTCTTTCCAGTAAACGGCATTGAGCCGCCAGGTCAGAAATGTCAATATGGCCAAAAACGCCAGAACCCACAGACCGATGTTCTTGCGTGTGGTCTGGGCAGGCTCTGCCATCCACTGCAGGTAGTTGACCAAGTCACCAATGGTCTGATCGTATTGGGCCGGAGTCAGGCTTCCTTGCAATTCCCAAAGGACGTGGGGCATCGCCACATTCGGGAAAACATGATTGTTCCAGCCCGTGGGCTTGGTCTCGTCACGGTAAAAACCCCGCATATAAGAATACAGGTAGTCGGTACCGGTACCACCAGCGCCTGCGCGCGAACGCGCAATCACGGTCAGGTCAGGCGGATTCACGCCAAACCACGCCTTGGCCTGTTTGGGGTCAATGGCTGCAATCATGGTCTCACCCAACTTGGCGTTGGTGACCAGCAGGTTGTCCTTGATCTGCTCGGGGGTCAAACCGATGTCCTGCAGACGGTTGTAACGCATGAACGCTGCTGAATGGCAATTCAGACAGTAATTGACAAACGTCTTGGCACCGCTTTGCAATGCCGCCATGTCCTTGATCTTGTCCGGCGCCTTATCCCACGCGGGTCCAGCAACATTGGCGTGCACCGTTGCGGCCAAACCCAGAACACACATCAAACTAAGAATAACTTTTTTTGTGAGACCCATGGTATTCATGTTTTGTTCTCCTGCTCAATGCGCCGTGAAAGTGACGCGACTGGGCACAGTTTTAAACGTCCCAAGACGGCTCCACCATGGCATCAGAATAAAAAAGCCAAAGTAGAAAAGCGTACCGGCCTGGGAAATGCGCCCGGCAATGTCAGACACCGGTTGCGTGCCAAGGTAGCCGATGACAAAAAAGTTGATGACGAAAACAGCGTAGAGAACCTTGTGCCAGTTCGGACGGTAACGAATGGACTTGACCGGGCTGTTGTCCAGCCAGGGCAGGAAGAACAGGATCACCACACCGCCACCCATGGCGACCACGCCCCAGAATTTGGCATCAATGGCCATCATCATGGCTGAAATGACCAGCGCACCGCCCACGATCGCACCCTTGAAGAGGACTGGCATCTTGATTTTGGCAACTGCCAGCACCGCACCCAAGATCACACAGGCTATCAGCACATACATCATCTCGCTGGTCACAGCGCGCAGCAGTGTGTAGAACGGCGTGAAATACCAGACCGGTGCGATGTGCAACGGTGTCTGGAACGGGTCAGCCGGAATGAAATTGTTGTACTCCAGAAAGTAGCCACCCATCTCCGGGGCAAAAAACACCACCGCGCTGAACACAAACAGGAACACGCTAACGCCGAACACGTCATGCACCGAGTAGTACGGATGGAACGGAATGCCGTCCAGCGGGATACCTTTGGCATCTTTGGTTGCTTTGATCTCAACGCCGTCGGGGTTGTTGGAGCCCACCTCATGCAAGGCAATGATGTGCGCCACCACCAGACCGAGCAGCACCAGCGGCACAGCGATCACGTGGAAGCTGAAGAAGCGGTTCAGGGTGGCATCACCCACCACAAAGTCGCCACGAATCAGCAGCGCCAGGTCCGGGCCGATGAAAGGAATGGCAGAGAACAGGTTAACGATCACCTGCGCGCCCCAATAGCTCATCTGCCCCCAGGGCAGCAGGTAGCCCATAAAGGCCTCCGCCATCAAGGCCAGGAAGATGCCACAGCCAAACAGCCAGATCAGCTCACGCGGCTTACGGTAGCTGCCATACATCAGGCCACGGAACATGTGCAGATACACCACCACAAAAAACGCTGACGCGCCGGTGGAGTGCATGTAGCGAATCAGCCAGCCCCAGGGTACATCGCGCATGATGTACTCAACTGACGCAAACGCCACTGCTGCATCCGGCTTGTAATGCATCACCAGAAAGATGCCGGTGACGATCTGGATCACCAGCACCAGCAGCGACAAAGAGCCAAAGATGTACCAAAAGTTGAAGTTCTTCGGTGCGTAATACTCACTCATGTGCTCTTTGAAGAGCTTGGACAAGGGAAAACGGTTGTCAACCCAGTTGAGTGCCTTGTCGCCCAGCGGGGCGTTGGGGGAGATTTCGTGAAATTCAGCCATGTCGTTCGTCCTTAGGCTTTCTTGTCGTCACCAATGAGCAACTTGGTGTCTGAGAGGTACATATGCGGGGGCACTTCGAGATTGTCCGGTGCGGGCTTGTTTTTATAGACACGCCCCGCCAGATCGAAGGTGGAACCGTGACAGGGGCAGAAAAAACCTCCGTCCCAGTCATCAGGCAACGAAGGTTGTGGCCCCGGCTTGAACTTGTCAGACGGAGAACAACCCAAATGGGTGCAAATGCCGACGACCACCAGAAACTCGGGCTTGCGTGAGCGAACTTCGTTGCGTGCGTATTCAGGGGCCTGTTCAGCAGGCTTGCGTTCAGACTTGGGGTCGGCCAGTTGGTCGTTGTGTTTGGGCAACGCAGCCAACTGCTCCGGTGTGCGGCGCACCACCCAGACAGGCTTGCCACGCCATTCCACCGTTAACTTCTCACCCGGTGCCAAAGCTGAGATGTCAGCCTCAACGGCTGCGCCTGCTGCCTTGGCCTTCTCGGAAGGAAGGAAGGAACTGACAAAGGGAACAACTGCGGCGACACCACCAACGGCACCAGCGCAGCCGGATGCAATCAGCCATGTCCGCTTGCTCGCGTCATTCAGATTGCTTACGGCGATAGCTTCACTCATGGAAATCCTCAATGATAAAGACCACAACACTTAACAGCTTTTGATTGTAACTGAGCAACTTGCAGCCAAATGACGGCGCTCCCTCCATCAAAGCCTGAGGCTCAAGTATATGCAGCCCGGCTGATGTTACCTGAGCCTGCAAGGATCATTTATATTCGGCACTTCGTTCAAAACTATTTAAAGGCTAACCATGAGCATGATGTCTGAATTCAAGGAATTTGCGGTCAAGGGCAACGTGATGGACCTTGCCGTCGGCGTGATCATTGGCGGCGCTTTCGGCAAGATTGTGGATTCAGTCGTGGGTGACCTGATCATGCCGGTGGTGGGTGCGGTTTTTGGCAAGCTCGATTTTTCCAACCTGTTTGTGGTGCTGGGTCAGATTCCGGCTGGAACCGGTGCCACGCTGGCAGATCTGAAAAAGGCCGGCGTTCCGGTTTTTGCCTATGGAAACTTCGTCACCGTTGCGGTCAACTTTGCAATTTTGGCGTTCATTATTTTCATGATGGTCAAACAAATCAACCGTCTGAAAAAAGAAGCCCCGGCAGCACCTGCACCCGAGCCAGCTCCGACGCCTGAGGACGTGGTCCTGTTGCGCGAGATTCGGGATAGCCTGAAGAAGTGACACTATTTTTTATAGCTTAAAGCGCTCATGAATCAAGCGCTTAAGGCAGTTTGATCTAGTTTTTTAACAGTTGCCGTGCCATGCGGATCGCCTCGATCAGGCTGGACGCATCGGCCTGACCGGTGCCGGCAATGTCAAATGCAGTGCCGTGGTCAGGGCTGGTGCGAACCAGTGGCAAACCCAGCGTCACATTGACGCCATTTTCAACACCCAGGTATTTCACCGGGATCAAGCCCTGATCGTGGTACATGGCCAGCACTACGTCGAACTCACCCGGCACATCGCCTTTGGCGCGCGCTCGCATGAACACGGTGTCGGGTGGCTGCGCATCGCTGGCCATCACACCCTGCTGTCGCGCGGCCGCAATGGCGGGGGCGATGTAGCGCTGCTCCTCGTCGCCAAACAGGCCATCTTCTCCGGCGTGAGGGTTGAGCGCTGCCACACCGATGCGGGGTGAACGCCCCAAAATGTTGGCTAACGCCCGGTGGGTGATCAGCAGGCTCTGTAGCACATTGTCAAAGGTGACGGCGTCGATGGCCTGACGCAACGAAACATGAATGCTGACCAATACCACCCGCAGCGCATCGTTGGCCAGCATCATGCGTACCGGCAATTCGCTCAGAGTCTTGCCGGTGTGCGCCATGGCCAGCGCCTGCAGCAACTCGGTATGCCCCGGGTAGCGGTGATAGGGTTGCCCTGCCAATGACAACGCCGCCTTGTTCAGGGGTGCCGTCACCACGGCAGTAGCCTCACCACGCAGCACCGCATTGGCGGCCCAGACCACACAGTCGCCGGCCATGCGACCGGCTTGCGCTGACACCTGACCGAACGGCACCAGCGGCGCGGCGCCGAACGGAAGCTGCAGTACCGGAACACAACGCGGCGGGCAATCCAGCGCGGCCTGAAGCGTGTTCACCGCCGCCACCGGCACTGGCACGGCGCTGCCTGCAACCACCTGGACCGCACGGCGCACGGTGGCCAGATCACCCACCACGCAGCAACCAGCCGTCAGACTTGGCGCATCGCGAAAAGCCTTCACGATGATCTCCGGGCCAATACCAGCCGGGTCGCCGAGCGTGATGGCAATAGGACGTTGCATGAAGAGTGCCTCGCGTGAACCGGATCAAGCCGGGTTGTCAATATCAATGAACGTGTGACTCAGACCGAGTTGCTGCGCCACCCGGCCCGCCACCGCCGGTGCGCCAAAACGTTCCGTCGCATGGTGTCCGCAAGCAAAGTAGGCAACCCCGCTTTCCCACGCCAGATGGGCCTGAGGTTCGGAGATCTCCCCGGTGATGAACGCGTCGGCGCCCGCCGAGATGGCAGCTTCAAAGTAGCTTTGTGCACCGCCGCTGCACCAGGCGATCTTGTCAATTCGGCTGGGGCCGGGATCGACCATCGTGATGGGCCGATTCAGCTGCCGCTCCAGATGCGACGCCAAAGCGCCAGCGCCGGCGAAAGTACCTGACTCATGCACACCCAGCATCCCGAGCGCCTGATCGCCAAACCGGCCTTGCGGCAGCAGCCCGAGTTTTTGCCCCAGCTGCGCGTTGTTGCCCAACTCCGGGTGCGCATCCAGCGGCAAATGGTAGGCAAACAGGTTGATGTCATGCCCCAGCAGCAACGCCAGGCGCTGTTTCATCCAGCCGTTCACCCGGCCATCTTGCCCGCGCCAGAACAAGCCGTGATGCACCAAAATGGCATCTGCCTGGGTCGCAATGGCGGCTTCAATCAGTGCACGACTGGCGGTGACGCCTGAAACCACGCGCCCAATCGCTTCGCGGCCCTCGACCTGAAGACCGTTAGGACCATAGTCCTTGAAATTCTCGGGTTGAAGCAGCGTGTCGAAGGCCTGCAAGAGTTCTTGGCGGGAAGTCATGAATCAGTTGAATCGCGAAATCAGTGCACCATGATAGTACGCCACCCCCAAGCACTATTGGCCGCTCAGCCCGGCTTTTCTGTTGCCGAAACATTCGCGGCACAATCGCACCCCACGCCTGCGGCCACCCAGCGCCGGGCCCATCGGCGCAACACCCAGTGCAGCCCCGGTGCCAGCCAGAGCAGGACCGCGGGCAGGCGTTGCTGCAAAATCAGGTCAGGCGTCATGATGGCCCCACACTGGTATCGCTGCCATTGTGGCTGCCACTGCAGCACCTGACAGGCACCACGGCGCTGCCCCGTCAGCACCATCCCCAGTGGGCAGGGCTCGATCAGGCAGCACACACCACAACCATTGCAGGTCGCACCGAGCGCCGGTTTGGCCGGCGCCTCAGGATGAATATGGATGATCAGTGAATGCTCGGACATTGAAATCAGGCGACAGACCTACAATTTAAGTCAAGTAATCAACCCTTTCACAGCGCTCATATCGCCTGTGCCATTGTCCATGAAACGTTTCTGGCTGCTGTTTTCTCAATCCGTCACGGTCCTGCTGGCGGCCTATTTTGTGGTGGCGACACTCAAACCCGAATGGATGCACCAGGCCGGCCGAAGCCATGGCACGGTGGCGCTGCTGGAAGCGGCTGCGCCGACACCGGGCAGCGTGCCGGTGGGCAGTTTCCGGCTGGCTGCGCAAAAATCATCGTCTGCGGTGGTCAGCATCAACACCAGTAAAAATGCGCGGCAAAGCCCGCACAGCAGTGATCCCTGGTTCAGGTTTTTCTTCGGTGAACAAGAGGACCAACCCCAGGTCGGTCTGGGCAGTGGGGTCATTGTGAGTGCCGACGGTTACATCCTGACCAATAACCATGTGGTGGAAAGCGCCGACGAGATCGAGGTCATCCTCAACGACAGCCGGCGGGCCCGTGCCAAGGTGATCGGGACCGACCCTGAGTCAGATCTGGCCGTACTGAAGATTGATCTGGACCGACTTCCGGTGATGGTGATGGGCAACTCCAACAGCCTGCAAGTGGGTGACCAGGTTTTGGCCATTGGAAATCCATTTGGGGTCGGCCAGACCGTGACCAGTGGTATTGTCAGCGCGCTGGGGCGCAACCAATTGGGCATCAACACGTTTGAGAATTTCATTCAAACCGATGCGGCCATCAACCCGGGTAATTCAGGTGGGGCCCTGGTCGACACGTCCGGCAATTTGCTGGGCATCAACACCGCCATTTACTCGCGCTCCGGCGGCAGCATGGGCATTGGATTTGCCATCCCGGTGTCAACAGCACGCATTGTGCTGGACGGCATCGTGAAAGACGGCCAGGTCACGCGCGGCTGGATCGGCGTGGAGCCCAATGAATTGACGCCGGAACTGGCCCAGACCTTTGGTGTGGAGGCCAGCCAGGGCGTGATCATCACTGGGGTGTTGCAGAATGGCCCGGCAGCCAAAGGCGGCTTGAAACCTGGCGACGTGGTCAGTTCAGTGTCGGGTTCTGCGGTG
Source organism: Rhodoferax sp. (assembly GCF_018063565.1). GTDB lineage: Bacteria > Pseudomonadota > Gammaproteobacteria > Burkholderiales > Burkholderiaceae_C > Rhodoferax. Next base: position 18,869 of record NZ_JAGPBB010000013.1, read on the forward strand.
CACAACGTGGCAGAGCTGCTGAGCGCCGTCGCCGCACTCAAACCAGGCGCCGCGGCGAGCTTTGAGGTGCAACGTGGTGCGGGGAAAGTCAGCTTGCAGATCGCGCCTGGCGTGCGACCCAAGCCGCGCCAGCGTGCTCAGTAAGGCCTGGTACTAAGAGGATGAAGAGGCCGCCGCTTCATCGTCGGGTTTTTTGGTATGCCGGATAAACAGCTGTGCGGCCCAAATGCCCACCTCGTATAACAGGCACATCGGAATCGCCAATGCCAGCTGTGACACCACATCCGGCGGCGTCACGATCGCAGCGATGATGAACGCCAGAACCACAAAATAGCCGCGAAATTCCTTGAGTTTTTCGATGCTGAAGATGCCCATGCGGGCCAGCACCACCACCACCACGGGCACCTCAAAGGCCAGGCCAAAGGCCAGGAACATCGACAACACAAAACTCAGATACGCCTCGATGTCAGGCGAAGCTGTGATGCTCTTGGGGGCGAAACTCTGGATAAAGGCAAACACCCGGCCGAACACAAAGAAGTAACAAAACGCCACCCCGACGAAAAACAGCACCGTGCTGGAAAACACCAAGGGCAACACCAGCTTTTTTTCGTGTGAATACAGGCCCGGTGCCACAAACGCCCAGATTTGATACAGCACTGCCGGCAATGCGATCAGGAACGCGGCCATCAGCAGCACCTTGAGCGGCACCATGAAAGGAGAGATGACCGAGGTGGCGATCATGGTGGAGCCAGCGGGCAGATGCGCCACCAAGGGTGCCGCAAGATAGTCGTACAAAGCCGCTGGCCCCGGGTAGGCCGCCAGCGCGATCGCCACCACCACAATGGCCAATGTGGCCTTGACCAGACGGTCACGCAACTCGACCAGATGCTGAACAAAGGGTTGCTCAGAGCCCGCCAGCTCGTCGTCTTTTTTGGAGGAATCGGTCATCCTTGAAATCCAATGGGACGAAAGCGCTTCACTCTGGCCGCACCCGACTGGGCATGTTTGCGCACACCCGCACGCGCCTTGTACCAGTTGGGCATGGCGGCCTGCTTGATACGCCACTTCTTTTTCGGATGCTGATACGCTGGTGTCGACGGTGGTTCCGTCAGTTCAGCGCTGCTCGCAATCGCCACCCCGGTGGCGTCCGCCCAGGACTTTTCGAAATCATCCGCACCGGTCTGAATCGACTGGCCGACATCGCGCGCGGCACTTTCCACCGTGTCTTTCATTTTTTTGAGCTCATCAAGCTCCATGGATCGATTGACCTCGGCTTTGACGTCGGCGATGTAACGTTGGGCTTTACCCAGCAAAGTACCCACGGTGCGCGCCACCCGCGGCAACTTTTCCGGGCCAATCACCACCAGCGCGACCGCCCCAATCAGGGCCAGCTTGGAAATCCCCAGATCAATCATGCACGCCTTACCGATTTAACGCCCGAAGGCGTCAGGATTTCTGTTTGGCTTCGACGTCGATCGTGGTTTTGTCGACACTGGCAGCACTGGTCACCTGCGACGGCGCAACCGCCTTCTCATCAGCAGCAGTACCGCCGTCCTTCATACCATCCTTGAAACCCTTGACCGCGCCACCAAGGTCGCTGCCGATGTTCTTGAGCTTTTTGGTGCCGAACACCATCACCACAATCAACAAAACGATTAACCAATGCCAAATCGAAAACGAACCCATTGCAATCTCCTAAGGAATTGAGCCAATTTTAAGCGGGGCCTCGCGTCGAGCCCAAAAACACGGATGTTTAACCCCGCAACCAGGGACGTGGGCCGCCCATGATGTGAATGTGCAGGTGGTGAATGTCTTGCGCCCCATCCACGCCCGTATTGCAAACCATCCGAAACCCGCCTTGGGGATAGGGGCGGCAACCCTGTTGCAAGGCCAGCTGGGGCGCCAGCACCATCATGCGCCCCATCATCGGAGCGTGTTCATCCGTCAACAATGCCATGGCCGGAATATGCCACTTGGGGATCATCAGAAAGTGCACCGGTGCCGACGGGTGAATGTCATGAAATGCAAACAGCTCATCGTCCTGATAGACCAATCTGGACGGAATCTTGCCCGCTGCGATTTTGCAAAACAGACAGTCGGGATCGGTATGTAAGGGGCTTGGCGTCATGTCGCGGATTCCATGGGCAGGCCTTTGTTCATGCGCAGCATGCCGGTGACGATACGGTACAAGAACCAGATCGAAATCACCAACCAGGCGATCCAGCCCGGTATGACAAAGAGTATCCACAAGGGCGCAGTCACCAGGTACAGCAGCGCGGCCATCATCACAGTACGAATGCGCCAGCTGAAATGGCTGGCATGCCAGGTGCCACGGGCATCGTCACGTTTGACCAGGTCGAGCACCAGTGCGGCGATCAGCAGCACCGGGCCAAACTGCCCACCCGGAATCAGCGCGCCAACGGCCACAATCAAATGCAACACATAACTGATGGTGCCGACGGTATTGAGGGCGTTGAGTTGTTGCACATCGCCCTCCGCGACAACCCCCTCGGGCGACTCGGGGCGACTGAAATCCTGTGTCATGTGGCGGCTCCCTGTGCATCACCCTCACGTGCCGCGAGTTTGCGCAAAGCTTTTTCTTCCAGCCCGCTGGTGCCGACACGGCGGTCGAGTTCGGCGATCACGTCCGCCGGGCGCAAGCCATAGTGCGCCAGAGCCACCATGCAATGGAACCACAGGTCGGCCATCTCATGGACAATTTTTCCCTTGTCGCCACCGTGATCAGCATCTTTCGCCGCCATCACCGTCTCGGTGGCTTCTTCGCCAATTTTTTTCAGGAAAGCATCCGGCCCTTTGTGCAACAGACGGGCCACGTAACTGGACTCGGGCTGTCCGCCATTGGCAGGCAGACGACTCTCGATCACTGCCGCCAATTGGGCCAGTGAATCGTGCAGGAGGTGTGGATTGGACATAGAACGTTGGTTAGGGGCAATGGCAGTACAAACCTTGCAGCTTACGGGTAAATACTGGCCGGATCCTTGAGCACAGGGTCAACCGTCTGCCACTGCCCCTGATCGTAGACGCGGAAAAAACAGCTGTGGCGACCGGTATGACACGCAATGCCAGGTGTGTGACCGCTTTGAGTGACCTTGAGCAGCAGCACATCGGCATCGCAGTCGACGCGGATTTCATGCACCGTCTGCACATGCCCGGATTCTTCGCCTTTGAACCACAGCCTGTGGCGTGAGCGGCTGAAATACACCGCTCGGCCCAGTTCAATGGTTTTCTGCAAGGCTGCGCGATTCATCCAGGCGAACATCAGCACATCGCCCGTGCCCTGCTCCTGTGCGATCACCGGCACCAAGCCCTGCGCGTCCCATTTGATGGCGTCCAGATAATTCATGGCGGCATTGTCGATGATTTTTGTTGAAACAAAATCAATAGCTACAAACCTTTACAGGTATTGCGCTGGGAGGCAATAATGCTATTAAATTCGCACGGGAATCCCACGCTCGGCCATGCGCGCCTTGGCCTGCGCCACGGTGAATTCGCCATAGTGAAAGATGCTGGCGGCCAACACCGCGTCAGCCCCGCCCTGCTGGATGCCATCGGCCAGATGGTCCAAGGTGCCCACACCGCCCGACGCAATCACCGGCACCGTCACCGCATCGCTGACGGCGCGTGTCAGCGCCAGATCAAAACCCGACTTGGTGCCGTCGCGGTCCATGCTGGTGAGCAAAATTTCGCCCGCACCCAGGTCGGCCATATGGGTGGCCCAGGCCACAGCGTCCAGCCCGGTGTTCTTGCGCCCGCCGTGGCTGTATACGTCCCAGCCCTCGCCCATCACCCGCCCCTGGCCATCCAGGCGCAAGGCATCAGTGCCGCTGCGGCGCTTGGCGTCAATCGCCACCACAATACATTGCGCGCCGTACTTGCGTGATGCGTCACGGATGACCTGCGGGTTGGCGATCGCTGCCGAATTGAAACTGGTCTTGTCGGCCCCCGCATTGAGCAGACGGCGCACGTCTTCAACCGTACGCACACCGCCGCCCACCGTGAGTGGAATAAACACCTGACTGGCGACGGCTTCGATGATGTGCAGAATCAGGTCGCGACCATCGCTGGTGGCGGTGATGTCAAGAAACGTCAACTCGTCAGCGCCCTGCTCGTTGTAACGCGCTGCAATTTCCACCGGATCACCGGCGTCGCGCAATTCAACAAAGTTGACGCCTTTGACGACCCGGCCACCGGTGACGTCAAGACAGGGGATGATCCGTTTGGCCAGCACCCGAGGCTACCCGTTCAACTCATCGGCCCGCGCCTGCGCAGCTTCAAAGTCGAGGTCACCGCTGTAAATGGAGCGGCCACAAATCACACCTTCAATGCCTTCGTCTTCCACCGCGCACAAGGCCTCAATGTCGGCCATGTTGGATAGGCCGCCCGAGGCAATCACCGGAATGCTCAGCGCCTGCGCCAGGCGAACGGTAGCGTCGATGTTGATGCCGGTCAGCATGCCATCGCGGCCTATGTCGGTGTAGATGATGGATTCCACGCCAAAGTCTTCAAATTTCTTGCCCAGATCGACCACGTCGTGGCGGGTGAGTTTGCTCCAGCCGTCGGTGGCGACCTTACCGTCCTTGGCATCCAGGCCGACAATGATGTGGCCGCCAAACGCAGTGCAGGCATCTTGCAAAAAGCCCGGGTTGCGCACCGCAGCGGTGCCAATGATGACGTAGCGCAGGCCCGCGTCGAGATAGCGCTCGATGGTGTCAAGGTCGCGGATGCCGCCACCGAGCTGCACATCCACCTCGCTGCCCACGTCTTTGAGGATTTTGCGGATCGCCGCCTCGTTCTTGGGCTGCCCGGCAAAAGCACCGTTCAAATCCACCAGATGCAAGCGCCTTGCACCCTTATCCACCCAGGAGCGCGCCATCACCGCCGGCTCTTCGCTGAAGGTGGTGGCCAATTTCATATCGCCTTGCTGCAGGCGTACACAGTGACCGTCTTTAAGATCAATCGCGGGAATTAACAGCATGATGCTAGGAGCTGGAAGAAAAAACGGAGACAACGACGACACGTCATCGCGCAGGATGTCGCTTCGTGTTCATGGAAAACAAAACGGATCAAGGGTTCCAGTGCAGAAAGTTGCGGTACAACGACAGGCCGTGGTCAGCACTTTTTTCAGGATGAAATTGTGTAGCAAAAATATTATCACGCGCAATGGCTGAACTGAAGCGCTGGCCATAGTCGGTCTGGCCTGCACTGTGGCGCGCATCAGACGGTTTGCTGTAAAAACTGTGCACAAAATAGAAATAACTGCCGTCGGGCACCTCACCCCAGACCGGATGCGTCTGCCCGGCATGAGCCACTCGCCAGACCCGGTTCCAGCCCATTTGCGGCACTTTGTAGCGGCTGCCATCAGGCTGCAACTGCCCGGCCAGCTCGAATTTAATCACCTCACCATGGATCAGACCCAAGCCAGGGGTATCACCCTCGGCACTGTGGTCCAGCAGCATCTGCATGCCGACACAGACACCAAACAACGGCTTGGTGGCCGCGGCCTCCAGCACCGACTGCTGCAGCCCCGACTCGCGCAACTCGCGCATACAGTCGGGCATGGCACCTTGGCCGGGCAGTACGATGCGCTCAGCGGCCTGCACCACATCGGGGTCGGCGGTGATGAGCACCGTGTAGCCACTGCCCACCGCAGCAGCTTGCACCGCCTGCGACACCGAGCGCAGGTTGCCCATGCCGTAATCCACCACTGCGACGGTTCTTCCGGGTTTGCCTGAAAGTATCAAAGTCATAGCTTCTCAGGCAATCTCAGTATGGGCTGGAGGCCTATTTTTCATAAAAAACTACAAACTTCCCTTGGTCGAAGGTACCTGGCCGCTGGCACGAACATCGAGCTCCACGGCACTGCGCAGGGCGCGGGCAAAGGCCTTGAACAGACTCTCCACCTGATGATGGGCGTTGCGTCCCTTGAGGTTATCCAGGTGCAGCGTGACCCCGGCGTGGTTGACAAAGCCCTGAAAAAACTCATACACCAGCTGGGTATCAAAGCTGCCGATGGTGCCGGCTGTGAACTGCACCTCCATCACCAAGCCCGGGCGGCCGGAAAAATCGACCACCGCGCGGCTCAGCGCCTCGTCCAGTGGCACATAGGCGTGACCAAAACGGCGAATGCCTTTTTTGTCACCGACAGCCTGGCGCATGGCCTGCCCCAGCGTGATGCCCACGTCCTCCACGGTATGGTGGGCGTCGATGTGAAGATCGCCCTCGGCGTCAATGTCAAGGTCGAACAGCCCATGGCGCGCAATCTGGTCGAGCATATGGTCAAAAAAACCAATGCCGGTGTGCAAGCGCGAAACGCCGCTGCCGTCGAGGTTGAGACGCACCGTGACCTGGGTTTCAGCGGTATTGCGCGCGAGTTCGGCGACACGCGGGACGCTGGTGGCGGGGGCTTCGGGCAATTCTGTCAATGGGTAATGGGTCATAGTGAGGCTCGCAGGGCAGCCAGCAACTGGCGGTTTTCAGGCTCGGTGCCCACCGTCAGGCGCAGGCAGTTGTGAAGTAGTGGGTGCATTTTAGAAACGTTCTTGATCAGCACACCGCGTGCTTTCAGAGCTTCAAAGGCCTGTTGCGCATCAGGCACACGCAGCAGAATCATGTTGGCCTCGCTGGGAAACACCTGCACCCCAGGTAACCGCGATAAACCATCTGAAAGCATAGCGCGCTGTGCCCGAATATCCTGCGCTTGCGCCTCAAACACAGCCTCATTTTCGAGGGCAAACAGGGCCGCCTCACAGTTCAGCACACTGACGTTGTAGGGCGGACGCACCTTGTCAATCTGGGCGATCAGCGCCTGTCGGCCAATCAAGTAACCCAGGCGCACACCGGCCAGCCCAAACTTGCTGAGCGTGCGCAACAGCAGCACATGCGGGTGCTGCGCCATCCGGTCAAGGTAGCTTTTCGCGGCAAACGGCTGGTAGGCCTCGTCAATCACCACCAGGCCACCGCACTGACCTGCCGTCTGAATGACTGCCTCCATGTCGTCATCCCGCCACAAGTTGGCACTCGGGTTATTGGGGTAAGCCAGGTAGGTCAGTGCCGGTCGGTGCTGCAGGATGGCGTCGCGCATGGCAGCCACATCGAGTTCAAAGCTGGCGGTCAAAGATACACCCACAAAATCCAGCCCCTGCAACTGTGCACTCATCGCATACATCACAAATCCGGGCAATGGCGCCAGCACACAGGCCTTGCTTGCCCCTGGGTGGGTTTCAAGCGGCATGGCACACGCCAGCGCCAGCAGACTGATGATTTCATCCGAACCATTGCCCAGCATCAGGTCAAATCCCGGTGGCACTGCGGCGTAATGCATCAGCGCCGTGCGCAATTCAGCCACGCGCGGCCCAGGGTACCGATTGAGAGCCACCGCCCCCAGACGCCGTCCCAGTTCAGCCTGCAGCGGCGCAGGCAGTCGATGCGGATTCTCCATCGCATCCAGTTTGATCAGGCCCAGCGCGTCTTGCACGACGTAGGCGTGCATGGCCTGCACATCGGGGCGGATGCGGCTCAGAGGTTCAGTCGACAAAAGAGACATTGGCAGCTTCAACAGTCCGTGCGTTCTTGGCACGAGGTAAGGGACAACGGATCTTACCGTGCGCGTTGACGGCATTCAGCAACGCAAACACGGAGTCGCCACGATGCCAGCGGTTTTACCTCTATGATTCAGTGACGTCATGGCATCCAATGCAGCTGGCCAGGCGTCCACCCTATTCAACCAGGAGAAATGAAATGCGCAGACGTGTCATCGGTGGCTTGGGATCGTTTTTGACCACCTTGGTTTTGGCCCCGTTGGTGCCGGTATGGGCGCGTGGCGGCGATGATTACCGGATTCAGCGCGCCACCTATGGGACGCCCGATCGCAACGTGGATGTCACCCAGCGGCTGCGCGAACTGGCCCGGCGCGATGAGAGATTTGTGCTGAAAAATGAGACCTTTGGGGTGGACCCGGCCGAACATCGCGTCAAAACCTTGCGCATTTACGCCACCGACGCCAATGGTCGTTCACGCACCTTTGAGTACACCGAGGGCAGTTGGGTGGATGGCTCGCAGTTCAGCGGCTGGGGTGGCGGGGACTGGGGTCAGGGTGGTGGCGGGGACTGGAACAACAATAACAATAACCGCGATGAATACAAAATTCTGCGCGCCCAATATGGCACGTCCGAGCGCAATATCGACGTCACGCAGCGCCTGCGCGAACTGGCCCGCGACGATCAGCGTTTTCGCCTGCGCAACGAAACCTTTGGCTCGGACCCGCACCCGGGCCGCCCGAAGACACTGCGCATTTATGCGCGCAGTCCGAGCGGGCGAACCCGCACCTTCGAGTATGCCGAGAACAGCTGGGTTGACGGTGCACAGTTCAGTGGCTGGGGCGGCGGCAATTGGGGCGACGACAACTGGAACGGCAACTGGAACGACAACCGTCCCGACATCCCCACCGGTGGAGACAGCGGCCTTGACGTCAATGATGGTTTGCGCATTGTTCGCGCCGACTACGGTGCAGGAAGAAATACCTGGGATATCACCGACCGTCTGCAGCAACGTGTGTTCAATGGCCGCCTGAATGTCAAGGTCAGCAACAGCACGGCCGGTGGCGACCCGGCCAACGGGCGTCCCAAGCAGTTGCGTATTACCTACAGCGTGAACGGCCGCCAACGCAGCCGGGTGCTCAATGAAGGCGAGTTTCTCTCACTGCCCTGAGTAATGCTGCCAGTGCCGCAAGCGCTGGCTGGTCAGTTTTGATGCAAACGCATTTCGGCGGCACGGGCGTGTGCCTGCAAACCCTCGCCATGCGCGAGCACCGAGGCAATCTGGCCGAGCGTCTGGGCCCCCGCCTCGCTGACTTCAATCAGGCTGCTGCGCTTTTGAAAGTCGTACACGCCCAGCGGTGAGCTAAAGCGGGCTGTGCCACTGGTGGGCAGCACATGGTTAGGGCCAGCGCAGTAGTCACCCAGGCTTTCGCTGGTGTAGGCCCCCAGAAAAATCGCCCCGGCGTGTCTGAGCAGCGGCTCCCAGCGGTGGGGATCGCGGCTGGAAACTTCCAGGTGCTCAGGCGCTATGCGGTTGGCCATGTCGCAGGCCTCGTTCATGTTGCGCGTGAGAATCAGCGCGCCGCGGTCGTTGAGCGATTTGGCGATGATGGCGCGCCGCGGCATCTCGGGCAGCAGGCGGTTGATGGATGCCTGCACCTGGTCGATGTACGCCGCATCCGGACACAGCAGAATGCTCTGCGCCAGTTCGTCGTGTTCGGCCTGGCTGAACAGGTCCATCGCCACCCAGTCGGGCGGCGTGCTGCCGTCGGCCAGCACCAGAATCTCGCTGGGGCCAGCAATCATGTCAATGCCCACCACACCATACACGCGCTTTTTGGCGCTGGCCACGTAGGCGTTGCCCGGGCCGGTGATTTTGTCGACCTTCGGGATGGTGGCGGTGCCATAGGCCAGCGCCGCCACGGCCTGCGCTCCGCCAATGGTGAAGGCGCGCGTCACCCCCGCGACATAGGCAGCTGCCAGCACCAGGGTGTTGATTTCTGGTTGGGCATCGGTTGCGGCACCCAGTCCGCCGCTGGCCACGCTGCCACGCACCGGTGTGGGCACCACCATGATGATCTCGCCTACACCGGCCACATGCGCTGGGATCGCGTTCATCAACACGCTGGACGGATACGCCGCCTTGCCGCCGGGCACATAAATACCGACGCGATCCAGCGGCGTGACTTTCTGGCCCAGCAGCGTGCCATCCGCATCGCGGTAGCTCCAGCTCTCACCGCTGGCTTTGCGCTGGGCTTCGTGATAGCTGCGCACACGCCGGGCGGCAGATTCAAGCGCGCTGCGCTGCACTTCGGGCAAGGCATCAAAGGCAGCTTTCAACTCGGCCTGGGTCAGCTCCAGTGTGGCCATGCTCGGGGCTTGCAGGCCATCAAACCGTGCCGTGTAGTCCAGCACGGCGGCATCGCCACGCTGCTGAACGTCGGCCAGGATGTTGGCCACGCGCTGCTCGATGCCAGCGTCGGTTTCAGCCGACCAATGCAGGCGTGCCCGAAAATCATGCTCAAAGCTGGTACTGCAGGTCGACAAACGGGCGGGGGAAGCTTTGAAATTCATTGTTTTTCCGGTTCACATTCTCAAGTCCATCTGCGCGGTCTGGATTGACCTTGCCACCGAAGCGCCGTGCCCGCGGGACAGCATTGGCTGGGATGCCATATCTCCCAAACGGTGGCCGTCCGAGGCCAGGCGCAAAACTGCAGGGAATCTTACCGCAACAAAATCCCGGCAAGGTGCGAGAGGTGCGCTCAATGAGACGCCCAAAGAGCACCCTTGACAAGGGGCAGAACCACGGCACGGCAGACTAAAGGCACGCCGGCAAAGACCGTATTTCGGCAAACCTCTGCCGACACTCCAGCGCCAACGCCTTGACCTGCACCAGCTCTTGCGGGCTGAACTTTCTTGCCGCCACATCGCGGTTGGTCACGGCGACGCTGTCGCCACCAAGCGCTGCAATGCTGGACCAGACATAGGCTTTGACCGCATCCTGCGCAAGATAGCGCCCCCGGTTAAAGGCCACGCCCAGGTTGGATTGGGCGGGTTGATAGCCGCTCACCGCCGACTGTTTCAGCCAATGCATGGCCTGGCGGGTGTCCGCCCGGACACCTTTGCCATTGAGGTACAGCAAACTCAACTCAAACTGTGCAGCTGCGTCACCCGCGTTTGCCAACGTTTTGAACAGGCCAAACGCCGCCACAAAATCACCGCGGTTTTTAGCCGCTGTTGCATCGTCAATGGAGCTTGCCGATGCCGCCAGGGGCACCAGTAGTAGCCATAACGCCACGACAGGGGAGATCCGGCGAGCCATGAACGTCTGCCTGGCCACCGTTGGCTTCAGTTGGCCAGGTTCAAGGTGACCTCGTCGATTCTTGCCAACACGTCAGGCGTAAGCTTGGGCATCACCAGCAAGGAACCCAGGTTTTCCATCAACTGGCTCGCTTTGGACGCCCCCATGATGACCGTGCTCACGCATGGGTTGTTGGCCACCCAGGCAATAGCCAGCTGGCTCAGGCTGCACCCCAACTCTGAAGCCAGGGTCTCGAGTTGGGAGACTGCGTTGTTTTTTGCAACGTCCGTCAGGCCATTGACCAGAAAACCCATGCCTTCGAGGGCACCACGGCTTCCCGATGGCACCCCAGAACGGTACTTACCGGTGAGCAAGCCACTGGCCAGTGGGCTCCAGGTGGTCAGACCCAAACCCATGTCCTGGTAGAGCCGCGCATACTCTTTCTCAACCCGCCTGCGGTGGAAAAGGTGGTACTGCGGTTGCTCCATCGCGGGCTTGTGCAGATGATGCCGGTCGGCAATATCCCAAGCCGCCTGGATCTCCTGAGCCGACCATTCGCTGGTGCCCCAGTAGAGGGCTTTGCCTGACGCGATCATGTCGCTCATGGCCCATACGGTCTCTTCGATGGGAGTGTGCGGATCAGGGCGGTGGCAATACACCAGATCAATGAAGTCAAGCCCCATGCGTTTGAGCGAGCCATCGATGGCCTGGGTCAGGTACTTGCGATTAAGCGTGTCTTTTTTGTTCGCTGTCGGACCGTCCTTGTGAAGGCCCCAAAAAAACTTGGTGGAAACGATATAGTCAAGCCGGGGCCAGTGGAGTGCTTTGAGCGCAGCACCCATGACGATCTCGCTTTGACCACCCGCATATACCTCGGCGTTGTCAAAGAAGTTGACCCCCGAATCAAAGGCCATCGCCATCATTTCACGGGCCGCGGTGACATCCACCTGATTGTGATAGGTGACCCAGGAGCCAAGGGACAGTTCGCTCACCTGCAGGCCGCTGCGGCCAAGTCGACGGTATTGCATGAAAGGCAGCTCAGTGATTTGGCGCTAGCTTCGCACCACCAGCACAGGGAGTTTGGTATGCGACAGAACGGCTTGGGCAACACTACCCAAAACCAGTTTTTCAAGGCCATTGCGGCCATGCGAGCCCATCACGATCAGGTCGGCCTCCAGCGAGGCACCCGCTTCGACAATGCCGCGCCAGGCGGTGTGTGCCTCGATCACCGAGGTATCCACCGTCACCCCCGCATTGGCAAACGCCTCTTTAGCGGCATGAACTGCGGCATTGGCTTCAGCCGTGGCCGCACTCAAATACTCAGCCTGACCATAAGCAAAATCAGTCCCGACTCCCGTAAAAGGATAGGGGTCGATCACATAGATCACCGTGACGGTGCTACCAAACGCCCGGGCCAACTCGGTGGCTTTGTCCACTGCGACCTCGGAGGTATCTGATCCATCCACCGGTACCAAAATGTGTTTGAACATGATGAACTCCTCAAGTGAAAAACACGCCGCTAACGCTAACCCATCTCAAATGTCCTCGGGCACCATCTTGATCGCGCCGCACGGACACTCCGAGACACAAATGCCACAGCCCTTGCAGTAGTCGTAATTGAAATCAAAGCCCTTGCCCGGCCCTTTCTTGATCACGGCATTGTCGGGGCACACGCCATAGCAGTTGTCGCATTCAAAGCAATTCCCGCACGACAGGCAACGCCGGGCCTCAAACAGCGCATTGGTCTCATCGAGTCCACCTTGCACTTCTTCAAAAGTGGATTGGCGTCGAATGATGTCAAGCATCGGGCGGACCGTTTTGGGGGCGTCGCTGTAGTACCAGGTGTTGAGCTTGTCAAAAGTGGCAATTTCGGCCTTGGGTGCCGGCTTGTACGCCTCGCCGCGCAACCAGGCATCGATGTTGCGCGCGGCCTTCTTGCCGTGACCAATGGCGACCGTCACATTGCGATCGGCCGGCACCATATCGCCCCCTGCAAAAATACCAGCGTGACCTGTCATCATCTGGGGGTTGACCTGCACCACACCGTCTTGGACCACCAACCCCGGCACACCTTCGATCAGTGACAAATCCACGTCCTGGCCCAATGCCAGCACCACCGAGTCGGCTTCCAGGGTCTCGAACTCACCCGTGGGTTGCGGAAAACCCTTCTCGTCCAAGGCCATTTTTTCGACCGTGATCGACGACTCGCCGGCTTGCTTGATGGTGGACAGCCACTTGATCAACACGCCTTCTTGCAGCGCCTCTTCAACTTCAAAGTCGTGTGCCGGCATTTTTTCGCGGTTGCGTCGATAGACGATGATGGCTTCAGACGCACCGAGCCGCTTGGCCGTGCGCGCGACGTCAATTGCGGTGTTACCACCGCCGTACACCACCACCTTGCGGCCCAGCATCGGCTTGTCTTCCCCTTCCATGGAGCGCAGTACCGCCACCGCGTCAAGCACCTTGGCCGAATCGCCCGCGGGAATGAACGCCCGCTTGGCGATGTGCGCACCAACGGCCAAGAACACCGCATCAAACCCACCTTGTTGCTTGGCGTCGAGCACGTTGCTGATCTTGCTGTTGTACTGTATGTCCACACCCAAATCGACGATACGCTGCACCTCATCGTCAAGCACCTGACGCGGCAGCCGATACTGCGGAATGCCAAAGCGCATCATGCCACCCGGCAGGGGGCCTGCCTCATGCACGGTGACCTGGTGCCCCATGCGTGCCAGGTGATAAGCCGCCGACAAGCCCGAAGGCCCGGCACCCACCACCAGCACTTTCTTGCCGGTGGCGGCAGCGGGCGCCGGGAACTTCCAGCCTTGGGCGATGGCCTGATCACCCAGAAAATGCTCCACCGAGTTGATTCCCACGGCGGCATCCAGCTGACCCCGGTTGCACGCCCCTTCGCAGGTGTGATAACACACCCGTCCCATGATGGCCGGGAACGGGTTGTCTTGCACCAACGTGCGCCAGGCGGCCTCGTAATTGCCTGATTCGGCATGGAATAGCCAGGCCTGAATGTTCTCGCCCGCCGGACACTGGTGATTGCAGGGCGGCTTGCGGCTGAGGTAAACCGGACGCGAAGTGCGCCACGAACCGGTGTGATTGGCCAGCGAACTGCCAACGTCGAGCGTGATGGCAAAGGGTTTTTGCATAGTGTGTTCTCCTTGCAGGACAAAAGCGCCGACACGCTGCGTGTCAGCGCCGTCCCCAAAAAATTTAGGTCAGCAATCCAAAACGGCGAATATTGCGGTCGGCGCGCGCTTGCAGCCGCGCAATGGTGGCCACATCAGGGCTCTTGCCAAACAGATGGGCAAAGCGCTTTTGAGGTTTAAGGTAGTCCTCGATGGGCACCTGGCGGCGAATCTTCAGCACCCCGGTGACCTCGCCACGCTCGGCCTCGAACACCGGGAACACACCACTCTCAACCGCCAGTCGGGACAGCTTGATGGTGTCGTTCGACGGTGCGCCCCAGCCCAGCGGGCAGGGTACAAATATATGGATATATCGCGCACCGCGTATCCCCATGGCCTTCTTCACTTTGTATTCCAGGTCACGCAAATCAGCCACCGTGGCCGTAGCCACATAGGGAATCTCGTGCGCCATGGCGATTTGCGGCACATTCTTGCCCTGGCCAAACTCGTTGCCCGGGTGCTCGCCAACCGACATGGTGGTGGCTGTACGCGCAGCGGGTGGCGTGGCGCTGGAGCGCTGCACCCCGGTGTTCATGTACGCCTCGTTGTCGTAGCAGATGTAAAGCACATCGTCGTTGCGCTCAAACATGCCCGACAGGCAGCCAAAGCCGATGTCGGTGGTGCCACCGTCGCCCCCCTGAGCCACCACGCGCACGTCGCTGCGGCCCTTGGCTTTCATCGCGGCCGCAATGCCGGTCGCCACCGCAGCGGTGTTACCGAACAGCGAGTGAATCCAGGGCATCTGCCACGAAGTTTCCGGATAGGGCGTTGAAAACACCTCCAGGCAGCCGGTGGCATTGGCGGCAATCAGCTGACCGTTGGTGGCGGCCATGGCCGCATCAATGGCATAGCGGGCACCGAGTGCCTCGCCACAGCCCTGACAGGCACGGTGGCCCGAGTTGAGCGAATTCTTGCGCTCCACGCTGGACTGTTCGCTGCGCTGATCGGTTGCGAGCAAACGGTTGCCAACGGTAAACGTACCGGTTTGATAAAACTTGACCAAAGACTGTTCCATGATGTTTCTCTCTTTGCAAGCCGTCTCAGGCCACCCGTGGCGATGCAGTGCCCATATCGCGCAACACGCCCTCGGCCACCGGGCCAGAGCGACGCTGCTTTTTCTCGCGATCCAGCACGCGGTTGACGACGGCCCAGTCCAAATCTAAAAATGTGAGCAACTCCAGCTTGTCAGCAATGGCCTCAAGCAATAATTTGTGCACAGAGGCTTTGGTGATGGCGCGCCCACCCAGGCCAGCCACCACGGCATACACCGATTGCTGGCGGCTTTGCACGGCGCTGCGCACATCACGCGTCACGATGCCACCGATGCCGACAGCAAAACACTTTTCAATCACCACGATGCGGGTTGCCTTGGCGGTTGCCTCGCGGATGGCGGCGATCGGGAACGGGCGATAGGAGGTGATGCCCAACACGCCAACCTTGACCCCTTCAGCACGCAAATCGTCCACCGTGTCCTTGATGGTGCCCAGCACGGAACCGAGTGCGATTACGATGGTGTCGGCGTCTTCGGTATGGTAGGTCTTGATGAGGCCACCCGAATCGCGGCCAAACACCGCCTTGAACTCGCTGGCGATCTGCGGAATCAGGTCAAGCGCCTGCATCTGCTTGGCGTGCGCCAGGTAACGAACCTCCGTGAAAGCCTCAGGTCCCACCATGGCACCGATCGTGACCGGCTCATTGGGGTCAAGCACCTGGCGCGGCTCGTAGGGCGGCAGAAACTTGTCGACCTGCGCCTGATCCGGCATGTCGACACGCTCATAGGCGTGGGTCAGAATGAAACCATCCATGCACACCATCACTGGCAACGACAACTCTTCGGCAATTTTGAACGCCTGGATGTGCAGGTCCAGCGCTTCCTGATTGGTCTCGGCAAAGATCTGCAGCCAGCCCGCATCACGCATCGACATGCTGTCGGTATGGTCGTTCCAGATGTTGATGGGGGCTCCAATCGCGCGGTTGGCCACCGTCATCACAATGGGAAGACCCAAACCGGAAGCGTTGTAAACCGCCTCGGCCATGAACAGCAGCCCCTGGCTGGCCGTGGCGGTGTATGAGCGTGCTCCGGCTGCCGATGCACCAATGGCCACACTCAGGGCGGCAAACTCGGACTCCACATTGATGAACTCGCACTTCTCCAGTGCGCCGGACTTCACCAGTTCACCCAATCCTTCAACAATGTGGGTCTGAGGAGAGATTGGATAGGCACAAATGACCTCGGGACGGCTCAAGGCCACCGCCTGAGCTACCGCATGTGAGCCTTCGCATTGTTCAAGCATGTTGGGCCTCCTGTGCCTTTCTTTCCTGTTCCATGACGATGTTGTACGCATCTTTGGCAGCAGCCTGGTTGCCTTTGGCAACCGCGCCCTTGAATTTCTGGTCAATGGCACGCTGTACCGCATCCAGCGAAATGAGTCCGCCCAAGGCGGCAAAAGCGCCCAGCAGGGGCATGTTGGGTACCGGTCGGCCGACGTGTTTCAACGCCAGCTCCGTCGCCGGCACGGTCAACAAACGGTCGGGGCGAAACCCCTTGACAAACTCACCCAGGCCCATCTCGACAAAGCTGCGGGTGGTATTGATCAGGATGTAACCGTCCTTCTTCAGACCGCCAAACACGTCCACCTGATGCAACAGCGTCGGGTCCTGAATGATGATGGCGTCAGGCTGCATGATGGGCTCGCGCAACCTGATCTCTTTATCATCCATACGGCAAAAGGCCACCACCGGTGCACCGGTGCGCTCAGAGCCAAAACTTGGAAATGCCTGTGCGTGTTTACCACCCAGAAACGCCGCGATCGACATCATCTCTGCGCCCGTGACCACGCCCTGGCCGCCCCGGCCATGGATTCGTACCTGAAACATGATTTGCCCCTCAGTGATTGCGTTAGAACCGGGCACCATTGTGCACCCGGTGTTTTTTGAACAGGGCGAATGTTGATACGGCGGCAAATTTTGTATTTGACTTGGATCAACCTTTGACACTGTGCCGCCATCACATCAATGACTTTCATGATTCATGACTTACATCAACTCGGTTTCATCCGAGTTACCTATGCTCGCGACTTTTAACTTTGAAAGATGCCCAATGCTCACCTTGCAATGGTCTGAAACGCTGGCGCTAGGCGTGCCCGCCATGGATGCCACCCATCGTGAATTTGTTGAACTGCTGGCCGACGTCGTCGCTGCCACCGACTCGGCCGTGTTAGACCTTTGGCATCAGCTGGTGGCGCACACCGATGAGCATTTTTCCCGTGAAGACCATTGGATGAAAGAGACCGGCTTTTCCAGCACCAACTGTCACAGCACCCAGCACCAGGTGGTGTTGCAGGTCATGCGCGAAGGGGCAAGGCGAGGTGCGACGGGAGAACTTGCGGTGGTTCGGCAGATGGCCGATGAGTTGGCGATCTGGTTTCCACACCACGCGCAAAGCATGGACGCCGCCCTGGCCCTGCACCTGCGTAGCGTGGGTTATGACGAACAGACCGGGCAGATCACGCTGCCCCAAGCCTTGCCACAAGGCAAGATCGAAGGCTGCCATGGCAACGACTGCGACAGCAACCCCACCCCAGCGCAACCGGAACTGGTGGCCGTTTGAGCGTCAAAAAATTATTTTTTATAGCATAAACTCTATGCCATATAAGCGCTAAAGACCATTCTCATTCAAACTTCAGTCCATTACAGCGGCATACACCAGATCGCGAAACAACATCCGGAAATGCTCGCGCTGGTTGGGTGCCTGCAACATCAGGCAAGCCAGCAGGTTCAGGCTTGGGTCGACAAAAAACGTGGTGCCTGCGAGCCCTCCCCAAAAATAGGTGCCGGGAGAGCCAGGTACCGGCGCCACACCCAGTTGTTTGCGAACAGCAAAACCCAGGCCAAAACCGTGGCCTGGTGGCAACAGCGACTGGGATCCGCCGCTTGCCACCGGAATATCTCCCAAATGGTCCGTGGTCATGAAGTCGACCGTGCGCGAGCCCAATAGCCGGACCCCGTCCAGTTCACCCCGATTGAGCAAACATTGCAAGAATCTGGCGTAGTCGCGTGCAGTTGACACCAAACCGCCCCCCCCCGAAGCCAGCGCGGCATCGGTGCGCACATCGATCACCCGCATTTGGACACCCCCCTCGGGGTCTCGCGCGAAAGGCTCAGCAATATGGTCGTGAAAGTGCTTCGGCACATTGAACCCGGTATCGGGCATACGCAGGGGATCAAAAATTCGCTCTGCCAGAAACTCCTGCAGTGTCTGTCCGGACACCACCTCGACCACCCGCCCCAGCACATCGGTGGCCCTGCTGTACTCGAATGTCGTGCCCGGCTCAAACATCAGGGGAATCCCCGCGAGCTGCCGGGTGAAATCGGCCAGACTGCGCTCGCGAGAGTTCAAGCGCAACTGGCTGTACTGGCGTTGCACCGTGCCACTACCCAAAAACTCGTAGGTCATACCGGCCGTGTGGCGCAACAAGTCATGCAGGGTCGCCGCGCGTTTGACCGGCTGCAGACGCAACTCGCCATCCACTGACAGCGCGACCTGCTGCGCACCAAACTCGGGCAAATATTTGGCCACCGGGTCTGCCAGCAGAAGACGCCCTTCCTCCATCAGCATCATGGCAGCCACCGACATGATGGGTTTGGTCATTGAGTAAATGCGAAACCGCGCATCCCGGTGCATGGCCTCACCGGTGTCTGGATTCAAGTAACCCACGCTGTCGAACAAGGCCAGTTGGCCATGCCGTGCCACCAAAGCCACCGCACCGGGCAGACGTTTGCGGGCCACCTCGTCCTGCAGCACCGTCATCAAGCGTTTGAGGCGGTCACGGTTCAAACCCAGTTTTTCGGGGTTTACCTCTGTCAATGTCATGGCTTCACCTGTATAAAAACATCACCCTCAATCAGGGATCCTGGTGGTAATGCGGCAATGACGCACCGCAGTTCCGGCAGAAATTTGCGTTGGGCATATGACCTTCTGTCAGGCACTCCTGGCAGGTTCGGGTCGTCACGGGCGCCTTGCGTGCATAGCTCATCTCAGCGGTCACAATACCGGTGGGCACCGCCAGGGTACCCCACCCCACCAGCATCATGGCCGATGCAATCAGTCGCCCCAAGTCAGTTTTGGGCGTGATGTCGCCAAAGCCAACCGTCGTCATGGTGGTGATGGCCCAGTAAACCCCGATCGGGATACTGGTGAATCCGTTGGCCGGACCTTCGACCACATACATCAATGTGCCCATCACCAGCACAATCATCATCACCGCAACCAGAAACACCATGACCTTGCGTCGACTGGCACGCAGGGCCTGCCCAATGGCCTGGTACTCGGAGACATACGCCGTCAACTTGAAAATACGAAACACCCGCAGCAAACGCAAAATGCGCACGTCAATCAGCGCACTGACCTCCGGCACCAAGAGCGCCAGATAGGTTGGCAACAAGGCCAGCAAATCAATCAAACCATAAAAACTCAGCGCGTACTGAAGAGGGTGTCGCACACACGTCAGGCGTGCCACGTACTCAACCGTAAAGATCAGGGTGAACAGCCACTCCAGCCCCGTAAAAACCATGTGATAGTTCTGCGCCAGACTTTGCACGCTGTCGGCAATCACCACCGCCACGCTGGCCAGGATGATGACAATCAGCCACTGATCAAACAATCGACCGGCACGTGTGTCCGCCTCAAAAATGATGGTGTAGAGGGCCAGACGTACCCCTCTGAGTGGTTTTCCCAAGCACTCTGCCTTTGGCGAGGGCATCATGAACCCCCGTCCAAATCACCATTGGCACGTTTAGTGCTAGAAAAACAAGCGTGCGTTTGATGAATCAGGCTATAAGTAAAAAGCATAAAGTTCAAGAGTAAACCCGGATGCAAGCTGGCGAACACCACTGTTACAGTCCGATTCTTGATGAATTTTTGGCCTTGATTCATCTTTGATCAAAATTTTCTTAACTGGAGTTACTTCAAATGCGTTTTAGCAGTCTCAAAACTCTCGCTGTCGTTGCAGCCGCTTTCGGAACCCTGGCAACCCTGCCCGCCCATGCCGGCAAAACACTGGATGGCATCAAAGCCCGCGGACAGGTCATCTGTGGGGCCAATACCGGTCTGGCCGGTTTTAGCGCTGCCGATTCAGCCGGCAAATGGACTGGTCTGGACGTGGACATTTGCCGTGCGCTGGCTGCTGCCACACTGGGGGACGCCGAGAAAGTCAAGTATGTCCCCCTCAACGCACAACAACGGTTTACCGCGCTGCAGTCGGGTGAGGTGGACGTGTTGTCACGCAACACCACGTTCACACTGACGCGCGATGCTTCGCTGGGTTTGAATCAGACGGCGGTCACCTACTATGATGGTCAGGGCTTCATGGTGCCCGTGAAAAGCAAGATCAAGAGCGCCAAGCAGCTCAAAGGGCAAACCGTGTGCGTGCAGTCCGGCACCACCACCGAGAAAAACCTGACTGACTACTCCAAGGCGGCTGGCCTGGGCATCAAGCCGGTCGTTTTTGAGCAGTTGGAGGCCGCCGAGAATGCCTATTTCACGGGCCGTTGCATTGCGTACACCACCGACGCCTCAGGCCTTGCTTCCACCCGCAACAAGGTTGCCAAGGTACCTGGTGACCACATCATCCTGCCCGAACTGATTTCCAAAGAACCCCTTGGCCCAATGGTTCGCCGCGGCGACGACGAGTGGTTTGCCATCGTCAAATGGGTGATTTATGGTCTGCTGGAAGCCGAGGAATATGGCATCACCCAAGCCAATGTTGACTCGCTCAAGACCAGCAGCACGGACCCTGTGGTCAAACGGATTCTGGGTACCTCTGAAGACACCGGCAAACTCCTGGGCCTGGACAAAGAGTGGATGGCGCGTGCCGTCAAGGCCACCGGTAACTATGGCGAGATCTTTGAGCGCAACGTGGGACCCAAGTCGCCACTGGGCTTGCCCCGCGGCGTCAACAACCAGTGGAACAACGGCGGCCTGATGTACGCCTACCCGGTTCGTTAAACCAGTCGAGCGCTAGCGCTGCGCCGCCTGACTTCGCTGACGCGAATCACGCGGCGCTCTTTTTTGAACATCCCTGCGTTGAAGACGTGTGTCCCATTCAAGCGCCCATCGGGCGAGCCTCACGATGACTCCAGACGTTCCACCCAAAAAAAACAACTGGTCCTGGCGTAGTCAGGCCTTTCGCGGCCTGATTTACCAGGTGCTGGCCATGGTGGCCATCGTCAGCGTGGCGTGGTTCCTCGCGCATAACACGCTGGTGAACATGAAAGCCCGCGGCATCCAGAGCGGCTTTGACTTCCTGATGCAGGCAGCCGGTTTTGATATTGGTGAGAGCCTGTACCCCTTCGATTCGGAACAGCCCTACTTGCAGGCCTTTCTGGTCGGCGTGACCAACACCTTGCGGGTGGCGGTGTTAGGCATCATTCTGGCCACTGTTCTGGGCACCATTCTGGGTGTTGGTCGCTTCTCGCGCAACGCTTTGGTGCGTGGGCTGTGTCTGACCTACGTGGAGTTCTTCCGTAACATTCCGGTTCTGTTGCAACTCTTGCTTTGGTATGTCATTTTGACCGAAGTACTGCCTAGCGCTGACCATGCATGGACTGTTGGCTCCTTTTTTCTGAGCAAAGGTGGTTTGAATTACCCGATTCCGATCTGGGCAACCGGCCATTTGTGGGCACTGGCCGGGCTGGTGGTCGGCGTGGTGCTGATCTGGCCCTATCGACGCTGGGCTCGCAAGCAGTTCGAGACCACCGGCAAACTCCGCAGTGTGTTCTGGGTTCCAGTGCTGCTGGTGGTGATCTGCAGCTTGGCTGGCTGGGCGCTGGGTGGAGCCCCAACGGCGCTGAACAGTCCGATCAAGGGTGACTTTTCCATTGAAAACGGTGGCGCTTTAACCCCCGAATTTTTGGCAGTCCTGCTTGGACTCACACTCTATACAGCAGCGTTCATCGCTGAAGTGGTGCGCGGTGGCATCCAGTCGGTGCCGCGTGGCCAGGGTGAAGCAGCCTCCGCACTTGGACTGACGCGCCAACAGGAGATGCGACTGGTGATGTTGCCGCAAGCGCTGCGGGTGATCATTCCGCCGCTGACCAATCAATACCTGAACCTGACCAAGAACTCCTCGCTGGCTGTGGCAATCGGTTACCCGGATGTGGTGTCGATCGCCAATACCGCGCTCAACCAGACCGGTCGTGCGGTGGAGTGTATTTCCATCGTGATGCTGGTGTACCTGACCACCTCGTTGGGTACATCCATTTTGATGAACTGGTACAACAGTCGCGCTGCCATCAAGGAACGTTGAGGACACCCTGCACATGAACGCAACGATTTTTCAACCGATTCCTGCGCGCCCGGCCCCGGTGAACACCGAGGGTCCGGTGGCGTGGGTCAAAGCCAATTTGTTGGGCGACTGGAAGACCACGCTGTCCACCCTGTTGATCGGCGCCATCCTGCTGTGGTATGTGCCCCAGATCCTGAATTGGGCACTCTTTTCCGCCAGTTGGCGTCCCAACTATGACGCATGTCGTGTCGACGGCGTCGGTGCCTGCTGGGGTGTGGTGGCCGAGAAGTACCGGTTGATCATTTTTGGTCGCTATCCGTTTGAAGAGCAGTGGCGTCCGCTGGTGGCAACCCTGCTGCTGACCAGTTTGCTGGTGGCGAGTTGTGTCCGCATGTTTTGGAAACCCTGGTTGCCTCTGTTGTGGCTGGGTGTCCTGGCCATATTCTTTGTACTGATGTATGGCAAGATTTTGGGCTTGACCCAAGTTGACACTGACCGATGGGGTGGCCTGCCGCTCACCATTCTGCTGGCGTCTCTGTCGCTGGTGCTGTGTTTTCCGATAGCGCTGCTGGTGGCTTTGGGTCGGCGCTCCAAGTTGCCAGCGATTCGCAGTTTTTGTACCATTTACGTCGAACTGATACGCGGCGTGCCGTTGATCTCAGTGCTGTTCATGGCCTCGTTCATGTTCCCGTTGTTTATGCCGCAGGGCACGCAGATCGACGTTTTGCTGCGCGTGCTGGTGGGTATCACCTTGTTTGCGGCGGCGTATATGGCGGAGGTCATACGGGGTGGCTTGCAGGCCATTCCCAAAGGGCAAGTGGAAGCGGCGGCAACGCTGGGGCTGTCGTACTGGCAAACCCAGCGCATGATTGTCCTGCCACAGGCTTTGGCCATGGTGGTGCCAGGCATCATGAATAACTTTATCTCCACCTTCAAGGACACCTCACTGGTCACCATCGTCAGCCTTTACGAGTTGACCGGTGCCATGAAGCTGGCACTGAACTCAGACGCCAACTGGCGTCCGTTCATCATGGAGGGCTACTTTTTTATCGCCCTGATCTACTTTGTGTTCTGCTTCTCCATGTCGCGTTACAGCCATTGGGTGGAAAAGCAGGTCAACAAGAGCAAATTGCGATAACTTGCGGGACAGTCCATCGTTGGCGAAGCCCATTGGCGCTGTCATCCACTGATCAAAACAACCATTCATCACCATGGCAGACACCAAGACAACCTCCCCCATCATCACCTTTGACAAGGTCAACAAATGGTACGGCAACAACTTCCATGTGTTGCGCGACATTGATCTGAGCGTTGCCAAAGGTGAACGCATTGTGATCTGTGGCCCGTCCGGTTCGGGCAAGTCAACACTGATCCGTTGCATCAACCGGCTTGAAGAGCACCAGCAGGGTCACCTGATCGTCGATGGGGTCGAACTGACCGACGACGTCAAGGCGATCGACCAGGTGCGTAAAGAAGTGGGGATGGTGTTTCAGCAATTCAACCTGTTTCCGCATTTGACAGTGCTGGAGAACCTGACGCTGTCGCCCATGTGGGTTGGCAAGATGCCCAAAAAAGAGGCCGAGGAGAAGGCCATGGTGCAGCTCAAGCGGGTGCGTATCGCTGAACAGGCCGGCAAATACCCGCTGCAGCTGTCCGGGGGGCAGCAGCAACGGGTGGCCATCGCGCGCGCCCTGTGTCTCAAGCCCAAGATCATGCTGTTTGACGAGCCCACCAGCGCGCTCGACCCAGAAATGATCAAGGAAGTGCTCGACGTGATGATTGCCATGGCCGATGAGGGCATCACCATGCTGTGTGTGACCCACGAGATGGGTTTTGCCAAAGCCGTGGCGGATCGGGTGATTTTTATGGACCATGGGCAGATCGTCGAACAGAACAACCCGCACGACTTCTTCAATAACCCGCAAAGCGACCGCAGCAAGGACTTTTTGTCGAAGATTCTTGGCCATTGACCTGTTCAAGGTGCAACACCCAGAACAATTCAGGAGCTACGAACCGTTGCGATGATTGGGCTAGAGGCCTTTTTCATCATCAATTGTGGTCTGTTCGTCCTGCATGTCATCACGGCGCCATTTTTTACGCGGCCTGGGCAGTCTGCCCTTTTGGCCAAGGCCAACTGCATTGGCTCAAGCCACATCGCCTGGCGCTGCCAACTTGTCAACAGAATCCAGCCGATCACCCTTGTTTGCTCTGGCACCGGTTGAGGGCTTGCCTGCCAACCAGCCGCTGGCCGAATTGCGTCGCCTCACCAACATCGGCACACAGGCCGGTACCTTCCGGGCGACCCTGACCGCCGCGCCCCTGCAGCAAGCTCTGCTGTCAGGTCAATCATGCGAGTTCTGGGCATACAACGCCAGCGTGCCTGGCCCGGTGATCGAGGTCTGGGAAGGCGACACGGTCGAGATTCTGTTCATCAACCAGTTGCCCCAGCCCAGCAGCCTCTATTGGCATGGGCTTCCGGTGCCCAGTGATCAAAGTGGTCACACTCTGGATGCGGTTGCACCCGGTGCGCAGCGCGTCTACCGTTTCACGCTGCCCACGGATTGCGCCGGCACCTATTGGTATTACCCACATTCGCAGGGGAATATGGCCGAGCAGGTTTACCGTGGGCTAAACGGCACCTTGGTGGTGCGCAGCCGAACTGACACGCTGGCAAAGTTGCCGGAGCGCCTGTTGGTCTGCACGGATCTCAAACTCAATGCCGATGGCCAGATTGCCAAAAATGATGGCAACGACGCCGTCAATGGCCGAGAAGGCCAGTTCGCTCTGGTCAACGGGCAAAGGCAACCGCTGATTCGCTTCAACCCCGGCGGGCGTGAACGCTGGCGGATCGTCAACGCCAGCAGTGCACGTTATCTGCGCCTTCAGTTCCCCGCCACCCTGCTGACTCTGGTCGGCACCGATGGCGGCCTGCTTCAAACACCGCGTCAGGGTTTGCCAGAATTGCTGTTGACACCCGGCCAGCGCACCGAGCTTGTGATCGACGTGCCGGGCCAGGGTGGCGTGCTGGGCCTTTGGGCGGCACCCTATCAGCGCGGAAAGGTCGGCGGCGTCGCACCCGAACGTGCCCTGAACCTGTTGCGGGTGGACTTTGGCGGCAGCAGGCCGCATGCCCACGATGCACTGCCAACCCAGTTGCGTCGCATCACGTCACTGGGTGAACCGCGGGTGAAAAAACGCGTCGTCATCTCGGAGGAGACTTCGACAGTAGGAGGGGTTGAACACATCGTATTCCTGCTGAATGGTCGCCAGTTTGACAAGGCGCGTGTGGACCTGGGCAGCCGCGTCGCCGAGGTGGAGCAGTGGGAGATCGTCAACGAGTCGGATATGGACCACCCATTTCACATCCAGGGCACCCGGTTCCAGGTCATCGAGTCCGAGCTCGGTGGACGGGTCACACCAGAGCCCGACCTGGCATGGCGCGATGTTGTGAACCTGAAACCTGGCGAGACCGTGCGCATCCGGCTGGTGCATGCCTCGCCGGGTGTACGCATGTTTTACTGCCAGATCCTGGAACAGGCCAACGCGGGCCTGATGGGCCAGCTGATGGTGGTGTAACCGGGACGCAGAGCCGCCCTTGGCCCGACAAGGCAGGCAAACACCAGTCAGCCCAGGGGCGCATATGATCCACTCCCGATGAGAAATGAACAACTGTTGTTAAAGAGCCTGTTTTCACTGGCTTCGATGGTCGAGGCACGCGACCCCTACACCGGCGGGCATCTGTGGCGCGTCTCCCAATTGTCACGATTGATGGCACAGGCCGGCGGCCTGGCTCCGGCAGAGGTGGCCCGGGTCATGGTGGGCGGTTTTCTGCACGATCTGGGCAAGATTGCGGTCCCTGACGCCATTTTGAACAAACCCGATCGACTGACCGAGCAGGAATATGCCGTCATCAAGACCCACCCTTCAGTCGGTCATCGTCTGCTGTCGGATCACCCGCTGGCCGCCTTGGCGCTGCACGCGGTCACTGCCCACCATGAGCGCCCGGACGGTGCAGGTTACCCGCATCGGTTATCGGGTACCGACATTCCACTTGACGCGCGCATTGTGGGTGTTGCCGATGCCTTTGATGCCATGACCTCCACCCGGCCTTACCGGCGCGGAATGTCGATTGACCAGGCTCTGGGTATTGTTGCCGAGTGCCTGGGGTCCCAGTTTGACAGCCACTGGGGCAAGCTCCTGATCACGCTCGGTCAACAAGGCGTCCTGGACCATATCGTGGGGTACAGCGAGCCGAGTATTCCCCTGCAGGATTGCCCGGCGTGTGGGCCTATCGTGGTCATCCATCGGCATCAGGTTGACAGTTCCCTGGTTTATTGCCGCCATTGTGGTGGTGAGTTGAAATTGCTGCGGTCCGATGGCCAGATCAAGCTGATGCCGACCGGTGCATTTGGCGACGCTGCTGCGCTGCAGCCCGCAGTCGAGCATGAAATACTCGACGAACTGGTGGGTCTTGCCAGGACTTGTCTGGCCTCAGACACCACCATCGCCAGCCAATCCGTGTAAACACCCACAATGGAATCCTTGTTTGTTTCAACCGGCGTTGTGACGCTGGCCGACAAGATCCCGTTGAAACTGGTGCATGGCATCGCAGCAGCCATTTTTGCCGCATTGGGTGTCGCCACACTGCTGGGTGCGGGTGCTGGTTTTGGTTTGTGACGGGTCGCCAAACGGCCCCACCGTTTAGCTGCCAGCCACCTTCATCCGGTCGATCAGTACAGAGCCAACGGTCTTGCTGCCATAGTTATAGGAATCGGCTCCGACGGCCTGTATGCCCTTGAGCATGGATTTCATGTTGCCGGCGATGGTGATTTCGTGCACCGGGTCAACAATACGCCCACGCTCGACCCAAAATCCGCTCGCGCCGCGAGAGTAGTCTCCGGTGACGTAATTCACTCCGCTGCCCATCAGCTCGGTGACAAACAGTCCGGTGCCGAGTCGCTGCAGCATGGCGTCCAGATCATCGCCAGCGCGGGTCAGACGTGAAGTCAGCACCAGGTTGTGCGAGCCACCGGCGTTGCCGGTGGTCTTCATGCCCAGTTTCCGGGCGGAGTAACTGCCCAAGAAATAGCCTTGAACCCGGCCTGCGTCCACCACACTGCGCGCGCTGACGCGCACACCTTCGTCATCAAAAGGCGAACTGCCCTTACCACGCAACACAAAGGGGTCTTCCAAAATATCAATATGCTTGGGAAAAACCAGTTTTCCCAAACAATCCGGCAGAAAGGTACTCTTGCGATAAAGCGCGCCACCGCTGATGGCCTGCACAAAACTCCCCAGCAAACCGGCAGCCAATGGTGACTCAAACAAGACCGGGCACTCAACCGTGGCGATCTTCCTGGCACGCAGGCGGCTCAGGGCCCGCTGCGCCGCATAACGGCCAATGGCCTCAGGAGCAGCCAGCTCACCCGCATTGCGCTGAGAGCTGTACCAGGCGTCACGCTGCATATCGTGGCCACGACCGGCAATTGGCGAGACAGAGATGGAATGCCGTGAGCTGGCGTAACCACCGCGAAACCCATGGGTATGGGCGCTGAAAAAATGAGACTGCTGTGCCGAAACCCCGGCACCTTCGCTGTTGGTGATGCGCTTGTCCACTTTCAGTGCCGCCGCTTCTGCCTGCAGAGCCAGTTGCGCTGCTTTTTCACTGTCGATGCTCCAGGGAAAGAACAGCTCCAAATCGCCCCGTTGTTCTGCCTCGGGTACCACGTCGACTGGATCCGGCAGCGCCGCAAATGGGTCTTCCGCAGTGAAACGTGCGATGTCAAAAGCGGCCTGCACGGTCTGCTCGATCGCCGCGGGTGAAAAATCCGAGGTGCTGGCGTTACCCCGGCGCTGCCCGACATGCACGGTAATACCCAGCGATTTGTCCCGGTTGCGCTCGACATTCTCGAGTTCACCCTTGCGGACCGACACATTCAGACCACATCCCTCCGAAGCATGGGCGGCCGCATCGGTGGCACCAAGTTTGCGCGCGTGATGCAGCGCCTGATCCACCAAGCCCTCAAAAAAACTGCGGTTGTACGCAAACCCCTGATCGGGCTGGTTGGAGATCTGATCGGCGCGCGCAGCGAGAGGTGTGGATGTATTGGGTTTTTTCATAGCGGCGGCTATGATACTTGGCTATGTCAAGAAAACTGAAAAAAGGCTACTTCGTACGCGGAGAGTTCGTCGCCGAGGGCAGCGACCGCGATCTTGAGCTCAAGGCCGAACTCAAAGGAACCGACGACCAGAGCCGCACGGATCTGAAACGTGAAAGCACCGAGCTGCAAAAGCTCGGCGAAGCGCTGCTGACCCTGCGCGCCGAACTACTCCAGCAATTGCCACTGACCGACAAGTTTCGTGATGCCATCGCTGACGCCAGGCGGATCACCAATTTCGAGGGCAAGCGGCGCCAGATGCAATACATTGGCAAACTCATGCGCAAGCTCGAAAGCTCGGAGGTGGATGCGGTACGCGCTGCACTGGAAGTGCAAACCAATGGCTCAGCCGCAGAAAACCTGGTGCTGCATCAGAGTGAACAATGGCGCGATCGCATGATCAGAGAAGAAAGCGCCGCGGGTGAATGGATTGCACAACACCCGGAAACCGATTCCCAACAGTTGCGCGCGCTGATTCGTCAGGCTCACAAGGACGCCGTGCCGGAAAAGCCCGGTGCAGCCGTGCGCCATGGCCGTGCCTACCGTGAGTTATTTCAATTGGTACGCGAGGCCCTCACCGCGCGGCCGGACCCTGATCTCGCGCCCATTGTTTTCAGCCCTTCGCGAGAAGCCTCATGAGCACCCTCTATCCAAACGTCAAGATCGGCATCGTTTCGGTCAGCGACCGCGCCTCCAGAGGCGTCTATCAGGACAAGGGGCTGCCTGCGTTGCAGGACTGGTTGGGCCGCGCTTTGAAAAATCCGCTTCAGTTTGAGGCGCGGCTGATCCCGGACGAGCAGACGCAGATCAGCAACACCTTGATTGAGTTGGTGAACGCGGGATGTGCCCTGGTGCTGACCACCGGTGGGACCGGCCCAGCGCCGCGCGACGTGACCCCTGAAGCCACGTTGGCGATCGCGCACAAAACCATGCCCGGTTTCGGCGAGCAAATGCGCCAGGTCAGCCTGAAATTTGTCCCGACAGCAATTCTGTCCCGCCAGGTTGCCGTCATTCGTGACCAGACACTCATCATCAATCTTCCGGGCCAGCCCAAAGCGATCGCCGAGACTCTTGAAGGGCTGAAAGACGCCGCAGGGCAACCGTTGGTTGACGGCATCTTTGCCGCCGTGCCCTACTGCATCGACCTGATTGGCGGACCTTACCTGGAGGTCGATGCAGCGGTCTGCCAGGTATTCCGGCCAAAATCGGCGGTGAGAAGTTTCTTGAACAATGAACGGCCATGAGTCACAGTGCGTCATGAATACCCGCGCAAACCCGGCGACCCGAGACCGTCTCGGCCTTGTGCTGGTTGTCGTGACCGTGATCGTGATGGTGACGGTGGGTTATTTTGCGCACCTGCACCGCACCCGCCAGAAGCACTGTCAAGGAAAGCTTCAAAAACGCCGCAATCGGCGCTCCGGCGATCGGATGTTCAAGCTGCGGGATAACCGCTACTTGCCGACCAGATCGTTGAGCCGTGCCGCCTCAAAATGCTCACTCAAAGTGGCGTCGCCCGGCACACAACTGGCATCGGACCGACTGGCTTGCAGACTGGACACCGCCTGCCACAACATGGCAATCTGATGTTCATGGCCGGAGGCATTGTCAATCAGGCCTCGCATCGCCATGCTCAAGGGATCGTCACTTTGGGTCACGCCGTAGGCTGAAAATCCCATCTTGGACGCCGCTTCTTCGCGCCTGGCGTCGAGCTCGGCCTGGATGATGCGTGCCGGGTTGCCCACCGCCGTCGCACCCGCAGGTACCGGCTTTGTCACCACCGCATTGGAGCCGACCTTGGCACCATCTCCCACGGTAAAACCGCCCAAGACCTGAGCGCCTGCGCCCACCACCACGCCACGCCCCAGGGTGGGGTGCCGCTTGGTGCCTTTGTAGAGCGAAGTGCCGCCCAGGGTGACACCCTGGTAAATGGTGCAGTCGTCACCAATTTCGGCGGTCTCGCCCACCACCACGCCCATGGCATGGTCGAAAAACACCCGGTTGCCAATTTTGGCGCCCGGGTGAATCTCGATACCCGTCAAAAACCGGGTGGTGTGCGAGATGTAGCGCCCCAGCCATTTGAAGCCATGCACCCAGCAGGCGTGCGCCAGACGGTGCAGCAGCACCGCGTGCAGACCGGGGTAACAGGTCAAGACCTCCCAGGTGCTGCGCGCGGCCGGGTCACGGTCGAGGATGCATTGAACGTCAGAGCGGATTCTGGAAAACATGGCTTGAGTCTAATGGGCTTCGGGCAGCCGCAACACCGACACGGGTTTGTTAGCCAGCCGGAGCATGGACTTGGCCATGCCACGCAGGATGTGAATTTCTTCCTGGGTGAGCCCGCTGCGGTTGAACAACTGGTTGAGCCGAGGCATGAGTTTTTTGGGGGCTTGCGGGTCGAGAAAATCAATCGCCACCAGTGCTTCTTCCAGATGCGCCAGCATTCCTGCCACCTGCGCCGCGTCGGCCAGTGGCGCCGCGGCGTTGAGCTGCGTGAGCGGATACGCTGCCAGCGCCTCACGCCAGTCATAGGCAATGACCTGCACGGCCGATGCCAGATTGAGCGAGCCGAACTTTGGATTGGTGGGAATGCTCAGGGCCACATGGCAGCGGTAAACGTCTTCGTTGCGCATCCCGAAGCGCTCGGAGCCAAACAGGAAGGCCATGCCGGAGTTTGAGAATCTATCGACCTCTAGCCCAATAGCAGATTCACTTTTTCGCTCTTTTTTCAGGACAGATTCAAAGTACGCACGGGGCGTCGCCGTGGGTGGCCCGAAGTCGCGCGGGGTCATGGCGGTGGCACACAGGTGGGTCATGCCGTCCAGCGCCTCGTTCAGTGTCGCCACAATGCGAGCCTGGCTCAGCACATCCAGTGCCCCACTGGCACGTTGAATGGTCTCTTCACGCCGCAGCACATTGGGCCAGCGTGGCGCTACCAGCACCAAATCATCAAAACCCATGGTTTTCATGGCCCGCGCGGTGGCTCCCACGTTGCCGGCGTGGCTGGTGTTGATCAGGACGAATCGGGTCTTCATGGTGGGCCGTTAAAATCCGCCGATTGTCGCCGCCCGAGGCCGGTGCCTGTTGCGTGCGGCCATCGCCTGAGTGCACCGACGCCCCTACCTGAAAAATAACCATGACCACTACCAATTTGCACCCCATGATCAATGTGGCCATCAAAGCCGCTCGCGCCGCCGGGGCCATCATCAACCGGGCCGCGCTGGATGTGGAGTCGGTTCGGGTGTCGGAGAAGCAGGTCAACGACTTTGTCACCGAAGTGGACCAGGCCTCCGAGCAGATCATCATCGAAACCCTGCTTGGGGCTTACCCGGGGCACGCCATCTGGGCGGAGGAGTCAGGTCGTGAGCATGGTGCCCAACATTCCGAATTCGTCTGGATCATCGACCCGCTGGATGGCACCACCAACTTCATCCACGGGTTGCCCATCTACTGTGTCAGCATTGCGCTGGCAGTGCGTGGCAAAGTGGAGCAGGCTGTCATTTACGACCCCAGCCGCAACGACCTGTTCACCGCCACCAAAGGGCGCGGTGCCTACATGAACAACCGGCGCATCCGGGTGGCCAAACGCACCCGGCTCAAAGAGTGCCTGATTTCCACCGGCTTTCCCTACCGCATTGACGACGACATCAACCGCTACCTGCGCATGATGGGCGAGATCATGCAGCGCACTGCCGGTCTGCGCCGCCCCGGGGCCGCAGCGCTGGACCTGGCCTATGTGGCCGCCGGCTTTACTGACGGTTTTTTTGAACTCGGCTTGCAGCCCTGGGACGTGGCGGCAGGGTCGCTGCTGATCACCGAGGCCGGTGGCCTGGTGGGCAATCTGTCGGGTGACTCCGATTTCCTGGAGCAACGCGAGTGCCTGGCCGCCAACCCGCGCATCTATGGCCAACTGGTCAGCGTGCTGGGCAAATACAGCAAGTTTGCCAGTGCTGGTGAAAAAGCCACAGTGCGCGCCGCAGTGGCGGAGCTGTCGCAGCAGGAACAGCCCAGCGACGACCAGGCCAGTACCGACGCCCCATGAACCTGACCCTTTGCACCCTGGTTTTTCCTTAAGCTCAGGCGTCACCCCTTCGCCACTCACCCACTGCCATGCAAGCCATCGACCATCCGCCGGGGCTGGAAAAGCACACGCCGATGATGGCGCAGTACCTCGGCCTCAAAGCCGAGCATCCGCATACCTTGCTGTTTTACCGGATGGGGGATTTTTACGAGCTGTTTTATGCCGATGCCGAAAAAGCCGCGCGGCTGCTGGGCATCACGCTGACGCAGCGCGGCCAAAGCGCCGGCCAGCCAGTGGTGATGGCGGGCGTGCCGTTTCATTCGGTTGAGACCTATCTGGCACGGCTGATCAAACTCGGTGAATCGGTAGCTATTTGCGAGCAGGTGGGAGATGTGGCCACAGCCAAGGGGCCGGTGGAACGCAAAGTGGTGCGGGTGGTCACACCCGGCACGCTGACTGACCTGGAACTGCTCAGCGACAAGACCGAGGCCCTCCTGCTCAGCCTGCACCAAGGCCCACGCAACCAGTGCGGGCTGGCCTGGCTGAGTCTGACACAGGGCGTCGTGCAACTGGCCGAATGCACGCTCGATGATCTGGCGGGCTGGGTGCAGCGCATTGGCGCGGGTGAGCTGATTTTCAGCGCCGGCGCCACGCCGGCGTTTGAGGCGCGTCTGCGCGCGCTGCAAACCAGCGTGCCCTGCTCGCTGGTGACGCGACCCGAGTGGCAGTTTGACACCGCACTGGGTCAGCGCACCTTGCTGGCCCAGCTGCAGGCCGCCAGTCTGGCAGCCTGGCAAGCGCAAGACCTGAGTCTGGCGCAGGCCGCTGTAGCAGCGCTGCTGGCCTATGCCGAACACACCCAGGGCCGCGCACTGACCCACATCCATTCGCTGCGGGTGCAGCGCGCCGACGACTTGGTCGAGCTGCCGCACACCACCCGGCGCAACCTGGAGCTGACGCAAACCCTGCGTGGCGAAGAAGCCCCCACCCTGTTCTCGCTGCTTGACACCTGCATGACCGGCATGGGCAGCCGCTTGCTCAAGTCGTGGCTGTTGTCACCCAGGCGTGAGCGCTCCGAGGCACAGCAACGCCTGCGCGCCATCACCGCCTTGCGCCGTGGCACCCTTGGGGCCGAAGGGGCTGGCCCCTGGCAAGACCTGCGCCGCTTGATCAAGGGCAGCAACGATGTCGAGCGCATCACCGCACGCATTGCGCTGCGGCAGGTGCGCCCGCGCGAGCTGATCGGCTTGCAGACAACACTTCAAAAAACAGAGCTGTTAACACCCTTCCTAATTGGGCTGGAAGCCTATTTAACCCACACTTCAGAGGCGTTGCGAGCACCGACTGGCTGCACTGCGTTGCTCACGCGTGCCATTGCCGCTGAGCCTGCCGCGCTGGTGCGCGACGGCGGTGTGATCGCCAGCGGATTTGATGCAGAGCTCGACGAGCTGCGCGCCATCCAGAGCAACTGCGACGGCTTTCTGTTGGACCTGGAAACGCGCGAGCGCGCGCGCAGCGGCATTGCCAACCTGCGTGTGCAATACAACAAGGTACACGGCTTTTTTATCGAGGTGACACAAGGCCAGCTCGACCGGGTGCCCGAAGACTACCGCCGCCGCCAGACCCTGAAGAATGCCGAACGCTTCATTACCCCCGAACTCAAGGCGTTTGAAGACAAGGCGCTGAGTGCCCAGGAGCGTGCGCTGGCACGAGAGAAGTGGCTGTACGAACAGGTGCTCGACACCTTGCAGCCCATGGTGCCTGCACTCACCCAGCTGGCACAGGCGCTGGCCACGCTGGATGCGCTGTGCGCACTGGCCGAGCGCAGCCTGACGCTGGACTGGTGCGCGCCGCAATTCACCCGCGAGCCGTGCATCGACATCGAGGCCGGTCGCCACCCGGTGGTGCAGGCGCGCCTGAACGAGACCAGTGCCGGCGCCTTCATCGCCAACGACACGCATCTGAATGTGCGCCAACGCATGCAGATCATCACCGGACCCAACATGGGTGGCAAGTCAACCTACATGCGCCAGATTGCGGTGATCACGCTGCTGGCCAGCATGGGCAGTTATGTACCGGCCAAAAGCTGCCGGCTTGGCCCCATCGACGCCATTCACACCCGAATTGGCGCCGCCGATGACCTGGCCAACGCGCAGTCCACCTTCATGCTGGAGATGGTCGAAGCCGCACAAATCCTCAACACCGCCACGCCCCATTCGCTGGTGCTGATGGACGAGATCGGCCGCGGCACCAGCACCTTTGACGGTTTGGCACTCGCCAGCGCCATTGCCACGCAGCTGCACGACAAGACCCAGGCGCTGACGCTGTTTGCCACGCATTACTTTGAGTTGACCGAGTTTCCCGCCACTCACCACGGGGCCATCAACGTGCATGTGAGCGCCACCGAGTCGGGCCGTGACATCGTGTTTCTGCACGAAATCCAGAGCGGCCCGGCCAGCAAAAGCTACGGCATTCAGGTGGCCCGACTGGCCGGCATGCCCGCTGCTGTGCTCAACCACGCGCGCCACACCCTGCAGTCACTGGAGGCGCAAGCCAGTCAGCACCAGGCACAGGTGGACCTGTTTGCCGCACCGGTTGCTACAGAGACCGTAGCTGATAGCGCAGTCGAGGCATGGGCTAGGGCACTAAAACCCGATGAACTCAGCCCCCGCGAGGCGCTCGAAGCGTTGTACCAGCTCAAGACGCTCAGCGAGGCGCACTCGTCGACGCGCTAATCGATTTACTATTTTGGCGCCCGCGATAGTGGTCCCTTGGGACGAGTCCTAGGCGCTTGCGAAAACAATTGAGGTTTAGCCAAGGATGCGCATTGGCTTGTTTGCGATGCGTACCCAGCTAACGCGAACGCCCATGCGGTGTCCATCGCTGCGGCCTACGCAGGCAATGCGGCAATCTGAACCCCTGTAGGCTATTTACAGGTTACCGAGTTTTCGGAACAGGGTGCGTTCGCTGATGCCAAGTTGTCGCGCCAGCGCGGGGCGATCACCTTGGTGTGCCGCCACCGCCCAGGCCAGGTAACGGTGCTCGTTTTCTTTGAGTGTCAACCAGGTGCCGTCGATCTCTTTGGGGCGCGTCACCGTGCTGGCTTCCGCTTCGCTCTCCATGTCGAGGATATGCCGTGACTCAATTTCATCACCATCGGCCAGCAGACTGGCACGTTCGAGAAGATTGCGCAATTCCCGAATGTTGCCTTCGAACGGCATGGCCGCCAGCAGCGTCATCGCCTCGGCACTTAAATGCAATTCGCGTCCTGGTGCAACGCGCGAAAGCAGCGACTCTACGAGCAGCGAGAGGTCGGGCGCACGATCTCGCAAGGACGGCGCATAGATCGGAAATGTGTTGATACGGAAGTACAGATCGCGGCGAAAAGCTTCCGCCTTGACCAAAGCTTCCAGATCGCGGTGCGTCGCCGAGATGAGGCGGAAATCCGCAGGCAACACCTCGACACCGCCGACGCGTCGATAGGTGCCGGTTTCGAGCAATCGCAACAGTTTGACTTGCAGGGCCGGCGGCAGATCCCCAATCTCGTCAAGAAACAAGGTGCCGCCGCTGGCCGACTCGATGAGGCCTTGTTTGCGGTGCGTCGCGCCGGTGAAGGCACCTTTCTCGTAGCCAAACAGTTCGCTTTCGAACAGGGACTCCGTCAAACCTGAGCAGTCAACCGGCACGAACGGCCGGGCCGCGCGCGCACTTCCCTCGTGGATTGCCCGAGCCATAAGTTCCTTGCCGGTACCGGTTTCACCCAGCAGCATCACCGCCGCCATTGACGGTGCTACGCGCATCACCCGTGCCAGCATCCGCGTAAAGGCTGGTGAGCGCCCAACCAAACCCTGCGACGCTGGCCGACTGCTGGCTTGGCGCACCACGCGCATCGTCTCGACGTAAAGGGTTCTCTCGCCGTTGTCATCGCGGATTGGCGTCGTTTCCACATCGACATGCTCTTCGCCATGCGCGGTGTAGTGAAGATGGAGTACGCGCTCTTTCTGGTTACTGCTTCGGCTCGCCTGCAGGGGACAAGATTCACCCGCCTGATCACAGGGCACGCTGAATCGGTGCGAAATTTCATAACAAAGGCGTCCAACTACCGGGCCGTTGTTGCTGAAGTCGCGCAGATAGGCCTGATTGGCTGAGAGTATTCGGTAATTGGCATCCATCACGATGCTGGGTTCGTCGAATGAATCCAGAAACGAACTGATCTTGTTTAGGTTCATGCCTATCTTCCAGGGTTTTTGGGTGCCAATTATGGCAGTCTCGTAGTTTAACTGCCGCCATTTTTTGCCAATGATCCGATTCAATGGCGACGAAGCAGAAAAATAATCAACATTATCAACGAGTTACAGAATCGTCTTATTGGCTCGGTTTGTGCAATCACTGTTGCCACAGATTCATCGATTTCATACTCCCTGATTGGGAGAACCATCATGAGCCAGACCGATCCGCAACATCAATTGACGCAACTGCAGAAGTCACATCAACACTGTTTATTTATATGCCAATAGTGGAGTTGATGATTTCAATGTTGTCGGTTTACATCCTCTTGCGTTCGATGCGCATGCCCGCCAGCTGGTTTTCAGCCTGCTCCTTGGCTCGAAAGGTCAATCAATGAGTGTCATCGTTGAGACGGTACAGGGCCGTGCTGAAAACTGGGCATTGACAGAACAGTGGAAATTCGGACCAAACGGGACCCAAGCGCATTCGCGCTGCAACCACATGAACAAGCCCCCGATACAGAAAGCCTCCATCAGACACGGTTGCCAGCTAGCGCTTTTTTGATAGCTATTACCGCTTTAAATAACAGCGGTTGCGGCTTTTTCAACAATGAACAGACTCGACATAAACCATGTTACGCAGGCACCTAAACCAAATGAGTGGTCCAGCAGTGCAATGAACAAATATGGAGCCATTTGCCAAGGCTGCATCGGAATTTACCTCTGGTGTGCTACGGAGACTGGCAAGCAAAACTTTGTGCAACTAATTGAGGAAAGTCAACATGAGTGACAACCAAAACAACGATCAGCTAGTGAAAGACCTGCTCAAACGGGTGGAAGCGCTTGAGAACGCGGCTCCCAAAGACCAGCTTACCCTGGGTGTCATGAGCGGCGATCTTGAGCACACGATGGGTGCGTTCATGATCGCACTCGGGGCAACAACTTTCGACACAGAAGTCGACATGTTCTTCATGCTCCGGGCTACCGCAGCACTGGTTGATCCGAGCAAGGCCAAACAGGACATGCCTGACGCGGCGCGCGCATTGCAGCCATCGGAGATCAAGTTTGATTTGAAGAAACACAACGCCATGCCACTTGAAGAGCTCATCCGCAACGCCGGTGAACTCGGGGTGCGGATCACTGTCTGCAACCTGTCTCTGGATCTCATGGGCATCAAGCGTGAAGACCTGATCGACTACCCGAACCTGAAATTTGCCGGTGTTGCCACCTTAATCGACATGTGTAGCCACTCGAAGCAATGCTGGTTCATGTAAAAGATTTTTTAAACCCATTTTTTAAACCATCAGAAAAGGCGAAATACCATGAATGCTAGCGAATTAAAAGCACTGACGATCGGCAAAGTCATTGATGCCCGTGGCACTGCTTGCCCTGGGCCCATGCTCGAAGCAAAGCGCGCCATTGGCGAAGTTGCTGTGGGTGGGGCCATGGAAGTGCAATCTTCTGACAGCGGCACCATCATTGACATTCAGCGTTGGTGCAAGAAGATGGGCCACGAGTATCTCGGCGATGTCGAGAATGATGGGTTCTGGAGCGTTTACCTGCGTCGGAAGGTCTAAAAGTGAGCACCCCCGACAGCAAAGATGCACCGAAGATCCTCGTGTTCTCAACGAACGCGATCTCGGATCCGGGAATTGACCAAGCTGGCAGTGCACATTTGCACTATTCGACAGCCGTTCAGGTCATTCCCTTGCCCTGTTCCAGCGGTGTCAAGCCATCTTGGATCGTTCACGCCCTCGAACGTGGCTTCGACGGTGTATTTATTGCCGCCTGCGGGGGTGACTGTGCCTATCTGACCGATTGCACATCGCGCACCAGCACACTGGTTACGCGCGCGCAAACGATGATGAAAGAGCACGGCATCAGTCCCAAGCGACTGAAGATGGCCGGGCTCTGTTCCGTCTGCGCGGACAACTTCGTTGTTCACATGAACAAATACCAACAGGAGTTAAAGTCTCTTGAAGCCTAATACTGAAACACGTCCGCTGGACTACGATGTGATGGTGGTGGGTGCTGGCGTTGCCGGCATGGAAACCGCTGCCTCGATGGGCGATATGGGATACCGCGTGTTGCTGGTGGACAAAGACGCCAGCATTGGCGGCAGGGCCATCTTGCTGAGCAAGGTATTCCCGACGCTCGATTGCGCGAGCTGCATCGTGACGCCAAAAATGGCGTCTGTCTCGCACCACCCCAATGTGCAAATCATGACCTACAGCGAGGTCGATAGCGTTGTGCGCAACGCCGACGGCTCGTTCGCTGTCGATCTGCATAAGAAGGCGTCTTACGTTGATTTTGATGCTTGCACGGGATGCGGCAAGTGTGAAGAGATTTGCACGGTCACGGTACCCGATCAGTACAACTACGGTCTGGTCACACGCCGGGTGGCGCATATTCCTTTTCCGCAGGCCATCCCCAAAAAGGCGGTGATTGACCGGCGTGGCGAAGCACCCTGCACCTTCACTTGTCCGGGCAACGTCAAGGCCAGCGGTTATATCTCGCTGGTCAGGGCGGGGCGCTACAAAGAGGCGTTTGACCTGCATCTGGAAAACGCACCACTGGTCGGCAGCCTGGCGCGGGCGTGTTATGCGCCTTGCGAATCCGACTGCACGCGGGGCGACAAAGAAGGAACGGTTCAAATCCGTGGCATCAAGCGCTTTATGGCTGACCACTACTACGCTGAGCATCCTGAACCCGAATACGGTCCGGTTGAGCACCAGCTGGCAACACGGGTTGCCGTGGTCGGCTCTGGCCCGGCGGGCTTGAGTGCTGCGTTCTATCTGGCGCGCGAAGGTCACCAAGTCACAATATTTGAGGCCGAGAGCAAGCCCGGTGGCATGCTGCGTACGGCTATCCCCCCGTATCGTTGCCCCAACGATGTGGTGGACCGTGATATCAAGAACGTCACGGCGCTGGGTGTCAAAATCAAGACCGGCCATCGGGTCACCGATTTGACTGAGCTCAAGCAGCAGGGCTTCAATGCCATTCTGATCACCACGGGTGCATCGGATGAAAACGGCCTGGATATTGATGGCCACGATCTGGACGGCGTCATGGGTTGCATGCATTTCCTGCATGAGATCAATATCGGTACCAAGCCCGATGTCAAAGGCAAAACCGTCATGGTCATTGGTGGCGGCAACTCGGCAATGGACCCGGCGCGGGCGGCTATCCGCATGGGTGCCAAGCGGGTCATCATCAACTACCGTCGCGGGCGCAAGGAAATGCCTGCGCATGAATGGGAAATTGACGGTGCCATTGAGGAAGGCGTTGAGCTCATGCTGATGAGCGCGCCGACCAAGTTCATTGGCAAGGACGGCAAACTGGTGGGTGTCGAATGCATCACCATGGAACTCGGCGAGCCCGACGAGAGCGGTCGCCGTCGTC
>NZ_JAGPBB010000078.1 GCF_018063565.1 Rhodoferax sp.
GCCTCGCGCAGCAAGCCCTGATTAAAGAAATTGCTGAAATGCCCCAGCGTCAGCGCACCGGTTTCGGTCACAAACGCGGTGTAAATCACCAGGCCCACTGGCCACAGCAAAAAGACCAGTAAGAACGCCAGCACGGCAGCGGCCAGCAACCACGCGCCCCAAGGGCGGTGGCGCTGCGCGGCCACCGGCACAAAAGAATCAGTCAGGACAGCAGACATGGCAGAACCTTTACCAGGTAAAACCTCAAAAAATACAACAAGCTCCCACCCTCAACCCACCCCGCTCCCGGCGGGAGAGGGAACATGGGCACAGTCGGATTCGCCACCACTGCCGACTGTCATCCCCTCCCCCCCTCGCGGAGCAGGTTTGAGCCAGGGCAAGTTGCTGGCCCGGCAGACTTATTTCACCAGCGCTGCAGCCTGCTCGGCCAGGGACCTGGCTTTCTCGTAGTTGGCCTTGGACTTGGTGCTCCACAAGTCTTCCAGGCCAGTCAACTGCTTGGCCACCTCGACATCTTTCTTGTTCTTGCGAAACAGTGCCAGAAACTCGGCATCTTTCACCATGTCGGCCGACACCATGGGCGAATAAGCAAAGCTGCGTGCCTGCTTCACCAGTTCGGCCGCCTGTGCATTGGGCTTGACCTTGAGGCGGCGCTCGGCCTCGTGGATGGCTTTGGTGGCGGCCTGCAGGTCTTTCAGGCGGAAGGTCACCATCTGGTCAAACAGGCTCACCACCACCTGATAGCGGTCGCCCGACAGGTTGGAGTCAAACTGCACTTTGGCACGCTTGGCAATCTCGATCGCATCCGGGTAGCCCGCTGGAACTTTGGCACCAAAGCTGCTATTGGGCAGAATCGGCAGACGGCTGATGGCCGGGTCAAACAGCAGTTCCTGCCCCTCTTTTGAGAGCGTAAATTTGATGAATTTCTTGGCCTCTTCGGTATTTTTCGCACCCGCGACCAGCGCAATGTTGGCCGGCACCACCGCCGTCACGTTGGGATAGTGAAACTCCACCGGGTAACCCGAAGCCTTGCCCGCCAAGCCAAAAAAGTCGATGACCAGGCCAATACCGTACTGGCCATTGTTGACGCCGTCGGGAACGGCAAAACTGCGGTCGGTCACCGCCGCGCAGTTGCCGGCAATCTGCAGCATCTGGCTCCAGCCCTTTTCCCATCCTTCGCCCTGCAAAATGGTCTCCACGGTCAGGTGCGTGGTACCCGAGCGCGAGGGCGAGGACATGGCCACGTGGTTGAAATACTCGGGTTTGACCAGATCGGCCCACTCCTTGGGCGTGGGCACCTTGTTGGCCGCCATGTAGCGGGTGTTCCACATCAGCCCGTAGCCGGCCAGCGCCTGGCCGTAATACTGGTTTTCCGGGTCGTTGAGCGGATAGTTGCCAATCTTGACCGGGGCTT
This sequence comes from Rhodoferax sp., assembly GCF_018063565.1. GTDB lineage: Bacteria > Pseudomonadota > Gammaproteobacteria > Burkholderiales > Burkholderiaceae_C > Rhodoferax. The sequence continues at coordinate 1,415 of NZ_JAGPBB010000078.1, forward strand.
GCGGGTTTTTTACCTCGGGTGCCGGCTGCAACAACTTGTCGCGCGCCAGCACCTCAAAGGCGTCAGGCGCCGAAGCCCACATCACATCCGGCCTTTGGCCGACTGCCAGTTCCTTGATGTAAGCAATGCCCGCGGTGGTGTTCTTGTTGAGAATTTCCAGCTTGATGCCAGGGTTGGCGGCTTCAAAGGCCTTCTTGTAAGCGGCAGTCAGCTCCTTGGGAAAGGATGTGACCACCGACACGGTGCCGGCATGGGCAGCGGCAAAGGCGGTCATCAAGGCCAGGGTCAGGCTGCGGGTGGCAAACGAAAAGGTCATGGTGGTCTCCGGTTGAGTGATTTGAATGCAAGCGAACTGTAAGGGCGATTGCCGGTTAAGGCCAATTGGCAATTCTGATGGAGAGCATCAGTGGCAGGGAGTGTCGGGTTTACCCGCAGCCAAGAGATGGATCTCAACGGTGACCACCAAAGACTCAACAGGGAAACTTCAATCTCGATTTAATACCTGTCATGTGTTACTGAATATGGGCTACAAGATATTTTCAGTCGCCACCACCGCAGCCGCCACCACATCCGCCACCATCTGTGCCACCGTCACCGCCCGAGGACTCGCTGCCGCCAAAACCATCGCCGTCACCCGGTGAGCCACTGCCGTCGCCGCCACCGAAACTGGTGCCACAGTAGGCGTCCGACCCACTTTGGCGATTGATGTCGCGGCAGTCGGGTACATACGAGAAGCCGCCAGGGATATGGAACTTTTTGTCCAGTGCAAACAGCAGTGGCAAGCGGCTGGGTTGGCGCGGGTTGATGCTTTCTTCCTTGCATGCCCAATACCAGGTGCGACGCAAGCCGTCGTTGCGCTTTGGGTCACGGCCCAGCACCTCGGCGGGCGTGTGGTGCAGCAACTTGCCAAACGCCGCCTCACACCACACCTGGTAGGCGTGCGTGTGAAGGATGAACTCATGCCAGGCCAGATCAACCACCTGTGAGGGCATGGCAACAAACTGACGGCCACTGCGCAGGTACGCGACAAAAAACTGGCGCAGGCCACGCAGCACCAGGTCAGCATCACCCGCACTGAGCTGCGGATACTGGGCTCTGAGCTTGCTGACCAAATGCGACGGAAACCGTGACTCACGAATGAACTGGCGACGTCGACTCAGCTCCCACGCGCGCAGCGCACCCCAGGCCAGTGTGCTGGCAATCAGCACCAGCCACAAGGTTGGCAGCGCAACCGACTGCGCGTAAGCCAACAACGGCAACATCCATACCAGCCACTTCAAAATTGCCAGAAGCTGGATGCGTCGTGCACCGGCCAAACGGATCGTGCCGAAGTGCTTCATTCCAACACCGCCGCGAAGCGCGCTTCCTCTTGCAGGCGCAACACCCGGCGCTGCACCTTGCCTGTGGTGGTCATGGGCAGTGCGTCCACAAATTCGATCTCTTTGGGGTATTCATACGGAGCCAGTTGGTCTTTGACGTGCGCTTGCAGTTGTGCCACCAGTTCAACATCAAACTGACCGCCAGCACCTATTGAATTTAACCTTGCAGTTACAAAATCAGGAGCGAGAACCACATAGGCCTTGACCACCGCGCCCCGCTCCCGGTCGGGTTTTGGCACCACAGCAGCGTTGGCCACCGCCGGGTGTTTGACCAGGCAGTTCTCGATCTCGCCTGGCCCAATGCGGTAGCCAGCGCACTTGAATACATCGTCGCTACGACCCTGGTACCACAGATAGCCCTGAGCATCGCAGCTGGCCAGGTCGCCCGTGCGACACCAGTCACCACTGAACTTGGCCTGCGTGGCGGCATCATTCTTCCAGTAGCCCAAAAAGAACACGGGATCTGGCTGAGCTTGCAGGTCAAGGCAGTTGACCGCCACTTCACCCACCACACCGGGTGCACACACCCCCCCGTCCTCATCGATCACGGCCACCCGATGACCGGGGTAGGCCATGCCCATGCTGCCGGGCCGGGGCGGCCACAATGCCGAGCAATTGCCGACGACGTAATTGATCTCGGTCTGGCCGAACATCTCGTTGACGGTAACCCCCAGTTGCTGCTGGCAGTAGTCAAACACGGCATCACCCACCGCCTCACCCGCACTCATGATGGCCTGCAACTGGAGCGCAAACCGGGCGCGCACCGGTGTCAGTGCGGCACCCGGGTAGGCCTTCATCATCGCCTTGAGTGCAGTGGGAAACAAGAAACTGTGGGTCACCGCACAGTCTCGCATCAGTTCCAGCGCGGTCTGTGGACTGAAGCGCTCGCTGCACGCCACGACCGGACGGCCAAAATACAGCGTTGGCAACAAGGCATCCATCAGCCCGCCGGTCCAGGCCCAGTCCGCCGGGCTCCAGAAAACCGCCGACGAATCCAGACTGATGTCCTGCAACTGCATCTGCTGTAACAACCGATGCCAGTAGGGCGCAGTGGCGGGCGTTGGTGACTCCCCGAAGGACAAGTCAAAACCGTTCTGGCTACAGACAAACCCGGTCAGGTTGCCCAACATCGCACGGTGTGGAATCAGCGCACCTTTGGGGTTGCCGGTGGTGCCACTGGTGTAGATGAGTACCGCTGCAGCTTCAGCGCGTGTGGCCACCGGTTCGAACTGTGCCGCTGCTGTTGCCAGAGCGTCAGCGTAGTCCAACCCCACTCCAGCACCTTCGATCGTCAGCAATTGGCGCAGCGACGGGCAATCGGGCTGCACGGATTGCAGCGCCGGCGCAGTTCGCGCGTCCGCAATGGCCAGCACGGCTGCACTGTCCTGCAGTCGAAACGCCAGCGCATCAGGGCCAAACAGCGTTGACAGGGGCATGGCCACCGCGCCCATTTGCAGCACGGCCATGTAGGCCACCGCGGTCTCAAAGCGTTGAGGCAACACGATGGCAACACGATCACCCGGCTCGACACCCAGATCACGCAGCACGACACTGAGCCGGTTGGCCTGCTCGGCCAGCTCGGCATAGGAATAAGAACAGGCTTGCGCGCTTTTCCCATAGACCTTGACAGCTATTCGGTGAAGGGCGTCCTGGCGCGTCGCCCAGCGCCGGCAACAGGCCTGGGCGACATTGAAAAACTCGGGGGATTGCCACTGAAAACGTTCGTGAACACACTGATAAGCGTCGGGGCGGGCAGGGGCGTCGATGGGTCGGACGGGCATGGCGTGCCTTTCGTGGAATGTGCCGAATGTACCAAGGAGCCAAGCGGATTCAAGCGATCGGCGTAACATCACCCCCATCGGCAGCAATACCCCAATTGCCGGTGCGGTTGAACCCAGATCAATGAATTCAGACACAATCTGACCCTGGAAATAAATGGCTGTTCACATACCATGAGAGCAAGTTATCAATGGCTGGTGATTGCTGCGACGGGTTTGGCGCTGTTTGCTACCCTGACCGTGACGACACGAAACGAACTTGGTGCACCGTCACCGTCGGCTGTGCCAGTCGCCCATGCCACACCCCCCGCAGTGGATGGCCCGTTCGCGGCGCTGCCAATGACTGTAGCACTGGAGCCGCGTCGGCTTGCTTTGGGCGAGCGACTGTTCCACGAGGGTCGACTGTCCGCGGATGGGATGGTGTCCTGTGCGCACTGCCACCAACTGGCCAATGGCGGAGCTGACCGTCTGCCACGTGCCCGCGGGGTTGAGGGCAAGGAGGGCAATATCAACACCCCCACCGTGTTCAACAGTGGTCTGAATTTTCGGCAGTTTTGGGATGGCCGCGCTGCAAGCCTGGAAGAGCAGGTGGATGGTCCGCTGCAAAACCCGACCGAAATGGCCAATACCTGGCCCAAAGCTCTTGCCACCTTGCAGGACGACGCCAGCTACCGCAGTGAATTTGCCGCAGCCTACCCGGATGGCATCACCGCAGCCAACGTCAGGGATGCCATTGCGACCTTTGAGCGCTCGCTGATCACCCCTAACGCGCGCTTTGATCAGTTCTTGCGAGGCAACCTGGGTGCGTTGAATGAGGCGGAACAGGCGGGCTACCGTCTGTTCAAGCAGATCGGCTGTACCAGCTGCCATCAGGGCGTCAACGTGGGCGGCAACATGTACCAGAAACTGGGCGTCATGGAGGACTACTTTGACGGCAGTGACCGGCATGATACCGGCCGCTTCAAATACACGCGCCGCGAAGACGACCGCTATTACCGCAAGGTGCCGTCGCTGCGCAATGTGGCGGTCACGGCGCCGTACTTGCACGATGCCTCGGCTGCCACCCTGGAAGACGCGGTTCGCATCATGGCGCGCTACCAGCTGGGCAAACATCTGGACAGCACCGAGGTCAACAACATCGTGGCTTTTCTGCGCACCCTGACCGGTGAATACCAGGGTAAACCATTGCAATGAGACTGCTTCGAGTATTGAAAACTCACCTGCTCGGCCACGCCGACTTTTACCGGGCCGGCGGCGTGCTGGCGGCCGCCCTGGTGTTGGTGGCACTGTTCCTGCTGACCCAGCCGGTCGACTTGCGCCGGCATAACGCCTTGCTCAACCAACTCAGCCAGTTGCAAAGCAGCGAAAGCCGACTCGGCGAGGCGGTTCTGCAGCTCAATTTCAATTTGGCCAACAACTACGACCTGGCCACCATGCTGATTGCACAGATGCGCACGGTGGCGCAAGAAATACGGGACGGCAATGCCGGCATCGACCTGCGCCAGGTCGACGAGTTTCAACAGCAATTGCGCCTGCTGGAGCAACGCCTGGGGCTCAAGCAGGACCTGCTGGAGCAGTTCAAGTCGCGCAATGCTGTCCTGAAGAACTCATTGCTCTATTTGCCCCTGGCGCGCGACGAACTGATACGCGAGTTGCCCAGTGGGTCACCGGCGCGAGCCCAACTCAATGAAATGGTGGAGCACCTGCTGCTGAACCGCCTGAACGGCGGTTTACTGGAGCGTGGTGACATTTCCCGCATGACCGCCGCGCTGCCGGTGGTGACCGGAGCATTGCCGGAAAGTGCCCAGTCCAAGCTTGACAGTCTGCTGCGCCACGTCAAACTGATTGACGACTATGGACGAAGCATGCCGGGGCTGGTGCGCCAACTCACCAGTCCGCCAGAAAATTCGGCACTGGCGGCAAGTTATGCGCGGTATTACGACCATCAGCAGCAGCGCGCGGCCCTGTATCGGTCTTTTTTGTTGCTGGCTACCCTGGTCTTGCTGGCCTATACCGTACGCACGTTCATGCGCATGCGGGTGCAGACGCAGCAGTTACAACTGGCTGCCAGTGTGTTCGCCTCGGCCTCGGAGGGCATCACCATCACCGACGACCGGGGCACGATCCTGAATGTGAATGCCGCGTTCACCCGTTTGACGGGTTACGACCGCGCCGAGGTACTGGGAAAAAATCCGCGTGTACTGAGCTCAGGGCGCCAAAGCGCCGAGTTTTATCAGCAGATGTGGGCCGCCTTGGCCAAGGATGGCAACTGGCAAGGCGAGATATGGAACCGCCGCAAGAACGGCGAGATTTATCCCGAATGGCTGTCCATATCGGCAGCCAGCACCAGAACCCAGGGTGGCCTGACGCGTACCCACTATGTGGCCACCTTCAGCGACATTTCACAACGCAAAAAGGACGAAGCCGAGATCTTTCAGCTGGCGTTTTATGACCCGCTGACGGCTCTGCCCAACCGGCGACTGTTGATTGACCGTCTGCGCCAGATCCTGAATTCACGCAGCCATGGTGCCGGTCAGGCGGCATTGCTGTTCATCGACGTCGACAACTTCAAGGTGCTCAACGACACCAAGGGCAACGAGGTCGGCGATCTGTTGTTGTCCGAGATCGGCCGGCGCCTGCTCAGCTGTGCCCGCGAGGGCGACACGGTGGCCCGATTGAGCAGCGACGAGTTCGTCGTGTTACTGCAGGGCCTGCGCGCTGAAGCCGAGCCAGAACAGGCGGCAGCGCAGGTCAAGGCGGCGGCCGAAAAGATTCGCAGATTGCTGGCGGCTCCGTATCGCTTGCGTGATTACGAGCACACCTGCTCGTGCAGCATCGGCATCAGTCTGTCGAATCCGACACTGGCCGCCGAGGAGATGTTGCAGCACGCCAACACGGCCATGTCCCAGGCCAAGGCGGCCGGTCGTGACACTTTGCGCTTTTTTGACCCGACCATGCAGAGTGCCCTCGAAGCACGTGCGGCATTGGAGTCCGACCTGCGCCAGGCAGTGTCGCTGCAGCAGTTTGCGATTTACTACCAGGTGCAGGTCGATCAGAACCGTCGCCCGACCGGCGCTGAAGCACTGGTGCGCTGGCAGCATCCGGTGCGCGGTTTGGTGTCTCCCGGGGAGTTCATTCCGCTGGCGGAGGAAACCGGTCTGATCATGCCATTGGGCCAATGGATCCTGCGAACCGCCTGCGCACAAATCAAGGCCTGGGAGAGCAAGTCACTGACCGACCACCTGGTTCTGGCGGTCAACATCAGTGCACGCCAACTCGGCGCTGACAATTTTGTCGAGCAGATCGAATCGGTGTTACATGACAGCGGCATCGAGCCGAGCCGTCTGAAACTGGAAATCACCGAAAGCATGCTGTTGACCGATGTCGAAAAAGTCATCGGCACCATGCGCCAGGTCAAGGCGCTGGGGGTGGGGTTTTCGCTCGACGACTTTGGCACCGGGTACTCGTCACTGCAGTACCTGAAGCGGCTGCCACTGGATCAGGTCAAGATTGACCAGTCTTTTGTGCACGATGTGTCAAGATTGCGCAGCGACCAGGCCATCGTCAGCACCATTGTGGCCATGGCACACAGTCTGGAGCTGAGCGTGATCGCCGAAGGGGTGGAAACCGAGGAGCAGCACGATACCTTGGCCAGCCGCGGTTGCACCCAGTTTCAAGGCTACCTTTTCAGCAAACCGGTGCCGATCGAGGTTTTTGAGACTTTGCTGGCGGCGTGAGAAAATCCGCCACTTTTCAAAAACCAGCATCACAACAGGATTTCGCATCATGGAAGCAGAACGTATCAACGCCATTGGCAACTTGCTCACCGACCTGAGCGCCCGCGCCCAGGATTTACGGGGGTATCTTTGACTTCGATGCCAAGTTTGAGCGCCTGAGAACCGTCAACGCAAGCCTGGAAGACCCCACGGTCTGGAATGACCCCAAACGCGCCCAGGAGTTGGGCAAAGAGAAAAAGCTGCTCGACGGAGTCGTGGTGACGCTGACTGATCTGGCGTCCGACCTTTCCGACAATCTGGAACTGTTCGAGATGAGCCAGGACGACGAAGCGGGCTTGGTCACGCTCGAAGAAGACGCCGCGCGACTGGAGGTCATTGTCAAAGACCTCGAATTCCGCCGCATGTTCAACAACCCGGCCGACCCGCTGAACTGCTTTCTCGACATTCAGGCCGGTGCCGGTGGCACCGAAGCCTGCGACTGGGCCAGCATGCTGCTGCGCCAGTACCTGCGCTATGCAGAGCGCAAGGGCTTCAAGACCGAACTCGAAGACGAGACGCCTGGCGACACCGCCGGCATCAAGGGTGCAAGTATCAAGATCGAGGGTGAATACGCGTTTGGCCTGCTGCGCACCGAAACCGGCGTGCACCGGCTGGTGCGCAAAAGCCCGTTTGACTCGTCAGGTGGGCGCCACACCAGCTTTGCCAGCGTGTTTGTCTATCCCGAGATTGACGACTCGATCGAGATCGACATCAACCCCTCGGATGTGCGGGTGGACACCTTTCGCGCCAGCGGCGCCGGCGGTCAGCACATCAACAAGACCGACTCGGCCGTGCGCCTGACGCACATTCCCACCGGCATCGTGGTGCAGTGCCAGGACGGACGCAGCCAGCATAGCAACCGCGATGTGGCCTGGAAGCGCTTGCGCAGCCGGCTGTATGACTTCGAGTTGCGCAAACAACAGGAAGCACAACAAAAGCTCGAAGACAGCAAGACCGACGTGGGCTGGGGCCACCAGATTCGCTCCTATGTGCTGGACAACAGCCGAATCAAGGACTTGCGCACCAACTACGAAACCTCGGCGACACAAAAGGTGCTCGATGGTGACCTCGACGCCTTCATCGAAACCTCGCTGAAGCAGGGGGTGTGATGTTGATTGATGCAAGTTCAGTAGCTGCTAGCGCAGATGAGATAAGGGCTGGAGCCGTTTCTGGCATTATTTTTGACATGGACGGCACGATCATCGATTCGATGCCCAGCCACGCGCAGAGCTGGGTGGCATTCGTGCAAAACCACGGGATCGACATCGACGTGCCCGACCTGATGCGCCGCACCACCGGACGCACCGGCGCCGAATGCATGCGCGAGCTGTTTGCGCGGGACATGAGCGACGAAGAAGCCTGGCAGCACATTGCCGAAAAGGAGCAGCTCTACCGTGAGCTGTTTGCACCCATCTTTACCGAGGTGGCGGGCTTCAAGGCGTTTGCCGCCCAGACGCGCGCGCGCGGGCTCAAGGTTGGCGTGGGCACGGCCGGTGACCGCCACAACATTGCCTTTGCGTTTGGCCACCTGAAGCTACCGACGCCGCCCGATGCCGTCGCTGGCGGCGACGAGGGGCTGGCCGGCAAACCCGAGCCAGCGATTTTCTTAGAAGTCGCCCGGCGCATGGCTGTGCCGCCCGAGCGCTGCATTGTGTTTGAAGACGCACCCTTTGGCATCGAAGCGGCGCGCCGTGCAGGCATGCGCGCGGTGGCGATTTGCACCAGCCACGATGCAGCACAGCTGGCCGGGCCGCATGTGCTGGCTGCGGCGCGCAATTACCATGAACTGATTGAATCAAAATTTCTGGAGAGACTCCATGTTGAACCTGCTTGACGCCAACGGCCCCGCCAATGTGGTGCGTCGCACCGACTACACACCGCCCGCCTTCTGGATCGACACGGTTGCGCTGACGTTTGACCTGGACCCAAGCAAAACGCGTGTGCTTAACAAGATGACGCTGCGCCGCAATCTTGAGGTGCCGGCACAAGCGCTCAGGCTCGACGGTGACGAGCTCAATCTGGCGCGGGTATTGGTCAACGGTGCGGGTTGCTCGTTCAAGATGGACGGCAAACAGTTGGTGCTGGATAACCTGCCGGCCGAGGGTAGTTTTGAGCTGGAGATCTTCACCACCTGCGCGCCGATCAAAAACACCGCCCTCTCGGGCCTGTATGTCAGCAATGACTCATTTTTTACCCAGTGCGAGGCGGAGGGGTTCCGGCGCATCACCTACTTTCTGGATCGCCCTGACGTGATGGCCAGTTACAGCGTGCTGCTGCGCGCCGACAAGGCACGTTTCCCGGTGTTGCTGTCCAATGGCAATCTGGTCGAACAAGGTGCGCTGGATGATGGTCGCCACTTTGCCAGATGGGTGGATCCGTTCAAGAAACCCAGCTACCTGTTTGCCCTAGTGGCCGGCAAGCTGGTGTGCCGCGAGCAGCGCATCACTGCGCGCAACGGCAAAGAGCACCTGTTGCAAATTTATGTGCGCGCCGGCGACATGGACAAGACCGAACACGCCATGCAGTCGCTCATCAAGTCGGTGATCTGGGACGAGGCGCGCTTTGGGCTGCCGCTGGACCTGGAGCGTTTCATGATCGTGGCCACCAGCGACTTCAACATGGGCGCCATGGAAAACAAGGGCCTGAACATCTTCAACACCAAGTATGTGCTGGCCAACCAGGCCACGGCCACCGATGTGGACTTTGCCAACATCGAGTCGGTGGTGGGCCACGAGTATTTTCATAACTGGACCGGCAACCGCATCACCTGTCGCGACTGGTTCCAGCTCAGCCTGAAGGAGGGCCTGACGGTATTTCGCGATCAGGAGTTCAGCATGGACCTGTGCGCTGATCCCTCTGCCCGGGCCGTTAAACGTATCGAAGACGTGCGGGTGCTTCGCACGGCACAATTCCCCGAGGACGCCGGCCCGATGGCCCACCCGGTACGCCCCGACAGCTACATCGAGATCAACAACTTCTACACCGTCACCATTTACGAAAAAGGTGCCGAGGTGGTGCGCATGATGCAGACCCTGGTCGGTCGTAGCGGCTTTGCCAAAGGCATGAGCCTGTACTTTGCACGCCACGATGGCCAGGCTGTGACCTGCGACGACTTTGTCCAGGCCATTGCCGATGCCAACCCGGACTCCGCCTTGGCACGCCAGTTGCCGCAGTTCAAGCGCTGGTATAGCCAGGCCGGCACGCCCCGGGTAACGCTGACCAGCCAATACGACGCCCATGCGCAAACCTGCACGCTCAACTTCACGCAAAGCTGCCCGGCCACGCCAGGGCAAGACAACAAATTGCCGTTTGTCATCCCGATCAGCCTCGGGTTGGTAGGCAGCGATGGTACGGTGTTGCCACTGCAGTTGCAGGACAGTCTGGCCAACGCGGCCGACAACCACCTGTTTGTGATGACGCAGGCCAGTGAGTCCATCACGCTGCACGGTTTGACACAGGAACCAGTGCCCTCGGTACTGCGGGGTTTTAGCGCCCCGGTGCTGCTTGAGGCCGAATTCACCGATCGCCAGTTGCTGACACTGCTGGCACACGACCCCGACCCATTCAACCGCTGGGAGGCCGGTCAGCGACTGCTGTTGCGCTGCGCTATCTCGTCGATAGCTGCGAGCGCTGGTTGTGCAAGCGCTAACGGCTTGAATGATGCCTATATTTCGGCCATGCGTGCGGTGCTGCGGCACCCCACGCTTGACGCTGCCTTCAAGGAGCTGGTGCTCACCCTGCCCTCGGAGACCTACATCGCTGAGCAGCTCGATAGCGTGGACCCACAACGCATCCACGACGTGCGCGAGGCACTGCGCGAACAACTGGCTCACGCCTTGGCACCGGATTGGCAGTGGGCCTATGAGACACACAAAGACAACGGCGGCTACACCCCGGACACGGTGTCGAGTGGCCGACGTGCACTGGCCGGACTGGCATTGCACTACCTGTGCCTGAGCGCGCGCCGCAGCGGCGATGTGGTCTGGCCGGGCAAAGCCTATCAGCGCGTGAAAGACGCCGACAACATGACCGACCGCTTCGCAGCGCTGTCAGCACTGGTGCACAGTGGACATGAGCTGGCCAGGCCGGCGCTGGCACACTTTCACCAGCGTTTCAAGGGCGAGGAGTTGGTGCTCGACAAGTGGTTTGCGCTTCAGGCCGGTACGTGTGACCGGGGCGGGCAAGTGCTGCCGGCAGTGCGCGCGCTGATGAAACACGCGGACTTCAACCTGAAGAACCCCAACCGGGCGCGCAGCCTGATCTTCAGTTATTGCAGCGCCAACCCGGGTGGCTTTCACCGTGCAGATGCCGCCGGGTATGTTTATTGGAGTGAACAGGTGTTGGAACTCGACGCTCTGAACCCACAAGTGGCGGCAAGGCTTGCACGGGCACTGGACCGCTGGAAGAAGCTCACCGAGCCTTACCAAAGTGCCGCCCGCGAAGCGCTCAGCCGCGTCGCCGCCAAAGCTGACCTGAGCAACGATGTGCGCGAGGTCGTCAGCCGCGCACTGGCCGATTGATCCACATCCGGAGTTCACTCATGAAAAAAACCTATCTCACACGGTACCTGGTGGAGCAGGAGCGTGACCACGGCCATGTGCCGCCAGGCCTGCGTTTGCTGCTTGAAGTGGTGGCACGTGCCTGTAAACGTATTAGCCTGGCCGTCAACAAAGGCCCGCTGGGCGATGTGATGGGCAGCGCAGACAGTGCCAATGTGCAAGGAGAGATCCAGAAAAAGCTCGACATCATCGCCAACGAGGTGTTGATCGAAGCCAATGAATGGGGTGGCCATCTGGCGGCCATGGCCAGCGAGGAAATGGAAGGCATCCACGTGGTGCCCAACCGCTACCCGCAGGGTGAATACCTGCTGCTGTTTGACCCGCTGGACGGCTCGAGCAACATCGATGTCAACGTGAGCATTGGCACGATTTTCAGCGTGCTGGTCAAGCCCGAGGGCGCAGGCGTGTCCGAGCAGGACTTTCTGCAAGCCGGCGTCAAGCAAGTGGCAGCGGGTTACTGCGTGTTTGGCCCACAGACCACGCTGGTGATGACCGTTGGAGATGGTGTGGCGGCTTTTACCCTGGACCGCGAGCAGGGCTCGTTTGTGCTGACCCAGGAGCATCTGCGCATCCCCGAAGACACCAAGGAGTTTGCCGTCAACATGAGCAACCAGCGCCATTGGGCTGCGCCCGTGCAGCGATATATTGGCGAGTGCCTACAGGGTCGCGACGGCCCGCGCGGCAAGGATTTCAACATGCGCTGGGTCGGCAGCATGGTGGCCGATGTGCACCGCATCCTGACACGCGGCGGCATATTCATGTACCCCTGGGACCAGCGCGAGCCGGAAAAACCAGGCAAGCTGCGCCTGATGTACGAGGCCAACCCGATGAGCTGGCTGATCGAGCAGGCCGGTGGTCTGGCCACCGACGGCAAGCGTCGAATCATGGAAATCGAACCCAGCCACCTGCATGCGCGCGTGAGTGTCTTCTTGGGCTCCAGGAACGAGGTCGAACGGGTGACGGGTTACCACCGCGCCGAGTCCGCTGCGCCCGGGCAGGCTGCAGCATGATGGGTTGGCTATAATCGTCGGCAATGAGGCCGGTGTAGCTCAGTCGGTAGAGCAGCTCATTCGTAATGAGAAGGTCGGGTGTTCGATTCATCTCTCCGGCACCAAGTAAACAGTGAAAAATCCGCTATCTAAACCGTAGCGGATTTTTTTTGGGCTAGCACCGGGCTAGCATCATGCGCGGCTCGCATCAATTTCCACCCTTGTCGAGGCCATAGGTCTTAATGGATCACACGCACGTCGGCACCCACATCGCATCCATGCGTGCGCTTGTGGGCTTTGAGATGCCCCTTAGACTAGGTTGCGCCTTGGCATGGCAATGTAGGTCAGCGTGCCGATTTTGGTGGTCACTGCACACCCCCCCAGCCTCACCATCTGCAAGCGGGGGGCGTACCCGGGTTATGGGTGAGCCCCACAGTCCGCGCAATTGGACGCTGATCAACCAGCACAAAGATGTGCCGGTCGGTTCACGGCTCCGGGTCAGAGTCCAGCCAGCCCTCATCATGCGCCGGGTCGTTGACCGCCATCGGGTACGCGCTCGGGTGCCGCAGGATCAGCGCAATGACCGCCTCCAGCCTCTTTGCCGACCCACGTGGCAGCGAGTCGATGTGGGCCTGCAACTGTTCGTCGCTGAGGTTGTCCAAGCGCACCGCCAGCAGCACGCTTTCCAGCGCCGCAATGCGAGCTTCAAGGTTTCGCATCGCGTTGCTCCAAAATGGCAACCCGCTCCTGGAGCTTGTCAAACTCGGCCACTTTCGCCAACCCACCAATCGCGGCGATCAGTTGACTGCCCTGCCCAGCACCAAGCGTCCCAGCGGCCACCGCAGCCAAGATAGCCTCACCTTTGGTGGTCAGCGAGCCATTGGGCAGGTTCAGGGCTTGGGTCGGCTCCATCGACTTCAATGGTGGAACGCACCGCTCCAGCAGCAATCGGGATGCCCCCACATCGCCAGCCATCGCCTGCGCCAGCAACTTATTCAGCAGCTCGGGCATTTGGGCCGAAATTGAGGCGCGGATACGGCCAATCTCGCCAGTGCCAGGGATGCGGCCGCGCGGGTTGCCGCTTTCGCCCTTTTGCCAGCGACCGGGCTTTTTTGGCGCGGATGTTGTTGTGACCATACTGCATTTTCCTTGCTTAAACAGGTGTCAGAACGTTACTTGCCTTCTTTCATTGACGGCAGCTTGATTCGGTGACGGCGACACAGCTCGCTGATCACCGGTCCTACAAGTTCTCTCGAAGCGTCTGCTTGCTCCGGCTGGCTGCAGATGACGTTGCAATGGTGCGCAAAGCTAGCCACAAGAGCCTTGGTGCTTGCCGCTGTCGGATCCATTGCGGCTCTGTTCTTGGCCTCATCTTGCCGATTCCGGTAAACACGCTGACGCTGCGCTTGAGTCATTGCACCACCGGCCTTTGGCGGGCGTCCAAGCCGCTTCTCAGAGCTATTCATGCAGGTGTTCTGTTACCGTCACAGTGACGTTAATTGTATTGTGTCACCGTCACGATAAATGCGCCATTGCTGTGTGAAATCAATCAAGGTAGCTTGGTGCTGGACAAACTGCCCAAGGGCCGGATGACTGGACGAGTGGCATCGGCATCCCTCGCTGGATACCTGGGCGCAGGCATTCATCGGTGCGCGTCCAGTTGACTTTTACAATTTGCCGACTTTGAGCACTTCCAAGCGTCGCCATGAGTGTTCACCATGAGGGTTCCAAGTGGGAGTCATCGACCCATTGCGGACTCGACCAATGAGACACAACCTATGAGCCTATCCTTTGCCGACCAGAATGCACCAAGACGAGAGCCGTCGGTTTGGCTTGGGCTTGTTCTGTATTTGGGCTATTTGACGGTTTTCTTCATCACCTGGAGCGTCAACGGCGTTGACTACATGAGGATCGGCGAGAGCGCGCAAACAACCAGGTTGTGGTATGCCTACCCAACTTTGCTTGGGTGCGCTTTTCTGGTGGTGGCGATCAGCTTTATGGGGTGGTGGCGCTTGGTGCTGTTTGACAAGTCAAAGTCTGGTCCGGCCTGGATCTGGATTTTTCCTGTGGTGATGGCCGCCATCATTGCGAACAACTTTTTAGGTATGCCCTCGGGCAAGCTGACGTTTGAACTGCTCCTGTGGTCGTCGCTGGGCGCTGTCGGAGTAGGCATGGGTGAAGAGATGATCACCCGTGGCAGCATGGTGGTGGGTTTGCGAAGCCGTTTTACCGAAGGCAAGGTCTGGCTCTTCAGTACTTTGTTGTTTTCAGCGATGCACATTCCCAATGTGTTCTTCGGCTTGCCCATGGCCAATATGCCGATTCAGGTGATCTTGACCTTCATCATGGGCAGCGGTCTTTATGTCGTTCGGCGCATGTCCGGTACTTTGATTTTGCCCATCATCCTGCATGGTCTGTGGGACAGTTCGTTGTTCCTGACGGTCGCCACCGGTGGGACGCCCTCCTCCATTCAGTTTGCCATCTATCCGCTGGCCATTGCCTGCGCCCTGGTGGTGGTGCTGAAGAACTGGAATGCCCGGGTATCGTAAGCAGTTTCCCAAGACTGGCTTGCCATGGTGAGTGGTCTATTGATTGCAACCGTGAGGATGTACCGCTTGGGGTGGCCGCTAAGTTGTCGAATGGCAGCACTCTGGTTGGGTAGATTTCCTCGGCCATTTGGGTCGAAATTTGACTGGTGATTGGGACTTAAATCGACCCCTATGCTGACGTAGAGACAGCCCAAATTGAAGCCCGATAGCCGACATCCGTGTGCCTGCGTCCCCGCGTTACCAATGTCAGCTGTCGAGATTGCCCATCCGCTAAGTGGTCGTCGCGTGATGGCCAGCAGCTGACGATCACGAACGGCAGCTAGCTCGATGTTTGAATTTTCTTTGAGATTGCTCGAAACCAGACAGGCGCTAGCGACTCAAAGTACCCGTCGACATACTTCAATACTCAGTAAACCGCCCCGATTGGAGACCTTTCGGCCATTTGTTGATAAATCGCTTTGACAAGTGATCAAGATTGATTTCGGTTGTGTCCCAAGACGTGGTGTAAGTTCTTAGCCCGGACAAGCTGAGATACACGGTACTCAGCGTGCCACTGCGGACAGCCGAGTCGGAGGAGTATCGCAGAGGGTTTGCAGACCTTCAAGCTGC
>NZ_JAGPBB010000153.1 GCF_018063565.1 Rhodoferax sp.
AGCCGCCCGCAAAGGGCTACAGTAAAATCCGCCAGCCCGGGCAGCAGCACCGACCACCCGACGAACCCAACCACGAATTCCTTGACGCATTGACCGCTGGCATCCGCAAAAAGCCGCCAGGATGCCACCGCCACCTTTGCTCTTTCGCCACCATGACCACACAAGACCCACAGACGCAGCCGCCCGCCAAAGCCGACTACCGCAGCACCCTGAACCTGCCCGACACCCCCTTCCCCATGCGTGGCGACCTGCCCAAGCGCGAGCCGCAATGGGTCAAGCAGTGGGAAGACCAGGGCCTGTACCAAAAACTGCGCGATTCGCGCAAAGGCCAACCCAAGTTCATCCTGCACGATGGTCCGCCGTATGCCAACGGCCAGATTCACATGGGCCACGCAGTCAACAAGATATTGAAAGACATGATCGTCAAGGCGCGCCAGCTCAAAGGGCTGGACGCCGCTTACATCCCGGGGTGGGACTGTCACGGTCTGCCGATCGAGAACGCGATTGAAAAGAAGTTTGGCCGCAATCTGGCACGTGACGACATGCAGGCCAAAAGCCGCGCTTACGCCACCGAGCAAATCGCGCTGCAAATGGCCGACTTCAAGCGGCTGGGTGTATTGGGCGACTGGGACCACCCCTACCGCACCATGGACTTCAAGAACGAAGCCGATGAGATCCGCGCCTTCAAGCGGGTGATTGAGCGCGGTTTTGTCTATAGGGGCCTCAAACCGGTGTACTGGTGTTTTGACTGCGGCTCCAGCCTGGCCGAGTTCGAAATCGAATACGCCGACAAAAAATCACAAACGCTAGACGTGGGCTTTTTGTGCGCTGAGCCTGACAAGCTCGCGGCCGCCTTTGGGCTAAGTGAACTGGCGATGGACGCCTTTGTGGTGATCTGGACCACCACCGCCTGGACCATTCCCGCCAACCAGGCGCTCAACCTGAACCCGGAGCTGACTTACGCGCTGGTAGATACCGAACGCGGTTTGCTGGTGCTGGCCGAGAGCTTGGTTGAAAAATGCATGACGCGTTTTGGGTTGAACGGCACCGTGATCGCCACCACAACCGGCAGGACGCTGGGCGGCATCAACTTCAAGCACCCGCTGGCCCATGTGCACCCGGGTTACGACCGTTTCAGCCCGATTTACCTGGCCGACTACGCCACCGCCGAAGACGGCACCGGCATTGTGCACAGCGCACCAGCCTATGGTGTGGACGACTTTCACAGTTGTGTGTCGCATGGCATGGCGTATGACGACATCCTCAACCCGGTGCAAGGCAACGGTGTCTATGCACCCGAGTTGCCGTTGTTTGGCAACCAGCACATCTGGAAAGCCTGCCCGGTCATCATTGACGCGCTGCGGGATGCCGGGCGACTGTTTGCCTCCGAGAACATCGTGCACAGCTACCCGCACTGTTGGCGTCACAAGACACCGGTCATTTACCGGGCGGCGGCCCAATGGTTTATCCGCATGGACGACGGCGCTGGCGTCTTTACCAAAGAAAAAGCACCGCTGACGCTTAGGCAGACTGCGTTGGCAGCTATTGAAAACACAGCGTTTTATCCTGAAAACGGCAAGGTGCGCCTGCGCGACATGATCGCCGGTCGACCCGACTGGTGTATCAGCCGCCAGCGCAGCTGGGGCGTGCCGCTGCCGTTTTTTATCCACAAGGACAGCGGTGAGTTACATCCGCGCACGATGGAGATTCTGGATATTGCGGCGGACATGGTGGAACACGGCGGCATTGAAGCCTGGAGCAAGGCCACGCCCGAGGCCATTCTGGCGACCATCGACTGTCAGGCCGATGCGCCCCACTACACCAAGAGCAGCGACATTCTGGAGGTGTGGTTTGACTCCGGCACTACCCACACCACGGTGCTCAAAGGCTCACACCCCGGCAGCGGCCATGACAGCGGCCCAGAGGCCGATCTGTACTTGGAGGGCCACGACCAGCACCGCGGCTGGTTCCACTCCAGCCTGCTGACCGCCTGCGCCATGTTTGACCGCGCGCCGTACCTGGGCATCCTGACACACGGCTTCACGGTGGACAGCAAAGGCCACAAGATGAGCAAGAGCGCCGGCAACGGCGTTGACCCGCAGGAAACCAGCAAGAAGCTGGGTGCCGAGATCATCCGCCTGTGGGTGGCTGCCAGCGACTACTCGGGCGACATCGCTGGGGACGACAAGATCCTGGCGCGCGTCGTGGATATTTACCGTCGCATCCGCAACACGCTCAAGTTCCTGCTGGCCAACACCCACGACTTTGACCCAGCGGTGGATGCCGTGGCAGCGGACCAACTGCTGGAGATTGACCGCTATGCGCTGAGCCGCGCCGCCCAGCTGCAAGCCGAAGTGCTGGCGCATTTTGAGGTGTATGAATTCCACCCGGTGGTGGCCAAGCTGCAGATCTACTGCAGCGATGACCTGGGCGGGTTTTACCTCGACATCCTGAAAGACCGGCTCTATACCACCGCCGCCAACTCGCTGGCGCGGCGCAGCGCCCAAACCGCGCTGTGGCAGATCACCCAGGCGCTGCTGCGCTGGATGGCACCTTTCCTGAGCTTCACCGCCGAAGAAGCCTGGAGCGTGTTGGGCGCACAGGGCAAAACGCCAGTTGCCAGCCGTGACTCGATCTTTATGGACACCTACAGTCCGCTTGCGGCACCCAATGACGCGCTGCTGGCCAAGTGGGCACGCATCCGCGAGATTCGAGACGCGGTGAACAAGGAGATTGAGGTCTTGCGCGCCGCAGGCCAGGTGGGCTCGTCCTTGCAGGCCGTAGTGCGCCTCACCGTGGTAGCCGATGACCACGCGCTTCTGGCTAGTCTGGGCGATGATCTGAAGTTTGTGTTCATCACCTCTGCTATTGAGTTGATTGCTGGTGACGCCCTATCCATAAGCACTAGCGCCTCAAATGCCGTGAAATGTGAGCGCTGCTGGCATTACCGTGATGATGTTGGTACGGACCCGGCCCACCCCACCCTGTGTGGCCGCTGCACCAGCAATCTGTTTGGTGCCGGTGAAACGCGGGTGTTTGCCTGATGGCGACACGCAAGGCTGGCACAGGCGGCGCTGTGCGGCCCATGGCGTCGGGCAGCAGCCTGTGGGTCTGGCTGGCGTGGGCTGCCGTGGTGCTGATCGCTGACCAGTTCACCAAGGTTCTGATCCTCGGCTACTACCAGTTGGGCGACCAGACACCAGTGACCAGCTTCTTCAACGTGGTGCGGGTGCACAACAGCGGCGCGGCGTTTTCGTTTCTGGCGGGTGCGGCGGGCTGGCAACGCTGGTTCTTCACCGTGATCGGCCTGGTGGCGGCGGTGGTGATCGTCTGGCTGCTACGTGCCCATGCAGAGCAAAAGTTGTTTGCCTTTGCGCTGGCCAGCATACTGGGTGGCGCGGTCGGGAATGTGATCGACCGCCTGCTGCACGGCTATGTGATCGACTTTCTGGATTTTTATTGGGGCAACTGGCACTTCCCGGCGTTTAACGTGGCCGACAGTGCGATCACGCTCGGGGCGACCTGCCTGATCCTTGACGAACTGCTGCGGGTGCGCCGCGGACGCTGACGCCGCAAAGCCCAAACGCAAAAAAGCCCGCTGGCGTGTTAAGCGCAGCGGGCTTTTTGTGTTAATACTGATCAGCGGTCGTTCTTGGAAAAGCGCTTTTGCGCGTCACGCGGCACAAACACCTTGCCACCCCCCGCCGGTTTGGAAAATGCGGTTTTGCCAAACGCCGGTTTGCGCGCGGCGAAGTCACCATGCGGTGCGCCCGGGCCACGGTCATTGCGGTCACCGGCAAATCGGTCATTGAAGCCACCTTTGCGCTCGTAGCTGAAGGGCTCACGCGCGGGTGCTGCGGGGCGTTCATCACGTTGTGCAAAGCCACCTGATCTATTATTTTGGTAGCTGTCAGCGCCGACAACGCGGGGGCCAGAGGCATTTCTGTCGGCAAAACCACCCCGGTTGTCGTTAAAACCGCCACGGTCGCCAAAACCACCGCGGTTGCCGCCACCAAAACCGCCACTCGGACGGCCACCACCACCAAACTTGCGGTCGCGGTCACCAAAACCTCCCCGACCACCAAAGCCGCCGCGCGGTGCCTCAGGGCTACGCTGCTGAGGCTCCAAGCCCGGCACCACCTCAGCCTTGATGGGCTGGCGCGTGTAGGCTTCGATGTCAAAAATCTTGCGGCGGTCGCGGAACTCTGCAAAGGTCACGGCTAGGCCATCCCGCCCAGCGCGGCCGGTACGGCCAATGCGGTGGGTGTAGTCTTCGGCCTTCATCGGCAGGCCAAAGTTGAAGACGTGGGTGATGGTGGGCACGTCCAGGCCACGCGCGGCCACGTCGGTGGCCACCAGAATCTGCACCTGACCCTGGCGCAGCGCCATCAAACGGCGGTTGCGCAAGCCCTGGCTCAAAGCACCATGCAGGGCCACCGCGTCAAAACCGTCTTGCTGCAAGTCATTGGCCAGGCCGTCACATTCAATCTGTGTGCTGGCAAACACGATGGCCTGGTTGATACCGGTATCGCGCAGCCAATGGTCAAGCAGCTTGCGTTTGTGCTGCGCGTTGTCGGCCCAGAACATCACCTGCTTGATGTTGGCGTGTTTTTCCTGCGGGTTGTCGATGGTGATGCGCTGCGGTTCGCGCATGACACGGGCAGCAAGCTGCTGGATACGCGGCGCAAAAGTGGCACTGAACATCATGGTCTGCTTGCGCGCGATGGTCAGTTGGTTGATTTCAGCCAGGTCATCGGCAAAACCCAGGTCGAGCATGCGATCGGCCTCGTCCACCACAAGAAACTGCACCTGATCAAGCTTGATCTGCATCGAGCGCTGCAGGTCCAGCAAACGGCCCGGTGTGGCCACCACCAGGTT
>NZ_JAGPBB010000154.1 GCF_018063565.1 Rhodoferax sp.
TCCGCAAAGGAACCTTGACCACCGCCGAGCGCGAAGTGATCAATCACCACATCGTGGCCACCATCAGAATGCTGGAGCGCCTGCCATGGCCCAAACATCTGAAAAACGTGCCCGAGTTTGCTGGCGGTCATCACGAGCGCATGGACGGCAAAGGCTACCCGAAGGGGCTGTTTCGCGAGCAGATGTCGGTGCAGGCCCGCATCATGGGCATTGCCGACATCTTTGAGGCACTCACCGCCTGCGACCGTCCGTACAAACCCGCCATGAAACTCTCGCAGGCGTTGCGCATCATGGAGCGCATGAAGCAGGACAACCATATCGACCCCGATATTTTTGATGTTTTCGTCCATTCGGGTGTGTACCGCCAGTACGGCGAGCAGTTTCTGGCGGCCGATCAACTTGATGCGGTTGATTTGTCGCCCTAGGCGCGCCAATCGCACGCACCGGATAATGCCCCCATGATTGGGTATTCACACCGTAAAAAACTATTGAATAAGAAGCTATTAGGTCAAATCAGTATTGGGCTGGCGCTGTTTTTTGCAATTGAATCAGCTTGGAGCGGGGCATGAAGCTGCTGGCCATGGATACCAGTACCGAGTGTTTGTCGCTGGCGCTGCAGTGCCAGGGGCAAATGCTGACCCACACCGCTGCAGGCGGGGCTCTGACCTCCACAGAGCTGATCCCGCAATTGCAGCGCCTCATGATGCAGGCATCGCTGTGCTGGGCAGACCTGGACGCGTTGGTGTTTGGCGCCGGGCCGGGGTCCTTCACCGGTTTGCGCAGTGCCTGTGCCGTGGCGCAGGGACTGGGTTTTGGTGCCGACTTGCCTGTGCTGCCGGTCGATACCCTGCTGGCGGTGGCCGAGGAGGCCCGCTGGCAACAGGGTGCGGATGAGCGTTTTCACGTCACCGCGCTGCTGGATGCCCGCATGGATGAGATGTACGCGGCTTGTTACGCTTATGAAAGCGGTACTTGGTTGAAAACAAAGGGCTATAGCCTGATTTCTCCCGACAAACTGGACGATTTCACAGGGCTGGCGGAAGTGCTGCTGGCGGGCAATGTGTTTGGAGTGTACGGGTCACGTCTGCCCGCCCTCCTGAGTCGGCGTATCGCGGCCATGCCAACGGCGCAGGCCATGCTGCGGCTGGCGCCGGCGCTACTGGCGGGTGGCAGTGCCGTGGCGGCAGCGCAGGCACTGCCCACCTACGTGCGTGACAAGGTGGCGCAAACCACGCACGAACGCGCCGCCATCAAGGCTGCCGCCTTGAGCAGCGCCACATGAGCACGGGCTCGGGTGATCCACAGGCCCACTTTGCGCCGCTGCTGATGGCAGACCTCGACGCGGTATTGGCCGTTGAACAGCAGGCCTACGCCCACCCCTGGCAGCGCAATCATTTCTGTGACTGCCTGGCCAGCGGCTACCAGGCACAACGCCTGTTGGCGGGTGATGTTTTGCTGGGCTACTTTGTGGCGATGAAGGGTTTTGAGGAGGTCCATCTGCTCAACATCACGGTCGCACCAGCGTACCAGCGCCAGGGTTGGGCCCAATGGATGCTGGAGGCGCTGACGGTGTGGGCGCGCGGGCAGGGCGCGGACTGGCTGTGGCTGGAGGTGCGTTCGGGTAACAGCCGTGCCATCCAGGTTTACCAGGCCCACGGCTTTCGTTTTGTTGGGCGCCGCAAGCAATATTACCCCGCCAGCGATGGCCAGCGAGAGGACGCGCTGGTGATGAGTTGCCGACTGCGCCCCGACTGAGTCTGTGAGAATCGGTGCATGAGCCTGAATCTGGACCATCGCCAACGTGCCATGCTGGCCGAGATGGGCGTGCCTGTCTGGTGGCCGCACGATGTCGGCACAGCGCCGGGCGAGTCTGAGTTGACGTCGGCGGAGCCGGCACGGCCTCCCGTTGAGGCGCTCAATAGTCCGAGACCGTCACCGCCGGCTCTACCGACTCAGCCAGCACCCAGCGCCTTGCTGCCGCTGCCGGCCGCTATTGACCAAATGGACTGGGGGCAGTTGCAGCAAGGGGTGGCCGGATGTCAGGCATGCCGCATGTGTCTGGGACGCAAGGCACCCGTGTTGCTGCCGCCGCCCGAACATTTGCCATGCGACTGGCTGGTTCTGGGCGATCCACCCGACGATGCGCAGGAGCGCGCCGGGCGACCCTTCGTGGACGAGAGCGGCCGATTGCTGGACAACATGTTGCGTGCTGTTGGCGTGCAGCGTGCCACCCCCGATACCACGCAGGGGGCCAAACCGTCGGTGACGTTGCGCAGTGCCTATCTGAGTTCGGTGCTCAAGTGCCGGCCAGCGTTGCCCAGTGCGCCGGATGAAGCGGCCCTGGCGGCTTGCGCACACTATCTGCGTCGCGAGATTGCGTTGTTGCAACCGCGGGTGATTCTGGCGATGGGGCGTTTTGCGATGCAGGTGGTGCTGCAAGAGGCGCATCCGCAAGGCCTGAAACTGCCACTGGGCAAGTTGCGCGGCACCGTTTGGCGTTATCAGAACGTGCCGGTCGTGGTGACTTACCCACCGGCCTACCTGCTGCGCACTGCCGCCGACAAGGCGCGTGCCTGGCAGGACCTGTGTCTGGCGGCGGACGTGGTGGAAGGGCTGCCGATCCAGGCCTGAGCCGGTTGTGGGGAGCTCAGATGTGGCGCACCGCAGTATGGTCCAGATCGGGGCGCCGGTACGGGTCGATGTGGGTCAGCAGGTGCAACACCCGGTGGTGCTGGATGACCCGCTGCTGGGCGTCTACCGAAATGTCGTGTGCCTGTTCCACGGTCAGTGTGGCCAGTACTTCCAGGTGGACGTCGACCACAATCATGTCACCCATTTTCCGCGTCCGCACATCATGCACACCGCTCACGCCCGGTGTTTCCAGCAGGGTCTGGCGGATTGATTGGACCTCGTGATCGTCGACCGCATGGTCAGTCAGATCGTGTATGGCCGTCCAGCTGAAGGTCCAGCCCATACGGGCCACCATGAAGCCCACAATGGCTGCGGCAATCGGGTCCAGAATCGGATACCCTGCCAGGTTGCCGATGATGCCCAAACCAACCACCAGGGACGACGCCGCGTCCGAGCGCGCATGCCAGGCATTGGCCACCAGCATGCTGCTCTTGACACGTTTGGCCACCACCAGCATGTAGCGAAACAACATTTCTTTGCCGACCAGTGCGATACCCGCCACCCAAAGCGCCGACACATGCACCACGGCGATTGAATCGGGTGCCTGCAGTTTGGTGGCAGCCGACCACAACATGCCGATGCCAACCAGCAACAGCAAGACCCCCAGTGTCAGCGAGGCCAGCGTTTCAAACCGCTGATGTCCGTATGGGTGGTCCTCGTCAGCCGCCTTCTGGCTATGGTGGTTGGCAAACAGCACCACAAAGTCCGCGATCAGGTCAGACAGGGAGTGAATGCCGTCAGCCACCAGTGCCTGTGACTTCGACAGCACACCCACCACAATTTGCACCACGGTCAGGACCACGTTGACCACCACACTGACCCAGGTGCTGCGCGAGGCGGCGCTGGCACGTTCAGTGGCACTGTACGGATGGTGGTCGTGTGGCTCAGAAATGGGGTCGTGCTGCATCAATCAAACAAACGGGATGGCAATGCCGTGCAGTTTATGCGCTTGCGCGCGAACTGGTGCGGATTCATACAATCCAGCCATGAACTTTTCAGAACGATTGCACGCGACTGCGTGCCAAAACCAGTCGATGTTGTGTGTCGGACTCGACCCTGAGCCAAGTCGATTCCCGGCTGGGCACCAGGGCGATATCGGCCGGATTTATGATTTTTGCGCCGCCATCGTCGACGCCACAGCAGACCTGGTGCTGGCTTTCAAACCACAGATCGCCTATTTCGCCGCGCATCGGGCCGAGGCGCAGTTGGAGGCACTGATCGAGCACATCCGGCGTACCGCACCCCAGGTACCGGTGATTCTGGATGCCAAACGTGGCGACATTGGCAGCACCGCCGAACAATACGCACTGGAGGCGTTTGAGCGTTACGGGGCCGACGCGGTGACCTTGTCGCCCTTCATGGGTTTTGACTCGGTGCAGCCCTACCTGAAGCACGCTGGAAAGGGGGTGTTCTTACTGTGTCGCACCTCCAATCCGGGTGGCGATGACTTCCAGTCGCAGCGTCTGGCCAGCGTGGACGGCAGCCCGCGTTTGTTTGAGTACATTGCCGCGCTGGCGCAAAACCAGTGGAACGCCAATGGGCAGATGGGGTTGGTGGTGGGCGCCACCTATCCGGCCGAGATTGCGCGGGTGCGCCAGCTGGCACCCGACCTGCCCTTGCTGATCCCGGGTGTCGGCGCCCAGGGGGGTGACGCGTTGGCCACTGTGCAGGCCGCGATGGCGGACTCGGACACGCCGATCATCGTCAATTCGTCGCGGGCCATCCTGTATGCCTCGTCGGGAGAGGATTTTGCTGAGGCGGCGCGGCGCGAGGCATTGCGTACCCGTGACCTGATGCGTACGGCGCTGGCAGTAGCCAAGGGCGGCACTGTTGATGCGTGAGCACATTTTTTCGGTTCAGGGACTGGTCAAACGCTACGCTGATGCCACAGTGGTCAGTGACATGTCGTTTGACATTGCACCGGGCGAGTGCCTGGGTGTGATCGGCCCCAACGGTGCCGGCAAAACCACCACCATCCGCATGTGTCTGGGCCTGACCGTACCAGATGCCGGCACGGTCAAGGCCTTTGGATTGCAGATGCCGCAGGACGCGCTGGCGATCAAGGCGCAGTTGGGCGTGGTGAGTCAAATGGACACCCTCGACCCGGACTTCAGTTGCGCCGAGAACCTGCTGGTGTATGGGCGCTACTTTGGCCTGAAAGACCGGGAGATCAAGGCGCG
>NZ_JAGPBB010000079.1 GCF_018063565.1 Rhodoferax sp.
AATCAGCGCAGCACCAATGAGCATGCTCCACAGGCCGGCCGGGATGCCATTGATGCGAAAGATAAAGCCCAGCGCGGTCAGGAACACACCAACGGAAAGGTAGGTGGAGTAGTGGCTGGCAGCTGGAACGAAATAGTGACCCCGGGCGGCGGGCGTGGCGGCATGCGACATGTGAGGTTCTTTCTGGGTCAATTCGGGTTCAAATCAGCGGTCATTGGACCTTGGGGGCTTCAAAAAAGGCGTACGAGAGCGTCACCGTGCCCAGGTCACGGTCCATTTTGGGATTCACCACAAACACCACCGGCATGGTGCGGGTTTCACCCGGTTGAAAGGTCTGCTGAGTAAAACAGAAGCACTCCAGTTTTTCAAAATACTGGGTGGCCGCTGCCGGTGTGATGCTGGGCACAGCCTGACCCACAAACACCCGACCGCTGGTGTTGGTCACGGTGTAGTTCATGTGGGTGATTTCACCTGGGTGCACCTTGATGGAAAATTGTTCAGGCTTGAACTGCAGACCCACACCGGGCATGGTCTGGCTCAAAAACTCGACATTGACCTTGCGGCTGAAGTCAACCTGGGTGTTTTGGTCCATCACCGCAGGGACAGTATTGGTCTTGCCGTTCAAGCCAGTGAGCTTGCAAAACGCGTCGTACATCGGCACCATGGCAAAACCAAAGCCAACAAAAAACAGTGCCACCCAGCCCAGGCGAATGCCCAAACGCAGATTGCTCTGCTGACGCTCCTGCTGCGCAACACTCAGGGTGCTCATAACGGACGGTACTTCCACAGTGCACCAAAAAACATGGCCAAAACGATTGCACCCACCACCCAGCCGAGCCGCGCATTGGCGGCCCTGCGCTTCTCCCACTCCTGGGGGTCAAATTTGGGCTTCGTGGTTTCAGGTAGCGTCATGGCCGGCGGTTCGAGGTCGATTATTTGATTTCGGGTGGAGTTTCAAAGGTGTGGTACGGGGCGGGCGACGGCACCGTCCACTCCAGACCTTGCGCACCCTCCCACGCCCGGGCCTCGGCCTTTTTGCCACCGCGAATGTTCTGAACCACGTTGTAGACAAAGATCAGGTGCGACGCGCCCAAGATAAAGGCACCCACGCTGGAAATCATGTTCCACTCGGCAAACATCAGCGGGTAGTCCGGAATGCGCCGTGGCATGCCCGCCAGACCAACAAAAAACTGCGGAATAAACGTGATGTTAAAGCCCACCACCGCCACCCAGAAGTGCCACTTGCCCAGGGTTTCATTGAGCATATGGCCAGTCCACTTGGGCAACCAGTAATAAATCGCGGCCATGGCGCCCATTACCGCCGAAGGGTAAAACGCGTAGTGGAAATGCGCCACCAGAAAGTAGGCGTTGTGGTACTGGGGGTCGGCTGCGGCGTCTGACAGCGCCAGGCCGGTCAAGCCACCCCAGCCAAACAGCACCAGGAAACCCAGCGCAAACAGCATCGGGGTCTCGAAGGTCATGGAGCCTTTCCAGACCGAGGCAATCCAGCAGAAAAACAGCACCGCCAGCGGGAACGAGATCGCCATGGTGATGTACATGAAGTAGATCTGGCTGCCAATCGACATGCCGCTGGTGAACATGTGGTGCGCCCAGACGATCACGCCCAGACCGGCGATCGCCCAGAAAGCATACACCTGCGCCTTGTAGCCATAAGTGGGCTTGCGGGTAAAGGCTTCCAGCACATGCGGAATGGCTCCGGCAATGGGCAGCAGCAGCACATACACCTCGGGGTGACCCATGAACCAGAAGATGTGTTGCCACAGCACCGGGTCACCACCACCGGCAGCGTTAAAGAAATGCGTGTCGAAGTGGCGGTCCATCAGCACCATGGTCACGCCCCCGGCAAACACCGGCATGATGGTGATCAGCAGCACGGCCGTCATCAGGAAGCCGTGCGCAAACAGCGGCATTTTCATCAGCGTCATGCCCGGGGCGCGCATGTTGACGATGGTGACGATCACATTGATCGAGCCCAGAATCGACGATACACCCAGCATGTGGATGGCAAAAATGGCAAAGTCCATGCCCCAGCCACTTTGGATGGACAGCGGTGCGTACAAGGTCCAGCCGGTGTCCACAGCACCGGAACCAATGCCAAATATACCCAGAAAGAATGGCAACGTCAGCATCACGGCCGCCGGCGGCAAGATCCAGAAACCCCAGTTGTTCAGGCGTGGCAAGGCCATGTCAGGCGCACCAATCACCATCGGCAACATGTAATTGGCCAGACCGGTGGCCACCGGCATGGCGAATCCAAACACCATGACCAGCCCGTGCAAGGTGATGAGCTGGTTAAAAAATTCGGGCTGCATCAGTTGCAGGCCGGGCTGAAACAGCTCGGCACGCACCGCCAGAATCATCGCGCCCCCGACAAACAGCATCACAAACCCGAAGATCAGGTACATGATCCCAATGTCTTTATGGTTGGTGGTTTCCAGCCAGCGGACAAAACCACC
This sequence comes from Rhodoferax sp., assembly GCF_018063565.1. GTDB lineage: Bacteria > Pseudomonadota > Gammaproteobacteria > Burkholderiales > Burkholderiaceae_C > Rhodoferax. The sequence goes on from NZ_JAGPBB010000079.1 coordinate 2,478, forward strand.
CGAATAGTGTCCGCCGTGCGAATCACCGTGGGGTACGCCGTGCGACATATCGTGCGCCATAAACTGCTCCTTGATACTCAAAATCCAAATACTGACCTGGCCTCAGCTCAGGGTGTGGCCTTGGCCAACACCACGGCGGCACCGGGCTCCGCAGCGGCCACGGCCGGCTTGGCAGTCGCCTGTTTCTTGGCTGCCAGCCAGGTGGCAAATTCCTGCTGCGTCACCACGTTCACCACCACCGGCATAAAGCCGTGCTCTTTGCCACACAATTCCGAACACTGACCACGGTAAGTACCGGTTTTCTCAACGGTGGCCCAAAACTCGCGCAAGAAACCCGGCACGGCGTCGCGTTTGACACCAAACGCCGGCACCCACCAGCTGTGGATCACATCATTGGAGGTGGTGATGAAACGCACCTTTTTGCCCACCGGCAGCACCAGTGGGTTGTCGACTTCGAGCAAATAGTGCTCACCTTTGGCTTGGGCATTGTCAATCTGTGCACGTGGCGTGGTCAGCCGGCTGGTGTAGCTGATGCCTTCGGCCGGAAACTCGTATTGCCACAGCCACTGGCTGCCGGTGACCTTGACCACCAGTTCGGCGTCGGTTTTGGTGTCTTCGTACATCAGCACCGCATGCAGCGCCGGAATACCAAAAACGACATAGTCAATGAAAAACAACACGGCAAACGGCGACAGTGTCCACAACCACTGCTTGCGATTGGTCGGCCCGGTGAACGGCACCGCCTTGAAACCGGCTGACTTTCGGTGGGTGTAAAACGAATACATCAGCAAGGCAAACACCACAAAGAACAGGATCAGGATCACCACCATCACCAGGTTGTGCATGTGCAAAGTTTCATGGGCGATCGGCGTCACCGGCTCTGGAAAGTTGTAGGCGTAACCCGCCAAGGCAGCAGCCGAGCCAAAGGCGGTCAACAAGCCCAGGCCAATCCGGGTCAGTAAAAGCATCATGAAAAGGTCCTTGCGGTGAAAAATCGCAAACTATTTGATTTTTATCAAATGATTTTAGTCGAGGAAGTGCTCGATGCCGGACGCCTGCAACCGGGGGGAAACCCGAAGCCTGACGCCGACCCGCCCAGCCGGGTCAACCGACCCAGAAAACCCTGACGGTTGGCCAGACCAGTGCCAACACGATCACACAGGGCACGATGGTCCAGGATATCTCCACCCACAGCGAACTGTGAAAATTCGCCTCACCGGCTTTGTCGGCCCGGTGACGGCGCCAGGCTGCCAGCAACAAGGCGGCAAACGACAGACCAAAAATCAGCAGGGAAAGCCCCAACAACAGGCCGCGAAAACCGGTCTCAGTCATCTTTGCCCCGCGCGCCAAGTTTCAATGCCGCACGCATCTCGTTCAGACTGATGGCGCTTTGTGCGCCAACAGCCAGTCGCGGTGCAGGCTTGAAGGCATGTCCATAGATCACCTCAAAAGTCAGCTGCAAAGGCTGCTGACCCAGGGCGGACAAAAGCTGGCGGTGCCAGCCGCGCCCACGCAGACCGGCAAACCGATCCGGTTGCAAGTTGCGGCCCAGTCCGCGCAGTTCCAGCAACAGGCGCTCGGGTGTCTCAAAGGTCAGGGTGATGCGCTCCATATCCATCACTGGCTCGGCAAAACCTGCGGCCAGCAACATGTCGCCCCAATCATGCATATCGGTATACACATGGGTCGGTGGTGGCCAGCCCAGTGCCCGATACAGCGCGCGCATCTCCATCAGCGTGTCTGGCCCCAGACAGGAGAACATCAAAAAGCCGTCCACCTGCAGGGCCTGGTGCCACCGCTGCATCAGCGTGAGCGGGTGATGCGCCATATGCAGTTGCATGTTGCACCACAACATCTGAGCCGGTTGCTCAATCTGGGGCAGCACCCTCGCACGCGGCTGCCACCAGGCCTGCGGATGCCAGCGCGAGGGCAGCAGCGTTTGCTCGGCCCGGGTCAGGTTGTCGGCACCACACTCCAGCACCGTGCATAGGGACTTGGGATAGCGCTGCAACAGCAAGCCATGGCCCTTCACCCCGCCCGACAGCGCCTGCCAGTTGATCCAGCTCGCCGGCTGCACCTTGATCCATTCCAGGCGCTGCTGCATCCGTAGCGCCACCTCTTCGTGCAGCCAGGGAGACTCGGCCACACCACGCAGTTGCCAGCGCGCGGCGGCTTGCGGGTCAATGGTCGGGGGCGGTGTTTCGGTCATGGCAAAGTGCTGCAGGCTGGGCGCGAGTATATTGAGTCCATGTTGTCCCGCTTGATCCCCAGCGCTGTCACCCGGTTCGCAAGCATGTCTCGGTTGCCGAGCCAGTGCCGGGTCTGCCACGCCTGGCCCGCGCAACCGGTGTGCGAGGCCTGCATCAGCCAGTTTGCACAGCCACAATCGCGCTGCCGCAGTTGTGCACTGCCGTTGCCTGCCAGCGCCACCCGCTGTGGCATCTGCCTGAAAAATCCACCGCCGCTCGACGAATGCCTGGCCGCCGTGAGCTACGAATATCCGTGGTCGCAACTGATCCAGGACTTCAAGTTCCACGGCGAGCCCGGATTGACCCGCACCTTTGCCATGCTGTTGCGGGCAGCCCCCTGGGTTGAACCATTGATCGACCAGGCAGATCTGTTATTGCCTTTGCCACTGTCGCCGCAACGGCTGCAGGAGCGTGGTTACAACCAGGCACACCTGCTGTCGCGTCGGCTACACCCCGGCAAAACCCGCGCCGACCTGCTGCTGCGCATCAAACACACACCGGCTCAACACACCCTCAAGCGTGCCCTGCGCCTGTCGGTGCTGCAGGACGCGTTTGCGCTGGAACCTTTGCTGGCTCATGAAATCAAGGGGCGACGACTGGTGTTGATTGACGATGTGATGACCACCGGTGCCTCGTTGCACGCGGCAGCACGGGTGCTGCGGGCGGGTGGGGCGTTGGCCGTATCGGCCATCGCGTTTGCGCGCACCGAATGATCAGGGGCTGGCTGACAGCTGCGCGACAATTTGCCCATGTTTCATATCGTTCTGGTTGAGCCTGAAATCCCGCCAAATACCGGCAACGTCATTCGCCTGGCGGCCAACACGGGCTGCACCCTGCACCTGGTGGAGCCACTGGGCTTTTCGATGGATGACAAACACATGCGACGCGCCGGACTGGACTACCATGAGTACGCCACCGTACGGCGACATGCTGACTGGCCCAGCTTTCTGATCAGTGAAACACCATCGACACAGCGCCTGTTTGCATTGACCACCCGCGCGACGCAAAACGTGTTCGCAACGCGCTTTGAACCCGGCGACTTTCTGGTTTTTGGCTCGGAGACCAAAGGCCTGCGCGAAGAAGTTCGCCAGTCCTTCGCGCCGGCGTGCCAACTCAAATTGCCGATGCGGCCCGGGCAGCGCAGCCTGAACCTGTCCAACGCGGTAGCGGTGACAGTGTTTGAGGCCTGGCGCCAAATCGGGTTTGCATCCGGCTGATCTGCGCAACCCTCATCGCACACGTGCAGCCGTAGCCAGCTGCGAAAGTTGCGAGTCCGGGAAAGCGACAATGCTGCCATCATGTTCAGCCCATCCAAAGCCGATGTCCGCCAGTTTTTTTGCTCTGTTTATGCCAAAGCGCAAGCAGGACAATCACTTGAAGCTATAGAAAAAATTGCATCGCTGTGGATGGACGAACATCCCGAGTACCGGGCTGAGCTGGCGGATGTGAACGCCGCATTGCAGACACTCTCCGCGGGGACGGATGGCCAGAACAACGCTTTTCTGCATTTATCGATGCATTTGTCGATCACCGAGCAGTGCAGCATCGACCAGCCACGCGGCATTCGCCAGGCGGTCGAACTGTTGACGCACCGGCTCGATTCCTTGCACGATGCGCATCATGCCGTCATGGAGTGCCTGGGGCAAATGCTGTGGGAGAGCCAGCGCTCGGGCCGCCCACCCGACGGTCAAAGCTATGTGGCCTGCGTGCAACGCCGCGCCACGCGCGACTGACTTATTTGAAGCGCACCGGTTGCAGCGTCTGCAACTCGCCTGGCAGACTGGCCACATAGTCGGCCAGCACCTTAAGCTCCGCGTTGGAAAACTGCTTGGCCACGCCACCCATGATCGGATTGCCGCGCCCGACAAACGACTTGTCAGTGGTCTTGTAGGACTTCAGTGCGACATACAGGTAATCACTGTGCTGGCCGGCAATGCGCGGATACGCAGGACTCACCGGCTTGCTAAAGTTGGCGCCATGACAGGACACACAGGCACCTTTGGCCAGCAGGTCCGCTGCCTGGGCGGGGGCTTGCGGTGCCTGCGGCTCCAAAGTGGCACCCAAGCCGGTAGATTCGTAATACGCCGCCAGGTCGGCAATGTCCTGAGCCGACAAGCTGGCCGCCAGCGTGCGCATACTGGGGTGCTTGCGCTCGCCCGATTTGTAGGCGTTGAGCGCCGCCGTCATGTACGCGGCCCCCTGCCCCGACAGCTTGGGTACCCGGTAGGTTTGCGGAAACGCGGTGTGAAAACCCTTGATACCGTGGCAACCCACACACAGTGCATTCTTGTGTGATCCTGCGGTGGCATCGCCCTTGAGCTCTTGCGCCTGCACGCCAAATGCGCCAGCCAAGGCCGCCAGCAGGGCGGGAACGGTAATGAAATGGTTCTTCATGTTTGCAGCAGAGATCAAGGTTCTGGCGTTGGTCTTTGATAAATATCAAACAATTATAGGGACGCTGCACAACACTTTTGCATGGCGTAAACCCGATATGCGTCCACCTTGCGGGCGGCACCGGCCAGACCCTGTAAGCTAGCACCTTTGCAAAAACCCGCGAGCCCCATGAAATTCCAAGGCACTCAAAACTATGTCGCCACCGCCGACCTGATGCTGTCGGTCAACGCCTCCATCACGCTGCAGCGCCCGCTACTGGTCAAGGGCGAACCCGGCACCGGCAAAACCATGCTGGCCGAAGAGGTCGCCAGCGCGCTGAACTTGCCACTGCTGCAGTGGCATATCAAAAGCACCACCAAGGCACAGCAGGGTTTGTACGAGTACGACGCGGTGAGCCGCCTGCGTGACTCGCAGCTGTCAGACATCGATGGCGGCGAGCGCGTCAAGAACATCCACAACTACATTGTCAAGGGCGTGCTGTGGCAGGCGTTCACGGCAGAGCAGCCGGTGGCGCTGCTGATTGACGAGATCGACAAAGCCGACATCGAGTTTCCCAACGACTTGCTGCGCGAGCTGGATCGCATGGAGTTCTACTGCTACGAAACCCGCGAGCTGATCGCTGCACGCCACCGACCCCTGGTGTTCATCACTTCCAACAACGAAAAAGAGCTGCCCGACGCCTTCTTGCGCCGCTGCTTTTTCCATTACATCAAGTTCCCCGACGCGGCCACGATGAAGCAGATCATCGATGTGCACTTCCCCGGCCTCAAGGCCGAACTGCTGAATGCGGCAATGAAAGTCTTTTTTGACGTGCGCAACCTGCCTGGCCTGAAGAAAAAACCGTCGACCAGCGAGTTGCTTGACTGGCTCAAGCTGCTGATGGCGCAAGACATCCCGGCCTCGGTTTTGCACACCGAGGGCGACAAGGTTGCGGTACCGCCCCTGGTGGGGGCGCTGCTCAAGAACGAGCAGGACGTGACGCTGTTTGAAAAGCTGGTGTTCATGCAGAGTCGAAACCGGTGACACACTTGTGAACACGCAGCGTCTGGCACAGCAGGCCCTCTGGGCCGCTAACGATTTCTGGTACCCCAGTATGAGGAAGCCGCCCAGAGGGCCTGCCGTGCGGGTTAGATCTCCAACTGAATTTTGGCGTTTTGAGTAAGGAATCCCATGCCTTTTGTCGAACCCATCACCCTGCAAGCCCGCGGCATCACCCTGTTGCCCCTGGCACTGGAACACGAGGCTGGCCTGCAAGCCGCCGCTGCCGATGGCGAACTGTGGAACATCCGCGTCACCTCCGTGCCCGAGCCGGAAAACACCCGCAAGTACATCGAAGACGCCCTGGCCATGCGCGCAACTGGCAACCGCTTTGCATTTGTAGTGACCGAGTCTGCCACCGGCAAAGTGCTGGGCTCCAGCAGCTATCATGACATTCTTCCCACCGTCAAGCGCGTCGAAATCGGCTACACCTGGTATGCCAAAAGCGTGCAACGCTCGCATGTCAATAGCACCTGCAAGCTGCTGATGATGACCCACGCCTTCGAGACGCTGGACTGCCATGTGGTTGGCTGGCGCACCGACAACTTCAACTATGCCAGCCAGGCCGCCATCGAACGCCTTGGTGCCAGAAAAGACGGTGTGATCCGTGGCCACGCCCTGCGTCGCGACGGCAGCATCCGTGACACCGTCATGTACAGCCTGCGCAGCGGTGAATGGCCTGAAGTCAAAGCGCAGTTGCTGTATTCGCTGGACAAGCCACGCTGAGCTTGCAAGCACCAGGAACACTGAACGTCGCGTGACGTCACTATCTTTAGTGTAGCTATTGGCGACTGTTCTGATTGGGCTGCAGGGCAATTTGGCAACCAATCCACCGCGATTGCAAGCTCACTGCCGCATCGCGGCGCAAGTCAACCATATACAATCTGTATATTGTGATTGAAGGTACATGCCATGACCACCACCGCTGCTGTATTCATGTCAGGCAACAGCCAGGCTGTGCGCCTGCCCAAAGAATTCCAACTGCATTCCAAGCGGGTTTTGATCGAACGCCGGGGGGATGAAATCGTCCTGCGCGAGAAGAAGGCCACGGTGCGAGACATTTTGCAGAGTCTTCCTCCCTTGAGTCCTGAGGCGCGCCAGCAGTTGGAGCGGGTGGAATCCCAGTTGATTGACCCGGCACCACAAGACCGTGACTGGAGCACCCTGCTCACTTCCGATGCTGCTCAAGTCAAATGAAATATCTGCTCGACACCAACATCGTCAGCCACTTTCTGCGGGAGGCATCGCCCGTCTTGAACCAGCGCATTCTCGACAGCAGCCCGGACGCACTCGGCATTTCCATCGTCAGCGCGGGCGAGTTACGTTACGGACTGAGCAAACTCCCGCCTTCCAAACGCGCCACAGAACTGGCTCACCACCTCCACGCGCTACTCATCGCCATTCCGGTCCTGCCCCTGCCTGCCAACGCCTTGCCACACTACGGCACCACCCGCGCGCAGATGGAGGCCGCCGGAACACCGATTGGCAACAACGACCTATGGATTGCCGCACATGCCCTGTCCCAAAACATGACACTGGTCAGCGACAACACACGCGAGTTTTCACGCGTGCCGGGTCTCCAAGTTGAAAACTGGCTGTAGCACTGCACCATGCTGATTGACTTCTTCTACACCCTGCGCGCCGCGAAACTGCCGGTGTCGGTCAAAGAATTTCTGACCCTGCTCGAAGCGCTCAAACTCGGCGTGGTCGGCCCCAAAACCCCGCAAACCCTCAACGATGACGACACCCCCAGCGGCTACAAGATCGACGACTTCTATTTTCTGAGCCGCGCCACCCTGGTCAAGGACGAAAAGCACTACGACAAGTTTGACCGGGCTTTTGCCGCCTACTTCAAGGGCGTGGAACTGGTTACCGACTTCACCCAGGAGGTGCCGCTGGACTGGCTGCGCAAGACGCTGGAGCTGGACCTGACGCCCGAGCAAAAGGCGGCCATCGAGAAAATGGGCTGGGACGAGCTGATGGAGACGCTCAAGAAACGCCTGGAAGAACAAAAGGAACGCCACGCCGGCGGCAACAAGTGGATTGGCACCGGGGGCACCAGCCCGTTTGGACACGGCGGCTACAACCCACAAGGCATCCGCATTGGCGGGGCAGGCAAGAACAAAAGCGCCGTCAAGGTGTGGGAGCAACGCGCCTACCGCGACTACGACGACACGCAGGAGCTGGGCACACGCAACATCAAGGTGGCGTTGCGTCGCCTGCGCAAGTTTGCCCGCGAAGGCCACCATGACGAGCTGGACCTCGACGACACCATCCGCTCAACCGCGGCCAACGCCGGCTGGCTCGACATCAAGATGCGCCCGGAGCGCCACAACAACGTCAAGGTGCTGCTGCTGATGGACGTGGGTGGCACCATGGACGAACACATCGCGCGGGTTGAAGAGCTATTCAGCGCCGCCAAGGCCGAGTTCAAGCACCTGGAGTTCTATTACTTTCACAACTGCGTGTACGACTTTGTCTGGAAAAACAACCGCCGTCGCTTTGCTGAAAAGTTCCCCACCTGGGACATCATCCGCAAGTACAACAAGGACTACAAGCTGATCTTCATTGGTGACGCCACCATGAGCCCGTACGAGATTTTGCAGCCCGGTGGCAGCGTGGAGTACAGCAACGAAGAAACCGGCGCCGAATGGCTGGGCCGCCTGACTCACGCCTACCCCAAATTTGCCTGGATCAACCCCGAGCCGCAGGGCGTTTGGCAGTACCGCCAGAGCATCAGCATCGTGCAGCAGCTGATGGGTCAGCGCATGTTTCCGATGACGCTCAAGGGGCTGGAAGAGGCCATGCGGCAGCTGAGTCAATGACATGTTGAAGTGGTTATGTCTGTTGGCGCTGTATCTGGCGCACGGTCTGGCTTTGGCGCAATCGGCTGCCGGGCCGGCGGCGACCGCACCACCGGTTGCATTTGTGTTGACGGTTGAGGCCAACGACGAAATCAAACAATTACTCGAACGCCACCTGGACCTGCAGCGCTACCGTACCACGGCGGACCTGAGTGATGAGGAGATTGACCGCCTGATCGCCCTGGCCCAGGCCGATGCGCAAAAGCTGGTCGCCACGCTGGGCTATTTTGCGCCGGTGATTCAGATGCAGCGAGCCACTTTGGCCGGGCAACGGCAGGTGCACATCCGTGTCGTGGTGGGTGAAGCGGTGCGGATTCATCAGGTGATGCTGCGCTTTGCCGGTGCCATTGCCGATGACCCGAGCGCCGCCGGACAGCGCCAGTTGATCCAGGACAGTTGGCAGTTGCCCGCAGGTAACCGCTTTACCCAGCCGCGCTGGGACGATGCCAAACAACAGGCCCTGCGCCAGCTCAGCACGCTGCGCTACCCGACCGGGCGCATCAGCGCGTCGTTGGCCGACGTGGACCCACTCACCCGCCAGGTGCGCCTTGACGTCATGCTCGACTCGGGACCGCTGTACCGGCTGGGTGAGTTGAGCATCAGCGGGTTGGAGCGCCACGATGCGGAACTGGTGCGCAAGTTGGCCCGCCTGAGCGTCGGTGCCGAATACGAACACAAGGAACTGGTGCAGGCCCAGGAACGACTCACCAAAAGCGGCTTTTTTAACACCGCCTTCATTTCGGTGGATACCCGGTCGCCACCGCAGGCGGCCACGGTCCTGATCAGTCTGCGTGAAGCCAAACTGCAAAAGGTGGTGGTGGGGCTTGGTGCCAGCACCGACAGTGGTGGCCGGGTCAGCGTTGAACACGTGCACAACCAGTTTCCAACGAATAGCTGGCGCACCCAGAGCAAGGCCTCAGCGGATCGGGAAACCCAGTACATCGGCACCGGCCTGATCTCGCCGCCCAACGAGCGGGGCTGGCGCATGAATGCCGAAATGGTGATCATGCAGCAGGCCAGCGGCAGTTTTGACGTTCTCAGCCAGCTCTGGCGCGTGGGTTCTGGCAAGGAAGAGGAGCGTATCGACCGACACTACTACCTGCAGTATGAACGCTCAGACACCGCAGCCAGCGATCTGGCGGACGCAGACAGAGCGCAATCGATCAGTGCGGTCTACAACTTCACCGTGCGCTATTTCGACAGCATGCCATTCCCAACCGGCGGTTGGGCTTTTGGCGCAGATCTGGGGGGTGGGGTAACGCTGGGCGGTGAACGTGTGCCCTATGGTCGGGTATTGACGCGCTGGCAGTTTTTCTGGCCTCTGGGTCATGAGAAAGAACGAGATTCGCGTGATGGCCGAATTTCGCTGCGGGCTCAAGCCGGTGCCGTGCTGGCCAAGGCTGACGCCAGTCTGCCCGCGACACAGCTGTTTTTGGCCGGTGGTGACAACAGTGTTCGCGGCTACCGACTGCGCAGTATTGGCACCCAGTTGGAGGACGGGCAGATCAGCGCGGGCCGTTATATGCTGACCGGCAGTCTGGAATGGCAACGCCCGATCACCCGCAACAGCGTCCTGACCGAATGGGAGGGTGTGGTGTTTATCGATGCCGGCGCGGTGGCGAACCGACCCAGCGAGTTGCGAGCGCAGGTGGGGCTGGGTGCCGGGGTCCGCTGGCGCAGCCCGGTCGGACCCTTGCAGATGGACCTGGCATATGGCGTTGAGGTGCGCAAGTTCCGCATGCACATGAACGTGGGTTTCACATTTTGAGACCCGGCCTGCGCCTGCTGCTGATCGCGGCCTCAAGCCTGTTGTTGGTGCTTTTGACACCGGTGGTGGTGTTCTGGCTCTGGGCCGCCACCGACAGCTCTTTGGCAACCGCCCTCACGCAACTGCCGCGCTGGCTTCCCGCCGGGCAGACCCTGCAGGTGCGTGACGTGGACGGTTCGCTGGCGCACGGTGGGCGCATTGGCTGGCTACGCTGGCAACGGGATGGCCTGAGTGTGGAAGCGCAGCAGGTTCAGATCAACTGGGTACCCGCCGCATTGTGGCAGCGCGAACTGCTGCTGCGCGAGCTGAGCATCGGCAAGTTGGTGATTGACGATCAGCGCCCACCCCAAGCAATGGCACCAACCCCCGTGCCGACCGATCTGAGTTTGCCAATCAGGGTACAGGCCGAGGTACAGCTGGGGGCACTGACGTGGGGTGGCAGTACACCGCAGCACTTTGGACCGCTCGGATTTGAATATATTTTTGATAGCAGTAAACATATATTGGAAAAGGGCTATGCTCATATTTTGTCCAATAAATACAGTTTTGCCGGAGCGCTGCAGGCGCAGGGCGAGATGGCCATTGCCCTGACGGCCGAGGGCCGCATCACCAGCCCGGTGCCAGGCCGCACCGAGGCTCTGGCGGTGGCAGCGAAGGCAGAGCTGCGAGGCAATCTGGCCGGCCGCGATGCACGGCTGGCCTTGCAGGTCAACCTGCGACCCGAGTTGCGCCCGGCGAGCGGACCGGTCCGGCGCAGCAGCGTGCCATTGCCGGTGCAGGTGCAGGTGCATTTGACGGCACAACTGGCACCGTGGCAGCCGCAGTTCATCGTGCAAGCGCAGGGACAGTGGCAAGGCTTGAATCTGGCCACACTGTGGCCACAGTTGCCACAGACCCACCTGGACGGCAACCTGTCGGTGCACCCGCAGGCGCAGACCTGGCAAGCCAGCCTGACGGCACGCAACACCCAGGCCGGACCGCTGGACCAGCAACGCCTGCCGCTGCAAAGCCTTGACGCCCAACTGACCTATGCGCAGGGTGCCTGGCTGGTGCGCACACTTCAGGCAAAGGGCGCAGGGGGCAGCGTGAGCGCGCAAGGTCAGCTCCAGACGGTCAGCGGCGCGCCGGATCCGGGACACTGGCAAACCCAGCTGCAGCTCAACGACATCAACCCGGCGACCATTGACTCACGCCTGCCAAAGAATGCCATCAGTGGCCAGATCACCGCACATCAGGTCGCCCAGAACACGGTTTTTGAGCTGGCCCTGAGCGGGCTTGCCAACAAAGTGCCGGCCTTGACCTCACCGCTGCCCCAGGGTGGCCCGGCCTTGCAGCTCCTGGCCAACGGCGTGTGGAGCGCACCACAACTCCGGCTGAGCCAGTTGCAACTCATTGCAGGGCCGACCCAATTGCAGGCCCAGCTCGACTATCACAGCGTGACACAAGCCACCGCAGGACAGGTCAGCTTTGCGCTGCCAGGGCTGACCGGCCGCGCCGAGGGCCGATGGGGACGCAGCGATGGAGGCGGATCGGCGGCGCTGCATCTGACCGATGCGGCAGCGGCATCGCGGTGGTTGGCGCGCTGGCCGATGCTGCCGCCATCGATCCGTCAGATCCAGCTGAGTGGCAATGCTGAACTCAAGGCAGACTGGCAGGGCGGCTGGCAGAACCAGGGACGCAACCTGTCTCTCAAGGCACAACTCGATGCACCCAAGATGGAATGGCGTCAAATAGAGGGAGGCGCACCCACCCAGGCAGCCGCCGGACGTAGCCGCGATCTGTCTCTGCAGGCGACGGGGAGCCTGGCCAATCTCCGCGTGCAAGGCCACGGTGACCTGGACCGTGGCCCGCAATCGCTCGGTTGGCGAACGGCGATGCAGCTGGCACAGGCGCAGACCGGTGCCTGGCAGGCACAGATTCAACAGCTGGACCTCGACTTGCACATTGGCCAGGTGCCACAGCGTTGGCAACTCAGTCTTGACGAATCTGCCCCCAACACTCCGGCGAGCAACACCTCCAGGCATCCGCCGCTGGTGCTGGACTGGGTGCCCGCCACGGACCGCAACACGCTCACCGTGTCGGCGGGTAGCGCCAGCATCCGGGGTCCGATGGCGGGCAACGGCAGGGTGCAATGGCAACCCATCCGCTGGGCTCAGGCAGCGGCATGGCCTGACCGGACCACCCCAACGAACACAGCACCGCAATGGCAGAGCCAGGGGCAGATCGATGGTGTGCCCCTGGCCTGGGTTGATCTGTTGGGCGGCAAGACCCTGGCTGACCTCGGACTGGGTAGCGATCTGTTGTTCGCGGGCCACTGGGAAGCGTCACAGACCGATACCCTGCACGCCAGTCTGGTTCTGGAACGCAGTGCGGGCGACCTGCGGCTGCTGCCCGGTACGGTCGGCGAGCAGGTGCTGCCCGCCGGTATGCGCGAGACACGCCTGCAGCTCAATCTGGACGCTGACCGCCTGGCCGCCAACTTGCGCTGGGACAGTCAGCAGGCTGGCCGTGCACTGCTGGCTTTCAGTACACAGCTTCAACGTCAATCCGATGGCTGGCGTTTGCCCGGCACCGCACCGGTCGGTGGCAGCTTGCAGTTGGACCTGCCGCCCATGGAGGCCTGGTCAGTGCTGGCACCCCCTGGTTGGCGACTGCGAGGCACCATGGACGCCTACGTCAACCTGGAAGGGACGGTGGATCAGCCTCTATGGTCCGGGTCTTTGCAGGCGCAGGACCTGGCGGTGCGCTCGCTGGTGGACGGCATTGACTTCAGCCAGGGCAACTTGAGCGCACGGTTTCATGACCAGCAGCTCGATATCACACGCTTTACCTTGCGCGGTGCCGGGGCCTCCGGCGCCAAACCTGCTGGCAACACCCTGGGGGGCGAACTCAGCATCACCGGCTCAGCCCGAATGCTGCCAAGCCGCAACCCTGCAGAAAGCCGCCTGCACCTGCAACTGGAAGCACAGGCGCAGTCCTTGCGCGTCAGCGCCAGGCCCGACCGGCGCATCACCGTCAGCGGCAAGCTCGACGCAGATCTGCAGAACGCCCATCTGTCACTGCGTGGCGCGCTCAAGGCCGACCAGGCACTGCTCACCCTACCCGACGACGACACGCCCCAGCTGGGTGCCGATGTGGTGGTGCGCGGCGCTGGAGCAAAAAAAATCAGCCCAGTGGCAGCGCCCGACAAAAGTGCCCTGCCGCAGGGGGGCCAGTCGCGTCGGCTCAGCGTCGACCTGCAGGTCGATCTGGATGCTGGCGACGATTTTCAGGTGCGCGGCAAGGGTGTGGAAACCCGCCTGGCGGGCAAGCTCAAACTCGCTGCGAAAGACATCACACAACCAACGCTCAATGGCACGCTGCGCACCGTGAGTGGTACTTACCGCACTTACGGGCAGCGACTCGACATTGAGCGCGGCCTGATCCGCTTCAACGGCGCTCCCGACAACCCGGCGCTGAATGTGCTGGCCATTCGCCCCAAACTGAGTCAGCGCGTGGGCGTACAGATCAGCGGCACCGCGCTGGCCCCCATCGTTGCACTCTACGCCGACCCGGATTTGCCTGAGGCTGAAAAGCTGGGCTGGCTGCTGTTGGGCCGCTCAGCCACCGGGGCCGGTGCCGAAGCGGCCTTGCTGCAACAGGCGGCCATCGCCCTGCTGGATAAATCCGGACGGGGTCTGACCGAAGGCCTGACCCAGGCGCTGGGTCTGGACGAAATCAGTTTTGGCACGGGCAGCACGACCAGCACCGGAGAAAACAGCACCAGCGCGGCCAACGCCGCCTCGCTGACCTTGGGCAAACGTCTCAGCAAGGACTTTTATGTGGCTTACGAAAGCAGCTTCAATGGCGCCATGGGTGTCATTCACATCTTTTATGACCTGAGCCGCAACCTGACCTTGCGTGCCCAAACCGGCGAGCAAAGCGCGGTCGACCTGATCTACACCTTGCGGTATGACTGAAAACAGCACCTTTACAATCCGCGCTCCCCTCGCTGTAGTTCAATGGATAGAACGAGTGCCTCCTAAGTGCTAGATACAGGTTCGATTCCTGTCAGCGGGACCAAATT